>JAQBXL010000040.1 GCA_027624135.1 Chloroflexota bacterium
GATGGGTTGGATGTGACAACCCCCATCGTAACCCTTCTGCTGAAGGGTGCCAACGAGGTCTTTCCTTATCTAGCCTAATTTAGGCGGTGGATCTGGGTGCCCAGTCCGTATCGACCGCACTCCATGCCTTTACCTGCTCAGTTTCTTTTCTCCAATCCGTATCGATTCACGAATTACCCGCCCTGTGAGTCGTGTTATATAATTGCCCTGCATGTTCCGGCGGCCATTTTCGCGGTCATTTTCAACAAGTTTACCCCACGAAACCGCTGGTCCGCTCAGACAGCGGAGTTAGATATGGAACAACTACAAGGCCAGGATCTGAAGCGGGCCTTTTCTGCAGCCACCGGTTGTCTGGAAGAGTACCGGGACGTGGTGAACGCTCTGAACGTGTTTCCCGTGCCCGATGGCGACACCGGCACCAACATGTTGCTGACGATGCGCTCGGCTGTGCAGGCGGCGAACCAAGAATGCCCCGACGGATTAGACCACTCAGTCGCGACGGTCTCGGCCGCCCTTGCCCAGGGAGCTTTCTTCGGGGCCAGGGGCAACAGCGGAGTCATTCTCTCCCAATTCTTCAAAGGGTTCTCAGATGCGCTGGCCGGCAAAGAGACACTCGCGGCGGACGACCTGCCATTGGCCTTCAAGCTGGCGGCTGATGCTGCCTACAAGTCGGTTGGCAACCCGGTGGAAGGCACCATGCTCACAGTGATCCGGATGGCTTCCGAGGCCGTCCAGGAGAAGCCGGGCGCGCAAAGCATCATAAGTCTTTGGGAAACCGCTTATCAAGCATCTCAAGACGCCCTAGAACGAACTCCACAGCAGTTGCCGGTGTTACGGGAAGCCGGGGTCGTTGACTCCGGCGGTATGGGAATCGTGGTATTGATCGGCGGCGCCTTCCGTTACCTATCCGATGGTTACTCCACTGATGGCAATTCCACATCAGCCAGCTTGCCTGGATTGTCTCGGTTCCAGGGAACGCCTGAGGGAACGCTTGCCGGAAAGCTTCTTGGAAGAGATGGCCTGGTCAAGCGCGAGTATCTCGAGTCGACATTGGAGCGGGAATGGGGGAATTGCACCCAGTTCATCATCAGCGGAAGCGACCTGGACCCGGATGCGGTGCGAAGTCATTTCCAGGAGACCGCCCTTTCCACCGTCGTGATTGGCGACGATCGCAATATCCGTGTCCACATTCACGTCGATGACACTGGCCCGGCCCTCAGCTATGCCGGATCTTTGGGAGACCTTTCGGATATCAAGATCGAAAACATGGACGGGCAGAACCAGACCTTCGCATCGGGCCATGAAACCGTGCAGACCAAAGCTCCAGCCCTGGCCCTGGCGTTAGTTTCGGTGACCTCGGGTGATGGACTGGCCAGCCTTTTCCGTGAATCCGGGTGCGCCGCTATCATTGAGGGCGGCCAAACCATAAACCTCAGTATCGGGCAGGTGATCGAAGCCGCCCGAAATACCGGCGCCAAAGACGTCATCGTCCTCCCCAACAACGGCAATGTGGTCATGGCTGCGGAACAGGCGGCGGCTATGGAATCGTTCATCCACGTGGTCCCGAGCAAGAGCGTCCCCCAGGGAGTGGCTGCGCTGCTGGCATTCAGCCCAGAAGTGCCCTGGCCTGACAACTTCGACGCCATGACCGCCGCTCTGTCCGAGGTGACATCGTTGGAAGTAACCACGGCTGTTAGGGGTGTCAAAATGGACGGAGTGGAAGTCGTCGAAGGCGATCATATTGGGCTGATGGAAGGAAGATTGATCACTATCGGTGACAGCCCAGAGATCGCGCTTAGACTCGCCCTGGACCAGGGTGGTCTAGGCCCGGATGCAATCGTTACCCTCTATCGCGGCGCAGACGCGCAGGCATCCGATGCAGAGACAGTGGCCCAAGGATTGAGGGACGAATTCCCCGGTATCCAGGTAGACGTGATAGATGGCGGACAGCCCCATTACCAATATTTGGCTTCGATCGAGTAGCCCACAAATCTAGTAGCCCACAAGATGAATAGCCAGTAAGAATATCCCGTGGCCCGAATCAACGCCGCACTTGAGGAATATGACCGTACGCATCGTTACCGACAGCTCGGCAGACCTGCCCCCAGACCTGGTACAGAAGCACCAGATCACCGTTCTCCCGTGCTACGTGGTGGTCGACGACCAGACTTTCAAGGACGGCGTGGATATCCAGGCAGACGAGTTCTACCGGCGCCTCCAGTCAGACGGACGAACACCGACCACGGCCCAGCCGACCGTCGCGGATTTCCAAGAGGTTTACCGGGAGTTAGTTGGCCAAGGCCATCAGGTTGTATCGATACACGTTTCCGGAAAATTAAGCGGCACGATGAACTCGGCATCGCAGGCTAAAACTTCGCTGGATGACGGCGCACAGGTTGAGATAATCGATTCCCACCTGGCGTCCATATCCCTGGGCCTGGCGGTGCTCGACGCCGCGGAATTGGCGTCCCAAGGTGGTGACTACCTGGAGATCGCGGCAAAAGTCCGGGAGAAGTTGCCGTCTCATCATGGGTTGTTCGCACTAGACACCCTGGAGTACCTCCAAAAGGGTGGGCGCATCGGTAAAGCCCGCGCGTTCATGGGCTCAATCTTGCACGTGAAGCCGATCCTGCGGCTTCACGACGGCGAGGCCCACCCGGTGGAGCGGCCCCGGAATAGTGATCGGGCCATGCGCCGCCTGGTTGAACTGGCCCGGGAACTAGCCCCGGTGAGCCGCTTGGCTGTGATCTACAGCACAGACCCAGACCGGATGCATATACTGAAGCAGGAACTGACGGACCTGTTGCCCGCCGACCAGATAATCGAAACCCGGTTCGGGTCCACTCTGGGCACCTACATCGGCCCCGACGCCTTGGGTGTAGCTATCACGCAACAGACCAAGTGAGTACGGTTCAGACAGAGTTATGTCATTCACCGATTGACTGACCGCCGCCAGACGCGAATGATTGAAGTAATCCTTTATTAAATCGATTGGTAAATCGTTTCGTTTATTCCCTCGAAACCGGGGAATCAGCGTGATAGGGTAACCGCCTGATGGCTTCACAGAGACAAGGAAAGTCCGAAACGCCCTCTTGGGCCGACGCTTTCCAGAACATACTCAAGATGGAAGAGTCCCACGGCTTCGACAACAAAGCTGTGATGGGCGGCCTGGATAAGTTCGTTGCCCGGTGGGCCGATGAGATGGCGGCCCAAGCCAGCGCGGCTGGCGATGAAGCCTTCTTACTGAAAGCAGATTACGAAGGCATGTGCACCAAGGTGCGGGCTCAATGGGTCACACAGTGGCGGGAAGCCCTGGTAGCGGGACCAGACACCCTGAAACACGACGCTAACAAAGACGCGCCGGGGCCTTCCGAAGACCTGCCTAAAAAGAAACCGGCAGCCAAACGGGCCTCTGTAACCAGGAAATCCGCCTACAAGTCCCCGCCCGCCGAGATCACGGTCGATGCCCCTGTCGACCGCCTGCGCGGTGTGGACACCAAGATGACCGCCCGGCTCAAACGGCTGGACGTGGCAACCGTGCGGGACCTGCTCTACCTGTTCCCCCGCCGCCATGAAGACTACTCTACCGCAGTGAAGATTGCCCACCTCACACCTGGCGAAGAATGCACGGTCGTTGCCACGGTCTGGGAAGCCCGTGAGGTAGCCAAAGGGCCCAGGGGAGGCCGCCGGGATACCGAAGCAGTGCTGAGCGACGACACCGGGAACCTTCGGGCGATCTGGTTTGGGCAACGGTATCTGGCGCGGACGCTTAAACCCGGCAGCCAGATCGCCATCAGCGGCAAGGCCACCGTATTTCGAGGGCAGCTCGTTTTTGAAAATCCCGAGCATGAGTTGCTGGAGACAACTGGATCAGGAGTGCACACCGGGCGATTGGTGCCGGTGTATCCGCTGACCGAAGGCCTGACCCGCCGTAACATGCGGCGTCTGACTTGGCAGGCGGTTCAAAACTGGCTGGGCGGTCTGGAAGAGGCTCTTCCGGATAAGATTTTGGCCCGGACCAGATTGATGCCATTGCTAGACGCGGTCTACCAAGGCCACTATCCCAAGGACATGGAGACCTGGGAACTGGCCCGCCGCCGCCTGGCGTTCGACGAACTCTTCACCCTTCAATTGGCTGTATTGGCCCGCCGGAAGTTGCAGCACGACGATTTGAAGGGCATCGATATCTCATCCCCGGCCAACGTCATCGACGCGTTCTACAAAACGCTGCCTTTCCCTTTGACGAAAGCTCAGCGCCGTTGCATCCAGGAGATTGAATCCGATATGCGCCAGGGCACCCCGCCCATGAGCCGGCTGCTCCAGGGTGAGGTGGGCAGCGGCAAGACGGTGGTCGCATTATCAGCCCTGCTTTCGGTGGCCGCCGCCGGCTATCAGTCGGCCATGATGGTGCCCACCGAAATACTGGCCGAACAGCATTTCCAGAGCATCGGCAACCTGCTCAGCGGACTGGCCCGTCCGGTGCAGGAACCTCATCTAATCTCCGTCTACCTGGAGCACCTGGACCGGCCGGTGTCGATCGGCCTGCTGACCGGCAGTTCCCGTGCGCCAGCCAGACGTGAGTTGACCAAGATGGCCGCAGACGGGACGTTGGACATCTTGGTGGGAACCCAAGCCCTGATCCAAGAAGGCATATCCATGCCCAAGCTGGCCTTGGCGGTGGCCGATGAACAGCACCGGTTCGGGGTCATGCAGAGATCGGCCCTTCAAGAGCGCGGCCAAGGGAATCCACACACGCTGATAATGTCGGCCACGCCCATACCAAGGACCTTGTCGCTAACTCTGTTCGGAGACCTGGATATCTCCACCATCGACGAGATGCCCGCCGGACGCCAGGAAGTGGCCACCAAGTGGTTGGACCCGGAACAGAGAGACACAGCCTACGGCTTCATACGCAAGCAGGTCGAGCAAGGAAGGCAAGCCTTTGTGGTGTGTCCATTGGTGGACGAGTCCGAAACCATCGAGGCCAAAGCCGCAACCGAGCAATACCAATTCCTGTCCACTGAGGTTTTCCCTGACCTGTCATTGGGGCTGCTCCACGGCCGGATGCCCGGCAAGGAGAAGGACAAGATCATGCGGCAATTCCGGGACGGAGAGTTGGACATCCTGGTGTCCACACCGGTGGTGGAGGTGGGAATCGACGTGGCCAACGCTACCGTAATGCTCATTGACGGGGCCGACCGGTTCGGGCTAGCCCAACTGCACCAGTTCCGTGGCCGGGTCGGAAGGGGAGAGCATAAGAGCTACTGCATGCTGCTTTCGGACTCTGCCTCTGAGAACGCCAAGGAGCGGCTATCAGCGCTGGAGCGGATACACGACGGATTCCAGCTTGCTGAGGTGGACCTGGAGTTGCGCGGGCCCGGCGATTTCTTCGGCACCCGGCAGAGCGGCCTGCCCAGTCTGCGGATGGCCCACATCTCGGACCGCGAGTTATTGGAGATGGCCAGGAACGAAGCCGCCA
This sequence comes from Chloroflexota bacterium, assembly GCA_027624135.1. Classification (GTDB taxonomy): domain Bacteria; phylum Chloroflexota; class Dehalococcoidia; order Lucifugimonadales; family UBA3495; genus UBA9611. The sequence continues at coordinate 5,480 of JAQBXL010000040.1, forward strand.
TGCTGATGGGAGAGGATCCAGGGTTAAAACTGCCGGAGCACGCCGCCATCGCCGCCCAAGTTGCCCGCTTCGTCGATCAGGCCGCCGCCAACGTAGCGTAACTGGCTAAACTGGCGCTTTGAACCGGTAGCCAACGTTCCAGATGGTCTCCACGAACGAGCGGCCTGGGGATTCCACCTTAGAGCGGAGCCGCCTGATATGAACGTCAACGGTGCGGGTGCCGCCCAGGTAGTCATACCCCCAGATCTGGCTTAGCAGCGCTTCTCTGGTGTAGACCCTTCCGGGGTTGGAGGCCAAGAGAACCAAGAGTTGGAACTCTTTATAGGTTAACGACACTCTTCGGCCCGCCACGCTCACTTCGTAGCGCTCCAAGTCGATGGAGAGGTCCCCCACCCTGAGCAATTGTGGGCCGGCAGGACCGTTGACTCGGAAGATCGCCTGTTTCACCCTGGCGGTCAGTTCGCCCTCTGAGACGGGGCAGACCACCATTTCATCGGCGTTCAGTGATGGGTCGTAATCGGTGACCGTCTCTTTGGAAATCGCAGCAAGCACTGGGAGTTTTCGGTCGTGGCATTCCTCGACAAAGAGCCGGGCATCCCGGTCTTCCAATGAAGACATATCCAGCAACACCGCGTCCGGGGGTGTAACCCCGTTCTCGTCAAGCTGCTCCAGATCGACACCAACCTGGCAAGACATACCGGCCCGGATGAGAGCGTCCGGCAGCGTGCTGGAGGCGCCTCCGTGGTTGACCAAGACAAAGAGGTGATACAAAAGTGTGGCCCAAAACCCCCGCGGCAGCCCGCGTTTCGTATTTTCATGAAAAGTATACCAAACAGCTTCGTCGTCACAGGTGGTTCTCGCAGCCAGTGCAGGCCAACGCACGGATCTTCATTCGACAGAACGGCCGACCAAACGGCGGACCGGCTGCGATTGACGCTAAACTTGGGTGCAACTATCATGGCGGTAGCAGCGGCAGTCTTGATTGAGTACGTTGCGTGAGGCTGCCAGGGAGTGGAGCTATGAGCGCCCAGACGATTACCAGTTCAGCCCAGGATGTCCGGCGGCAGATCCGGTCCAACGAGTGGCGAGGTATCACCTCGGGAGTGGCTCCGGGTCATGTTCAAGCAAATCTGGCCATCCTGCCCCAAGATCTGGCCTTCGACTTCCTGCTGTTCTGCCAAAGAAACCCAAAACCGTGTCCGCTGTTGGAAGTCATTGAACCAGGGAAAGTTGAGCCGGCGCTCACCTCCCCTGGCGCCGACATCCGCACCGATGCCGCCGGCTACCGCATATATGAACACGGTCAGCTCACCGCGGAAGTTGATACGATTGAGGATTACTGGCGGGATGACCTGGTGTCATTTCTGTTGGGCTGCAGTTTCTCTTTTGAGACGGCCATGCTGGAGGCGGGAATCCCTCTACGCCACCAAGAGACCGGTAGCAACGTGGCCATGTATATCACCAACATCGCCACCACCCCGGCCGGCGTCTTCTCCGGGCCGATAGTCGTCAGCATGAGGCCCGTGAAAAGAGATCAGATCGTCCGGGCCGTCCAGGTGACATCCCGGTTCCCCGCCACCCACGGCGCTCCGGTGCACATCGGCAGCCCCCATGACATCGGCATCGGCGACATATCAAAGCCCGACTTCGGGGATCCTATCGAGATTAAGGCCAACGAGGAACCGGTGTTCTGGGCCTGCGGCGTGACTCCCCAGGCTGTAGCACTCACCTGCAAGCCGCCGCTAATGATCACCCACGCACCAGGCAAGATGTTCATCACCGACCAACGCGACGCGGATTACGCCGTTATCTAGCTCTTAGCTAACAGCGATTGGCATTCAGCTTTGTTGGGGTACGGAGATTGGCCGAATCGATAGAAGACATCATCCTGGATCACGACAAGCGGGGAATGCTGGCCTTGCGGCCCTATCTGCCGCCGGACTACTGTTCCCAGGCAGCCCAGTTCATAATCGATAATCCGGGCGACGTGATCATCGTCACTGGATTCTACGTGGTTATGGCCGGCAAGCCTGAGACCGACGGCCCGCCAGGAGCCATCGCCATCGGGGAGGCGTTAAAGTCCCTGGGCCGACCGGTAACCTACGTAAGCGATGAATACACCACTCCCGTGTTACGGAACTACGCCGGCGGTTCCGAGGTCATCGACTTCCCCATCGACGGAGTGGACGCCAGCAAGGTACACGCCACAGCCATTCTGGAACGGGTCAAACCCTCATTGCTGATTTCCATTGAGCGGTGCGGCCGCACCAGGGAAGACGCCTACCTGAACATGCGCTACGTCGACATCTCGGCCCACACCGCCCGGTTGGACTACCTCTTCGACTCGGCGATTCCCTCAGTGGGTATCGGAGACGGCGGCAACGAGATCGGCATGGGAAACCTGGCCGAGGTCATTCCATTGGTTGATTCTCTGCCCGATTACCCTGCCGTAAACCAGGTAGACCGCCTGGTCATCGCCAGCGTGTCGAACTGGGGCGGGTACGGCCTGGTGGCCGCTCTATCCCGAATCACCGGAAAGAACCTGCTGCCATCTGTGGAGTCAGAGACCGCGATGTTGCACGGCATGGTGGCATCAGGGGCGGTGGACGGGACCACGGGCGACGCCGTCCCCACGGTGGACAACTTCTCCGCCGAGGAGAACGGGGCTCTGCTGGCAAGGCTGCATAGCGTGGTGCAAGGCGGCTGAAGTGAATCGTTTGTAAAGATTTTCACATCATATTTTCTGAAGACTCAGATCGAGTCTCGGAAACCACTCTAGGAGATGTGAATGATCACCCATCTAGCTGGTCGGAAAACATTAACTGCATTTCTGGCCGTAATTGGATTATTAGCAGTGGCCTGTGGCGCTGATGCCACATCGACTCCTCTTCCAGTGCCAACGTCCACAGCCATAACTCAGGTCGAAACCCCCACGCCATCCCCCACCGCAGTCAACGCTGCCTTGGTAAGCAGCGGAATACGAGGTGGCGACCCTGAATTCAACCGGACCGCCTTGGTTTGGCAGTCTTATTGGCTGTCTCGGGACCAGTTCGGGCCTTTCGTCATGGCATCGGGAATGGGAATCCCATTCCAGCCTCCGGTCGAGACTCTGATGCAAGGTATGGCCATGGTGGCCCAGAACCCAGCTGATCCGGTCATGCTCCCGACGAACATGATGCCGTTGCAAGCGATCTATGCGTCAGGCAGCGCAAGTCTCATTAAAGACCCACGAGATTTTGAACCGCTGGACTTTGAAGCGTTTCGATTGGGCCCGGGGACCTTCGACACGACGATATCGGTCCGAGGTCAAGCAGAGACCATGCTGAAAGAGAGCCAATGGGCCAGGAATTTCGCCAGCGAGCATTTTGGCGAACCCGGCGGTGACTTCGGCGCACAGCAGCGGTTCATCGGATTAGTAGTTTCCATGTTGGCCCAGATGCAGGGTCAGTACGCGATGCAAGAGTTGAAGGGCGAAGACGGTCTTTACCATGACTCTGACGGAAATCTAGACTACATCGGGAATTGGGTCATGCTCCACACGATGGCCGACATCGCAGGTTTGACCGCCGCTGGCCGCTACGCCAACTCCGACTCCAACCCCATGTTTGCAGGAGCAGCCGATGGTCTGTTCCAAACCTTGGGGGGCCGGGTTCCCGATTCTCCCCAAGAAGCGGCTGCCGCCATTCGTGCTCTGGCTTATTTCGCCTGGGTAAACGACGGTAACGAATCTGCAACAGCGGCGATAACCAAGCTGCAAGAAATAGCGGAATCGCTCCAGGTTACATCTGCCTCCGAAGGAGTGGTCGAAAAATCCGCCGCTATAGTCGGCTTAACGGCAGCGGCGGTTGCGGCAGATGACCGGAGCTACCTTCCGGCAGCCACCGCGTTATTTGAGTCGATCAGTGGGGATTTTGACGCAGATAATGGGGTCTTCAACAGCAAACAGATTTACACAACAGACGACGTTGCATGGATCATCGGGGGGCTGAACTTCTTCGTACAGCAGGTCGATGGCGACATCATGGATGAAGGATACAAGATTCTTCTAGCATTCTATGAAAGCACGATCAGCCTGGCCGGATTGCAGCTTTCAGCGCCTCCCGGCAAAAATGGGGCCATGGCCGGTCCTTGGGAGCTAAACCTGCCCAGTGTGGTCTACTACCACCCAGCAGACACACCTCCTCCGCCCTTGGTAGGTAAGCTGACGGTCCCGGGCGAAGAAATCACCTGGGACGGCTCAGAGTGGCAGATGACCAGCGACCGGTTCGTCCCAGCAAGCGCCATGCACCTGGCCAATGAACTCAACTGGGTCGGTCCCCATCTGGGGTCGATTCCCTTCCCTCAAGGCTAGCAATTGACGGTCCATTGACCTAAGCATCTCTCAACTCGGCGTAGAGATGTGACCAATATCGGTCACGGACAACAATCAAATGATGCCGTCATCAACTCTCAAATCCTGTTGATGGCGGCGTCATTTGATTCAGGATAGACGTCTTCAACGGCCTCTTTATGTGTGTTAGCTTAACCGCGAATCCTAACCACCGAGGAGACCGAATGATGCTGATCGTAGACGCGCAAGTACATCTTTGGGCAAACCATGTTCCAGGCAATCCAGGCCACCGGCAGATACCTGATTTTTCCGCGGATGACCTACTCAAGGAGATGGATGAAGACGGAATCGACGCAGCGATTATTCACCCGCCGAGTTGGGACCCCGGCTCTGACGGGCTGGCATTGGATGCGGCGAAGGCTCACCCCAATCGCCTGTCCATCCTTGGGAAGATTCCCTTGGAGCAACCGGAGAGCCGCTCCTTGGTTGACGGTTGGTTAAGCCAGCCCGGAATGCTCGGGTTCCGGTTCAGCTTCACGCAACCCCACCAGACGACTTGGCCCACGGACGGCACCATGGACTGGATCTGGCCGGAGGCTGAGCGGTTGGGAATTCCTGTGGCTTTGATGGCTTCCAACTACATGTCGATGGTCGCGCCGATCGCGGAACGCCACCCTGGCTTAAAGCTGATCGTCGATCATCTGGGTCGGGTCGGCGGCAAGACCGACGCCGAGTGCTTTGCAACCCTGCCCGAGATGTTGGCCCTGGCCAAATTCCCCAACGTGGCGATCAAGGCCACCGGCGCGCCCAGCTACTCCAGCGGACCCTACCCCTACAGCAGCATCCACGACTACCTGCACCAGATATATGACGCCTTCGGTCCGGAGCGCATGTTCTGGGGCACCGACATCACCCGCATGCCGTGCTCATGGAAGCAGTGCGTAACCTTGTTCACAGAGGAACTGAACTGGCTGACCGAGGCCGACAAGGAACTGATCATGGGCCGGGCGGTTTGCGACTGGCTGGGGTGGGACATCAAGAAGTAACTCAGGTTATCTCAGCCTAATTACCCCCGCGCCAATGTCACCCTGATCCTTCCGCAGAAGGTGAAGGGTCTGTTTGTTCCGGTGTAGAACCTTTCCGCGAGTAACCAGATTCTTCGGCTGACTCCTCAGAATGACAGGTAAATGTCACCCTGATCCATCCGCAGATGGTGAAGGGTCTCTTTGTTCCGGTGTAGAGCGTTATGGCGAGTAACCAAGATTCTTTTCCTTTGGCGGAAGGATCAGAATGACAGGTCTGGGGGAGGTTCCTAAGCCGACTCTTCTTTCATAGTAGCTGCTTCCTCGGGCGCCGGGTCTCCGGGGCCGAAGGTCTTTTCTTCCAGGGCTAGGAGGCGGCGCAGTTCGAAGATCTCGTCGCGGAATTGGGCGGCTTTCTCAAACTGGAGATTCTTGGCCGAGTCTTTCATCTGAACTTCAAGGTCTTTGACCACTTTGAACATGTCAGTGCGGGATAGTTCCTTACGGACCACGTTGTAGCGGTTCCGGCTCTCAGCAATGGCCTTGATGCCCTCGGTAATGTCGTGGACCTCTTTCTGGATGCTCTGGGGCTCGATGCCGTGCTGCTTGTTGTGATCGGCCTGGATCGACCGGCGTCGGTTTGTCTCTTCGATGGCCTGCTTCATCGAGTCGGTGATCCGGTCGGCGTACATGATGACGTGGCCGTTGGAATGGCGGGCGGCCCGGCCGATGGTCTGGACCATCGAAGTCGCAGAGCGTAAGTAGCCCTCTTTGTCGGCGTCCAAGATTGCCACCAGGCTGACCTCCGGCAAGTCGAGACCCTCCCGCAGCAGGTTGATGCCCACTATCACATCGAACACGCCCATGCGCAGGTCACGTAGTATCTCGATACGGTCCAGAGTCTGGATGTCCGAGTGTAAGTAGGTGTTCCGGATACCCATCTCCGAGAGATAATCAGCCAATTCTTCAGCCATGCGCTTGGTAAGCGTGGTGACCAGAATCCTTTCAGAACGTTCGATCCGCTCCCTGATCTGCTGAAGTAGGTCGTCGATCTGACCCTCGGTGGGTTTGACCTCCAACGTGGGGTCCAAAAGTCCGGTCGGCCGGATCACCTGCTCAACCACTGACCGGCTGTTCTGCAATTCGTAAGGGCCAGGAGTGGCCGATACGTAGACCACCTGGTTTATGTGCTCTTCGTACTCATCGAAGTTCAAGGGCCGGTTGTCCAAAGCCGACGGCAAGCGAAAGCCGAAATCCACTAACGTTGACTTCCGGGACATATCGCCTTTGTACATGCCTCGCACCTGGGGCAGGGTCATGTGGGACTCATCCACGAACATCAAGTAGTCGTCGGGGAAGTAGTCGAGCAGGGTCCAAGGGGCGCTGCCGACGGGCCGCTGCGAGAGGTGGCGGGCGTAGTTCTCCACACCGGAGCAGAACCCCGTCTCTTGCAGCATCTCCAGGTCGTAATGCGTCCGGCTTTCCAGGCGCGCCGCCTCCAGTATCTTGCCAGCGTCCTTCAATTCCTTGAGCCGCACGACTAATTCGTCCCGGATTCCTGTCACCGCCAATTCCATTTTCTCTTTGGAGGTTACGAAGTGATTCGCCGGGTAGATCGCCACGTCGGAAAGGTCGGCCAGAACTTCACCCGTGAGGGGGTCCAACTGGACGATGCGCTCTACTTCGTCCCCGAAGAACTGGATGCGCACCGCTGCATCTTCGTAGGCAGGCACCAATTCCAGTGTGTCGCCGCGGACGCGGAACTTGGCTCGCGACAGGTCCATGTCGTTCCGTTCGTACTGCATGTCGACCAATTGGCGCACCAGTTGGCTGCGGTTCCGGGTCTCTCCAACTCTTACGTTGGCCACCAGATTAAAGTAGTCGTTGGGGTCGCCCAAACCGTAGATGCACGACACCGATGCCACGATCAAGACGTCGCGCCGAGTAAGCAGGGACGTGGTGGACGATAGCCTGAGTTTGTCCAGTTCTTCGTTTACACTGGAGTCTTTCTCGATGTAGGTGTCCGACTGGGGAACGTAGGCCTCAGGCTGATAGTAGTCGTAGTAGGACACGAAGTACTCGACGGCGTTGTGGGGAAAGAACTCCTTGAACTCGGAGGCCAGTTGGGCGGCCAGAGTCTTGTTGTGCGCCATGACCAGAGTGGGGCGCTGGACCTGCTGGACTATGTTGGCCATGGTGAAGGTTTTGCCGCTGCCGGTGACGCCCAGTAGGGTCTGCTTGGTAACCCCGTTAGACACGCCCTCAGCCAAGCGGGCGACAGCGCCTGGTTGGTCGCCAGTCATCTCAAAGTCGGAAACCAGTTCGAACTTCCGGTCCTCGGGCTGGATACCAGCGTCCCGATTCTTCTGGAGGTCCTTGCCGGCGTCAGCCCATTTTTTTCCGCGAGTGTAGGTTGCCATATTGTGCTCGTGTCCCTGCGGGGCTTATTGAATCAGTGAGACTGCGGCAGTTCGCCTGCCAAAGATACATTATATCGAGCCTGAGCTTTCCACGCACGTCCGACCGGTCAACATGAACACGCGAACGCAAATCTAACCTCTAATAGCGAACTGCTGCAGGGCGACCCGTATGCGGTCGTCGACTCCGGTCTCCGCAGCGACTGCCGGAGTTCCTGCGGCGGCCCTCGCTTCAGAGGGAGAGTAGCCGAGGGCCGTGAGGGCGGCAATGACCTGGCCGTCGGCGTCGCCGGAAAGTCCTACTGCGGCGAATTCGGCGTCCTCGACCTTGCCCTTGAGGTCCAGGATTATCCGGCCAGCAGTACGGTTGCCCACGCCTTGGGCCGATGACAAAGCCGCCACATCTCCGGTGACTATGGCAGTCTGCAGCCGGGCCGGGTCGAGAGTCGATAGCAGCGCCAAGGCCATCCTCGGCCCCACTCCAGACACGGCGGTGAGCATGCTGAACAGACCAAGGGCGGCGGCATCGGTGAAACCGTAAAGGACCGGTTCTTCATCACGGATACGAAGATGGGTGTGCAGGTTGACCTGTGAACCAATGGCTCCCAGGCTGGACACAGAATTGGCGGGGATATGCACCTGCAGCGTCACTCCGCCGACACGGACGTTGACCCAATCAGACCCGGTGGTTTCCAGGATGCCGTGCACGCCTACTATCATCTACTCACTCGCATCTACCCACTCTCGCCATCTCTTGGATTCAGCGTTCTTGCCCTGGAGTGATTATTCGCTCCAGGGCCACGTTCGCCTGTTCATGGATCAGGTGGCAAAGGCCGACGGAGAGCGCGTCGGCGGCGTCGGAATCGGGAATCTCGTCGAGTCCCAAGGTGGCGGCGATGATCTCGCGCATCTGTTCCTTGGAGGCTGCGCCATAGTCGGCCACGGCCAGTTTCACCTGGGCCGGTGCGTACTTAAAGATGGGTATTCCCTGACTAGCGGCGCCGATGAAGACCGCCGCTTGGGCCTGACCGACAGCCATGGCGGGACCAGGAAAGTGCCGATCGCCCTTGCCCAGAAAGGGCTCTTCCACGGCAACGGCCGTGGGGTGGAAGATGGCGATCAGGTTGAGGATATGGGTGTGCAGTTGGTAGAGACGCTGCTCCAGAGGCATCGTACGGGGGAGAGAGATTACGCCATAGTCGTCAGCACGAGGGTTGGAACCTCCGTCCACCAGTCCATAGCCCATCTTCAAGGTTCCAGGGTCGATCCCCAATATTCCCATCACACCGCCCCATTTGCTAACTAGTTTCTGGTGTTCTCCGCTCGTCCTGAGCTTGTCGAAGGATGCCCTCCAGTGATGGGCCTACATACCAATGACTGTCTTCATTGCCTTAATAGTTCGACGGGCTCACCATGAGCGGAAATCGACCGCCAGTAGAATCGACCGCCAGCGGAGATCGACCGTCAGCTTGCACCTGCTAGCCCTCTGACTGGTAACGCTCTAATACCTCGGGTGGGAAGTCCGCGTTGGTGTAAGCTTTCTGAACGTCGTCCAACTCTTCGAGAACGTCGAGAAGTTTCAGGGTCTGCTCCGCCTGTTTGTCGCTCAGGGCGATGGTCGTTTTGGGAACCATCGATATCTGGGCGGCGTCCGGTGGCACTCCCTCGCCTTCAAGCGCTTTCTGCACGGTCTGCAGTTGGTCGATGGCCGTGAAGATCTCCAGGAATTCGTCTTCCATCTTCACGTCATCCGCGCCGGCGTCGATGGCGATCAGGCCGAGCTCTTCACCCCGGGCTTCGTCCTTCATCTCCAGGCCGATAACGCCCAAGTGGTCGAAGTTCCAGGCGACACACCCGCTCTCACCAAGGTTGCCGCCGCCTCGGCTGAAGGCAGATCGCACGTCAGAGGCGGTACGATTCCGGTTGGTGGTCAGTGCTTCCAGCAGGATGGCCCCGCCGCCGGGTCCGTAACCTTCATAGGTAATCTCTTCCAGAACCTCGCCGTCGGCGCCCTCTCCGCTGCCTCGCTTAACGGCCCGGGAGATGCTGTCCTGGGGCATGTTGGCGGCCTTGGCCTTGTCCAGCACCAGGCGGAGGTGGAAGTTCATGCTGGGATCGGTACTGCCGCCGTTCTTGACGGCGATCGCCAGTTCACGGCTGATCTTGGTGAATAGGACGCCCCGCTTGGCATCGGCTGCGCCTTTCTGATGCTTGATGGTTGACCATTTTGAATGACCGGACATGGACTAACCTCCTGGAACTAGGGACCGCTGACCAACTGAGGAACGCCAGCGACAAACTCCCGTAAGTGATTGTCTTACACGGGTATCTACAAGAACCCTTCTAGCATCGATTCTAGCATTGCCCGAGAGCACGGGTCAAAGAGGTTTCAGCGCAGACCTTCTGGTAAATCTACTACCATCAGGCTGGATGCGATGTCTATCTCGCGGACGACCTTGCCAAGAGCAGGGACCAATATCTCGCCTTCCGCGCCCTTAACGACATAAACGTCGTTGCTGCCCGTTTCCAGTATCTCGGCAAGTTGGCCCAGTTCTTCGCCTTCCACCGTCCGGACATTCAAGCCCAAGAGTTGGTAGTGGAAATACTCGCCCTCCTCAGCAGAGGGAACTTCGGACTGGGGCACGCAGAGCCAAAGCCCAGCAAGCATTTGAGCTTGATCTCGGTCCCGAAAGCCTCTGAACCAAAGGAAGAGTTCATTGTGACCCTTATGGGCCACGGCCCGGCTCTCGGCTATCTGGAAACTCCGTCCTTCCAAATTGACGCCATCATGGGAGACAGAAAGGGATTCGCCGACATCGAAGCGGCCTGGAACGTCGCTGGTGGATCGAAGCCGGACTCCGCCGTCGCGTCCGTGGGCGCCAAGGATGCGTCCTACGGCTACTAGCGCGCTGGATGAAGGCTCAGAGGAGTCAGGGGAAGGGAGGGAATCAGTCATGCCCGAGTTCCGGCACCGGTCCTTCCATAAAAAGGCGTTGGGAAGATGGATGGATCAGGGTTGCCGAGGGAACTATACGATTTCCAAGACGGCTTGGGAGCCGTTTTTCACTGCGGCCACCCGAAGCAGCACGCGCATGGCCTGGGCGACGCGGCCCTGGCGGCCAATGACTTTGCCCTTGTCTTCGTCAGCGACCTGGAGGCGGAAAACGGTGCGCCCATCTTCGATGGATTCGGTGACGACCACCGAGTCGGGGTCACTGGCTAGGGACCGGGCCATGTATTCAATCAACTCTTTCATACGATCTTTATGGTTCTCAACGAAGCACGCAAATTGTGGAGTCTATTCTTCGGCAGCTTCTTCTTCGGCAGCGGGTTCTTCGGCAGCAGGTTCTTCAGCAGGAGTCTCTTCTACGGCAGCCTCATCGGCAGGAGCTTCGTCTACCGGTGCATCCGCTACTGCAGTGGCAGCACCGGGCGCTTCGACTGCGGCGGCTACGGCGCCACGGGTCTTGAAGGTGTGGGTGCGCTCCATCAGTCCTTGCTGATCCAATATCCTGGCAACCGCGTCGGTGGGCAATGCGCCCATCTTTAGCCAGTGAGCAGCGCGGTCTTGCTTCAGGGTCACCGTGGGTGGGTTCATCATGGGGTCGTAGTTCCCGATCCACTCGAGATAGGAACCGTCCCTAGGCGCGGTAACCTCCGCGACAACAATCCTGTACGAAGGGTGGCCTTTTTTGCCGACCCTAGCAAGCCGAATCCGGACGCTCATGTATTATCTATCCTCTGGTACCTTGCCCTTGCGGCAACCTGCGACGCGATTTTATAGGGACGGTATTTTCTTGTCAAACGATCAAATTGAAATACGGAGTCAAACGGCCGGGCTAAACCGGGTCAAAAAACCCAAGTTCGCCGGGCAAAAAAAGGCCGGGCCCGGCCAACTCTGGGTGTTAAGGTCGCCCTAATTAAAAAACCGGGGTCTAGGGGCGATGGTAGACATTGGCCTGGGCCCGACGAAGAGGTTCACGAATTTCGTGCTGTTAGGCTACGAAAGGATCACCTCGTCGTGTCCAGACTGATGCCTACCATCGCCCCTGCGTGTTAAATCAATCTCCATTCGCTATCACCTCCTTCTTTTATTCCCGCACAGCGGTTAGTGTATTCTAGCAACGGCTATTTTCGTGTGTCAAGACCAGTCAAGGCCAAATGAGGTGAGTAGCGCCCGTTTAGCGCCCGTTTATTGTCTCCGCTCCTCATTGCTTGTCACTAAGTTTGTCACTAACACATCTGTTGCTCAACGATTCTTGGCCAAACATCTGCTTCGAGGTTATGGCTTCCCAATGCGCTTGGTCTTCATGGGTACCCCCACATTCGCTGTCCCCGTGCTCGCCGGTCTGACCGACCTGGACGGCTTAATCGACTGTGAGGTGGTTGGGGTCTACACTCCGCCAGACCGACCCGCTGGGAGAGGCCGCCAAGCCCAAGCCTCACCGGTGAAAGAATTCGCCTTGAAGCATGGTTTGCCGGTCCATCAACCGGCCAGTCTCCGTTCAGCCGAGGTCCAATCGGAGCTAGCTGCGCTGGAACCGGACGCCATCATCGTCGCCGCCTACGGAAAATTGCTGCCGCCCCCCGTACTTGAGCTGGCCCCCCTTGGCTGCCTGAACATCCACCCATCGTTGCTTCCCCGCCACCGCGGCCCGTCTCCGGTGGCCACCGCGATCCTTGAGGGTGACCGAGTCACCGGAGTGACACTGATGCTTCTGGATCAAGGTATGGACACCGGGCCGCTGATCGCCCAGACGGAGTATTCTCTGAGGGGCGACGAAACTGCGGATTCTTTGACCGAAGCTCTCTTCGGTATGGGGGCTGAACTTCTATATAAGACCTTGCCGCGCTGGCGATTGGGTGAGCTTCAAGCCGTGCCCCAAGACGATTCCTCGGCAACGGTGACGCGAAAACTGGAGCGGGCCGACGGCCTGGCAAACTGGGCCTTGACCGCCGCAGAGTTGGAGCGGCGGGCCCGAGCTTTTACTCCGTGGCCGGGGCTATTCACCAACTGGAACGGTAGCGGACTCAAACTCGTCGAGGTAGCGGTCTTGCCCGCCGGAGCAAGCAGCGGGGAGATGGGACAGGTCGTCGATACTGACGATCCCGCTGCCCCGGCGGCGGTGGTGACCGGCGATAGATTGCTGGGCCTGAAAACCGTCCAATTAGAAGGAAAGAGAGCTGTGGCCGTAAGTGACTTCCTACGTGGCGCTCCCGGCTTCATTGGAGCCCGCCTCGGGAGCCCGCCTGGGTAGCCCCGGCTGAAGCGTAGAGATTACGCGAAAAAGATCGATCAGACGATTGCTAATTATGAGGAGATGAAACCATGACGCAAACGAGTTCCAGGCAGATTCCCGACGAGGCACAGGTGCTGGACTGGATGGAATCCCTCAGCAACTGGGGCCGCTGGGGCGACGATGACCAGCTCGGATGTCTGAACCTGATCACTCCGGCCAAACGCCGACAGGCCGCGGCGTTGGTGCAGGACGGTATCCCCGTGAGCTGTGCCCGTCCCATCAGCACCGACATGCACGCCGACGTCACCTTCCAGGTGCAGCGGTTCATGGTGGACAGCGGCGAGGGCCGGACCACGGATTCTCCCGAGCGGCAATACAACCGCCGGGGCGCCGCCGAGTTCATCGGCATGGTGTTCCACGGCCAGAGCATCACCCACATCGACGCCATGTCCCACTACTCATGGCAGGGCCACCTCTACAACGGCAAACCGGCCAGCATGATCACTTCGCGTGAGGGCGCACAGACCCACTCCATCGAGGCGGCCCACGCCGGGATCGTCACCAAAGGAGTGCTGCTGGACCTGCCCAAGCTGCGGGGCGTTGAGTACCTGGACCCCAACGAGCCGGTGATGACGGTGGACCTGCTGGAGGCCGAAGAGGCCCAGGGCGTGAAGATAGAAGAAGGGGACATACTTCTGGTCCGCACAGGCAACCACCGGATGCGCCTGGACAGCCCGCCCGCCAAGGCCGGGGAGCCGATGACCGCTTGCCAGGTAGCCTGCACGCCCTTATTCAAGGAACGGGGCATCGCCATGCTGGGCACCGACACGTCCAACGACTTCCGGCCCTCCCACTACAGCGGCGTGGGGTCGCCGCTCCACACCATGTGCCTGGTCACCCTGGGGCTGTGGCTCATCGACAACTGCAACTTGGAAGAGCTGGCCGCCGCCTGCGCCGAACGCAACCGCTACGAGTTCATGCTAACCCTGGCCCCCCTGCGGTTGCGCAACGTGACCGGGTCTCCGGTCAGCCCCATTGCCCTGTTCTAGGGAGATTCCGACAAGTTTGGCGATGAAAAAGCGGCCCTTGCCTGTGCGCCACTTCAGTTCAATATCCTACGGAGCTGGAACAGTAGTCGGGATCTCGTAGAAGCGAAGCTGTACTATCTTGAGACCATTGTTGTCGTAGTCCCAGAAGTACCCTTCGAGAGCAGCGTCGAACAATGCTACGCGTTCCACGTCGCCGTCACCATCGATGTCGGCATAAATGAGCCTGTCCCGTAGACCTTGCGGTCGAGTGGGTCATTCCGTGGCGGAGCAGTTGTGTTTGACGGGG
>JAQBXL010000041.1 GCA_027624135.1 Chloroflexota bacterium
GCGGCTGCGGCGGACTGATCCGCCATTAGCCCGGAAGGGAATTTCCACAGGTTTTGACAAGAGCTCGCCGCCCGTCACGATTATTACTTTGCCTATTAGCCGGTCCATAATCTTGTCCCCCAAGTCACCCCATTCGTAGGAACGCTCTTGCGTGATACGTCTACCACGCGACTGATTTAAGTGAGCACCCGATTGGGTGTCACAACCGACAATCGATTTTGTTCCAAAATCCTTTACGTTGATTAACTACAATATATGTCTTTCAACCATAGCAGGCAATTGTCAAGTTATTAATGAATTCGATATAAGACTGTTGTCTAAATCGGAAAGATATTTACGCCGCATGCGATTCCGAGACGCGGGCACTCTGTAAGAATCCGTGATCATGCGTGCTACAATACGCCGAAATTATGGACCCGGAATTTCTCAAGGCAGCATCACTCACCCCAAAGAGGTACAACATGACCGCATCCTCCGCTGTTAAAGTCACTGTTTGGTACGACTACACTTGACCCTATTGCTACGTCGGCCTGGGCAGGCTCGACATGTTGGCCAAGGAACTTTCTACGGAGCTTTCCATTGATGTAGACCGGAGACCGTATCTGCTGCGGCCCGAACGTCCTCCGGAAGGGGAGGAGCGCCGACTTTTCGATGGTGAGACTCAAACAGAGCTTAACGCCGCGATGCAGGAAAGGGCCAAAGGGGTGGGCCTGGAGATGCACCGGCCCCAGTGGTCGCCGAATACTTTGCGGGCCCACGAGGTCACCGCCTACGCCAAGGAGAAGGGAAAAGACGGGGAGCTCCATCATCTGGCTGCCGGGGCCTACTGGAAGTCGGGAGTGGACCTCAACGACATGGAAGTTCTGAAGGGCTTCGTTGAAGGCGCCGGAATGGACTGGGGAGACCTGGGACCGCGGATCGAGTCTGGGGAGTACCAGAGCGCCGTGTTGGCTGAATATGCAGCGGCGAAAGAGAGGGGGGTGGGCGGCACTCCCACCTACATGATCGGTGGCGAACTCCATGGCGGTGACGTCAGCATCGATGAACTACGGGAGGCCATCAGATCGGCCTCTGCTGGGTGATCCGTGGCTTCTGAATACTCGGTCCTGGTCATCGGCGCCGGTGTTTTTGGCTTAACCGCTGCGCTGGAGCTTCAGCAAAGGGGGCATCAGGTAACTGTAGCCGACCCAGGCCCGATACCCCATCCCAAGGCTGCCTCAAATGACGTCAGCCGAATGGTGCGGATGGACTACGGCGGCGACGGTCTCTATTCCTCGTTGGGCGCCGAATCCATTGTGGGCTGGCATCGCTGGAACGGGCGCTGGGGCCGGGATCTCTACCATGAAGACGGGTTTCTGCTCATGACCAGCGTACCCATGACCGCCGGAGAATTCGAGCACGACTCTTACAGTCTTTTGACTTCACGCGGCTTCCCTCTGGAACGCCTGGCTCCCGGCGACCTAGCCCGAAGGTATCCCCGCTGGAACTCCGAATATTACATCGACGGGTACTTCAATCCAGTCGCCGGCTGGGCTGAGGCCGGTGAGGTTATTGCAACTTTAGCCGCAGACGCTGCGGAATCTGGAGTGAACGTGGTGAGCGGGTTTCCAGCGGCTGGGTTACTGCGTGAGGGCAACAGAGTCGTCGGAGCGGTAACTGCCACAGGGTCCGATCAGAAAGAGTTGCGGGCCGATTGGGTTGTGATTGCCGCCGGTGTCTGGACACCCATCCTGTTGCCGGAACTCGCGGACCGGATGTGGCCGGTGGGACAGCCGATCTTCTACTTCAAACCGGAAGACCCTGACATCTACCCTCCTCCCTCTTTTCCGCCTTGGGGCGCAGACATTCCCCGAAGTGGCTGGTACGGCTTCCCGCTAAACCATGAGGGCGTGGTCAAGATGGCCAACCACGGACCGGGCAGGCGGGTTCACGCCGACGCGGACCGGGTCATTCTCAAGGAAGACGAGGCCCTTTGCCGGGCATTCTTGACCCAGTCACTCCCGTCCTTGGCATCACTGCCGCTTCACGGTAGCAAGATGTGCCTCTACTGCGACACCTGGGATGGCGATTTCTGGATCGGGCGCGACCCAGACCAGCAGGGGTTGGTAGTCGCCACCGGTGGGAGCGGGCATGCCTTTAAGTTCGCTCCGGTGTTGGGCGGGCTGGCGGCCGACGCTCTGGAAGGTATCGAGAATGTCTATAGCGAGCGGTTCGCCTGGCGGGCCTTGGGCGAAACGAAACTCGAGGACATGCGTTACACGGGAGCTTAGGTCTCTAGGCGAAAGCTGGCACGCTCTTCAGCCTGGGCATCACTTCTTTGGCGAATAACCTCATACTCTGCTCGACATCACCGTAAGGCATGCCCCCGAAGCTGAACGCCGCCAAGAATGAGTCAGCCCCGGTGCGGCCTCTGGTGTCCATGATCTTCTGGTAACACTGCTCCGGCGTGCCCCAGACCTGCAGGTCGAGGAAAAAGTCCTTCACGTCTTGGTCGCCGTATTGTTCGATCTTCTCGGTGAATTTGCCGTAGTATTCGTAACCCTTGGTAGTCTTCAGATGGTCGCTGTGGAACTCGTAATGGTCCATTATCGACTCCCAGTAGCTGCCGACGTACTCGGTGGCCATCTCCCTAGCTGTGTCTTCGTCTTCGTGGCAGACGGTGAAACCCACCACGATGGGCGGCGGGGCTGGTGATCCGTTCACCTCTTGAAAGATCTCCCGGTAGGCCTTCAACTCGGTCTCGACCTCACTCCAGGGTTTCTGGGGGATGATCAGCATGCCCAGACCCAACTGGGCCAGCGCCAGAGAGGACTCCGGCGAAACAGCGGCGGCGTAGGTACGTCCTTTGAAGCTTTTGAACGGCTTGGGACGGATG
Source organism: Chloroflexota bacterium (assembly GCA_027624135.1). Classification (GTDB taxonomy): domain Bacteria; phylum Chloroflexota; class Dehalococcoidia; order Lucifugimonadales; family UBA3495; genus UBA9611. The sequence continues at coordinate 2,876 of JAQBXL010000041.1, forward strand.
TCCACCCTGGGCTGCTTTATCAGTTCACCGTCGAACTCGGCGACTCCGTCTTCCAACGCCTGGACCAGAAGTTGGGCGCTTTCAGCGAACTTGGCACGGGACTCGGTCATGTTCAATTTGAATCCGTCAAACTCGACCCTGGCCAGGCCGCGGCCCACTCCGACCACCGCCCTTCCGTCGCTCATGTGGTCCAACACGGAGAACTGCTCCGCCACCCTGACGGGGTCGTGCCATGGCAATACCACCACCATGCTGCCTAGTTGCACCTTCTCAGTCCGTCCGGCCATGTAAGAGAGGAACTGCAGCACGTCGGGGCACATGGTGTAGTCCGTGAAATGGTGTTCTACCCCCCAGATGGACTCGTACCCCAACGGTTCGATCAGGTCGGCCAGTCGCAGTTCGTTCTGGTAAACCTCATAGTCGGTCCGGGACTGAAGCCGGTTCTGGAAAAAGATCGACGTTCCGACATGCATGGTTCACTCCGGTGGCCTAGGCGAGTTGAGACTCAGTCTACAGTTCGGCGGCTGGCTCCGTCCACCGGCAAAGAAAAAGCGACGGGTTTCATACCGTCGCTTTTTCTTTGCCGGTGATGTTCGTTGGAGAACTATTTCGTCTCAGAGAACCCGGCGGCAACGATGCCAGCTCGGCAGCAATCCTCGTCCTCTTGGGCCGTGCCGCCGCTGCCGCCCACTGCCCCGATGATCTCGCCGTTCCTGAAGATGGGCAAAGCGCCTTGGCCTGGGATCATGTGGCCGCCTTCCATGGCCATGAAGGCTCTGAAGATGGGCGCTTGGGAGTTGTCGGTCAAGTTGCCGCTGGCGGTCTCGAAACTGGCCGCCGCCACCGCTTTCCCTCGGGAAACGGAGGGTGTCCGCCAAGGCGCCCCGTCCATCCTGAACATTGTTATCAGGTCGCCACGGGGGTCGATCACTGAGATGCTCATCTTGAGCCCCAACTCAACCACCTTAGCCTTGGCTCCAGCCAATACAGTTTCAGCTTCCGCAAGTGTTAGATTCGCCAAAATGACACCTCCAAAATATGCTCTTAGGCGTGAGCGCGGGGCAACATTGTAGGCGACAGCAAGGCTCGAGGAAAGAGGGCAAATAAAACCGGAGAGTCGTCATATCTGACAACTCCCCGGCCTGGAGGCAGAGCGCCCAATATTCTATTGAAATGTTACTAGCGGGGAGAGGAGAGCCAAACTGGCGCCGTTAAATTGTCCCGGAGTGGTGGTGGTGATTATATCCACAAGGGTGCTGGCATCGAAGGCGTTGATGTCCTCTACGGTCAGAGGCATCAGGCCTGCCACGGGTTCCCGCAGGTTGAACTTCACCACGGCCACCGGTCCGCTGCCGCTTATTCCTTCGATGTCTATGATTGCGGCCCAGACACGGCCTGGTTCCGTAGAGCTCCAGTCGATGAGAGCGCTGCCGGTCAGGACGCCCGGTTCAACTTGGACGAATTCGAGTTTGGCCTGGTCATAAACCAGGACGAATTCTAAACTGCCGACGTTTTTGGCTTGGGTGGCTAAGATTGGCACCGATATGACCGTGGCTTCCGGAGTTGATGTTGGGTCCGGCACGCCGCTTGAGGCAGGAGTGGGGGTCGGAGTTGGCGCCGTAACCAACGTTGTCTCCTCGCCGCCGCCAAAAACTCCGGCCGCGAACAGGATGCCCACTAAGGCGCCCACGATGATGACCAAACCCAGCAGCCATCTCCAGCTTGAGACTATTCCGATTGACGCAACTTCAAAAAACCAGCGCATCTGTCGCTCCCTTAACTCAGCCGGGCCAGATTCAGGATACTTCGGGCGTCTTCGACGGTGACCTTGCCATCATCATTAATGTCCAGAGAAAGGTCGGTCTCCAAGATATTGGACGCCATCTTCATGGCCAGCAGAGCGTCAAATGCAGTCACGGAACCATCGCCGTTACCGTCGCCCATGACCCGGTTGCTCACTTTGATGTCGGCGCTCACCAACCCGATGTTCAATAATCCATCGGCGGGGTTGGTCATCAAGGCGTCGGACAGGGTGATTGGGATCACTGCGCCATCAATCGCGGTGACCCGGAATGTCACCACCGCTGCGGTTCCGCTGGGGCCTCTGCCCTTGGTCGAGGCAAATCCGAATTCAACCTGACCCGGAGTGTCAGCGTCATAACTAAAGGTCTCCTCAGTTAATCTTGACCCCCGGTCTACCCCGATCAATTCCAGCCCGTTTGGATCATAGTTCAAGGTGAACCCCAAACTGTTGACTCCCTCTGCCATGTACAGATTCACCGGCACTCGGACGATGCTGCCCGTGGGTGACATCAGAGACTCAACCCTCAAACCCGTGGTGTCAGGAATCACCACCCGGGGTGTCGGAGGGCGGGCATCGCCCTCTTGGATGATGGTGATGTGATAGGTGCCGACTGGATTTTGCACTCGCCCCGAGGCTGAGACCGCTAGGGTGTACCAGCCGGTTTCGGGCGCTTCCCATTCCAAGGATTGCTCCAATCCGAAATTGGATGCAGCGAATCCAGCCGATTGGTTTTCCAACGAGAACCGTACGCCTTCCGAGGTGTCCAGCGTCACGTCAACCGTGTAAGAGATCCCCTTCTCGGCCCGGAACCGGAAATAGTCGTAGTCGTCCGGCGGACTGATGGCCCCGGAGATGGCGTTGCCGAATCCGATGTCGGTGGCGTTGGCGGCAAGGTCCTCGTGCCGGTCCTGGAGCGCCGCGTCTGGCGTGATTTTCAGCGAGTAGGTCCCCGTGGGATCGACTGCCCGGGGTGATGCTGAAACTTTGACGTAATAGGTCGCCGAATCAGGCGCGGTCCAATGGACGATGTTGTCAGCGCCGAAGTTGCGGGCAAAGGTTTTAGAGCCGTCGACAGTCCCGGTGACCTCGCCGGTGACGTCCCCTATGACCTCCAAAGAGGCCGCCGCCACTGAGCCATAGGTCAGGTCGATGGTGTACTCTACGCCGCGTTGGGCGGGGAAGGAGAAGTAGTCCAGCTCGAGTTCAGGGCTTATTGCCCCTTGATAGACCGTTCCAAAGCTGACCGGCGTGCCGCTGGAAGCTGTGTCCAGATGGCGGTCTTCCAGACTAGTATTGGCCTCCAAGGTAACGGAGTAGGAACCGATCCCCTTGGTCGCCTGCGGCGAATGGGATACCGCGATATAGAAAACCCCGGTGCTGTCCGCGGTCCAACCTAGGCCAGTGCCCAGGCCGTTGGTGGTGCTCAGCCGTTCTCCGGCGGCATTCTCTATGGAGATGACCGCGCCGTCGGCTGTGTTCAGGTTTAGCGCCACGGAGTAATTCACTCCCCGTTCGGCCAGGAATGAAAAATAGTCCTGGTCGGATTTCGGGCTGATTGCGCCTGGCAGGGGGTAGCTGATGATGAGAGGCGAAGCAGACTCAGCGGTTTCGCCGTGGCGGTCCTGCAGCGTGGTGTCCCTGATCATATTCAGGGAGTAGGTGCCAATGGCATTCGGAACTTGAGACGAACCAGAGACCACGGCCAGGTAAGGTCCGTTACTAGGGGCGGTCCACTCGATGACCGTGCCCACACCTCCGTTGGTTTCCAAGACGGTCTCAGCGGTGTCGAGCACCGATAATTCCACTCCCTCGGCGCTGCCCAGAGAAGATTCGAGGATGTATCGGGCGCCCCTAACTGCGGTGAACGAGAAGTAATCCTGGTCGTCCACCGGGCTGATGGACCCCTGATGGGCGTTTCCGAAACTTATCGCCGTAGCGCCATCGACGGATTCGACGTGCAGGTCCTGGAGCGTGGTGTCGGAATCGACCTTGAGCGTGTAGGTGCCGTTGGAGGATGGCACCTGGTCGGTGCCTGACAAGGCGACGTAGTAGACACTGTTGCTAGGCGCGATCCAACTCAGAGTGTTCCCGATGCCGTCATTTGTTTCCTCAAGGCCGTTGCCGTTGCCGTTAAAGGAGCGAATGGCTATCTCTACCCCTTCCGAAGTCCCCAGTTCAACGCCGACGGTGTATTCCACACCCCGTTGGGCTTCGAAGGAGAAGGTGTCGTAATCGTCGCCGCCGTTAACGGTATTGGCCAGATCGGGCTGGTTGGTCCAGGGACTAATCGCCCCCTGATATAGGTTGCCGGTGGTGATCGGAGTGGCGCCATTAAGCACATCGGAATGGCGGTCCAAAAAGCGCGTGTCCTCGAACCCGCTCAGAGTGTAATTGCCCAGGTAGTAGGAACTATCGGAGAAATTGAAGCCGCCAGATACTTCCAAATAGTAGATGTCGGTGGTCCGGGCGGTCCAGGTGACGGTCTTTCGACCGCCTGTAACAGATAGCACCTGGCCCGGAGAGGTGTCATTGCCTCTAGACAGGGAGTTGATGATGGCGACGTCAGCGTTCTCAACAGTGAGTTGATCCATCACGATGGTGTATTCGACGCCCCTTAGGGCCTGGAAGAAGTGATAGTTTTTGTGTAGGGGGATGTCTTCGGCGTCGATGACACCGTAGACGGCCCCTTCGCCGATGTTCAGGAAGGTGGAAGTGAACCGGTAGTCACCAAGGTCATCCTCGGCGATGGCGGCATAGTTATTGGAGAAGAAAGCTACGGCCACTACCGCCAGAAACGCCAGCAGAAACACCGGCGACATGGTCACCAGTGATGTTGATCTTTTCATACCCACTGTCCCCTCCCTTAGTCACAACACGCATCACGGGCGGCTCGTCTAACGTCTAACTAACGCCCGTGAGATTCCATCAACAGATGTTAGCGTCCGACGCAAAATAATCGTCGACGAGAAACACTTTGGTTTTGGCTTGGAAAATTATCTTAATATTAAATTAATTTAAAATTAAGATAATATTCTGGATTTCAGATTGTAGGCAGAATCGGAATAGTATAATGCGGAGGGTGACAGTTTAGTGGTACCGCCCGGTTTCTAGATTGGTTGCAGCGGCTACCGTTGGGGGAACGCCCATTCGAAGCGGTGTATCAAGGGATAAAGAGGCGGGCAAGAGACTTAGTTTTGAGGTCAAATGTTTCGAAGCTACGGGAGGCTACGGGAGGCTACGGAGAAAAGACGCTGGTCTGAGGATAGAACGCGTACCAGCCAAACCAGTAGGCATCGCGGCTAGCCAGGCGTGCCAGTGGCTGGGCCGAGCCTGACAGGCTGACAAGGGCATCTTCTTCGGCCAGCCAGTCCGCCCCGGATTCATCGGTCAGCGTCATCGATCGCTCGCCCTCGTTCCCGCCCTCGTTCAAGGTGAAAACATGTTGGCCCCGGTCATATGCCCTGATTCCTACGCCAGCACTGTCTGAGACGATCACGACGTTCTGACCTCCCAGGGTGTCATTGATCACGGTCGATCCCTCGAAGCTGGAGATTGGATAAGCTCTGGCCTCATCACCGAAAACCAAACCGAACACATGGTCCTTGGTGTCCAATTCCTCGCTCCTATCAGGAACTGGGAACATGGTTGTCTCCAGACTTCTGTAGGCGAAATAGGAGGAGCTGTTAACAGACTCTGAGGCATACGAGTCGGCAGGATACACCCCTGTTTCCAGGTCCAAGACGGTGGTGTCTGGGTGGTCGGCCAGCCAATCCGACCATAGGGTAAGGGTCATGGGTAGCACTTCGAGTTTCATACCGCTGCCAACCAGTGTGCCCACTGCTGGAACGCCGCGGAACTGGTGCCAGAGAGTCCCGGTCCCACGGTCGTACATCAGTTTGTTGCTGCGGTATAGAAAACCGGAGGTGCCAAACTCCACCCTTTCGCCATCGATCTCCGTGGAATACACGATTCCAGAACCGCAGAGGGTTCAATAGGCCAAGGCGAACGGCACCCCTCCTAGAACGTCGTTGGCCATCTCGTGGCGGTTCAGTATGCGGAGCGGATAGGCCCGGTGTTCGCCGTTGATGGAGACACCGAAGACCCGGTCGTCTGGGAGAAGGTAATCGGCTTCGGTAGCGGAAACCACCGGCGGGTCGATCAAGTCTGGAATCCCGTCTTTGGCCACGCCGCCCCAGACTATCTCTTCGATCCTGATGTTCGATCTCACGCCTTCGTAAAGAAATTCGCCCAAGCCGGGGTCCACGATGGAATATAACTGGCCCTTCCAAGCGGCATATCCTTCAGGAGGTTGAACCTGGGGATTATTCCCCAGCCACTCGATCCACCAATTCCAGCTATTCTGTTCCGGCGGAAACGACATCACTTCTTCGGGCGGAACGTTATCCTTGAGTCGCGACAGAAATGAAGTGAGGTTGATGATGGCTTCTTGCTCGAACTGGAAGCGGAGGAATTCCAGCAGCACCGGGATATAGGTCTGGTTCCCCGAGTAGGCCATCTTTCGAGCGACTTGGGCCAGCGGCTCTTCGATGGTGGCCAGCATCAACTCAGTGGGATCGTCGGGCAGGTAGCTAAGGTCTAGCTCCCCACTCATCGGCAACGAAGAGATCGATTCGTCGGGTGTTGATCCGAACGCGCCAACAGTCGGCTGAGGAGGAGTATCAGTTGGCGAATCATCGACGCCGGAGGTACAGGCGGCCAGCAATAATGCCATGGCCGGGACTAATAGCCAAGACGTCATTCGTCGTTTCGGTTTGGGGCATGATCTCAAAGGGCCGAGCCTCAACCGCTATCTAAAACCTGACTGGAACCCGCTGGGTGATACCCGGCGATACCCATTGATACGAACTGTCACGGCAAGCGGATCGAAAACTTTGATGCCCGGATAGGTCTGGAGGGTGCGCTGGCAGGGAAGCGCTACGTATCACTGGGACTCGCGGAACAGCTCCCGTCCGATGAGCAGGCGGCGAATCTCGTTGGTGCCAGCGCCGATCTCGTACAGCTTGGCGTCTCGCAGGAGTCGTCCCGTTGGGAAATCGTTGATGTAACCGTTCCCACCCAGCGTTTGCACCGCTTGAAGCGCGACTTGGGTAGCCCGTTCGGCGGCAAACAGCAGGCATCCAGCGGCGTCTTTGCGGTTGGTCTCGCCCCGGTCGGCAGCACGGGCCACGGCATAGGAGTAAGACTGGCTGGCGGATAGCGAAGTATACATATCGGCCAGCTTAGCCTGAATCAATTGGAACTCACCGATGGGTTGCCCGAACTGCTCCCTCTGGTGGACGTAGGGCACCACCGCGTCCAAACACGACTGCATGATGCCCAGGGGACCGCCCGACAACACCAGGCGCTCGTAGTCCAAGCCACTCATCAGCACCCTGGCGCCGTGATCCACTTCGCCCAGCACATTCTCCTCGGGAACCTCGCAATCTTGGAAGACCAATTCTGATGTGCTGGAGCCGCGCATGCCCATCTTGTCCAACTTCGGAGCGGGCTGGAATCCGCTGAAGCCACTTTCGACGATAAAGGCCGTGATGCCGTGGGAGCCGGCCTCTGGGTCGGTCTTGCCGTAGATCACTAGAGTGTCGGCGTCTGGTCCGTTGGTGATCCACATCTTACTGCCGTTCAGGACGTAGCGATCGCCCTTTTTTTCGGCCCTTAGGGCCATGCTGACCACATCCGACCCAGCCTCGGGCTCGCTCATCGCCAGCGCTCCGACATGCTCGCCACTGATCAGCTTGGGCAGGTAGCGGCGTTTCTGCTCGTCGTTGCCGTTCCGGAATATCTGGTTGACGCAGAGATTGGAGTGGGCGCCGTAGCTGAGTCCCACGCTGGGCGAGCCCCTGGAGATCTCTTCCATGGCGACTGTGTGGGCCAGGTAGCCAAGTCCGGCCCCGCCATACTCCTCAGAAACGGTCATGCCAAGAAGTCCCAACTCGCCCAGGCTCGGCCAAAGATCCCTGGGGAAGGTGTCTGTCTGGTCGATCTCCCCGGCGCGCGGGGCGATCTCTTGGGATGAGAACTGCCGCACCGTATCGCGGATGAGGTCGATGGTCTCACCAAGGGAATGGTCCAACGAACTGTAGGCAGGTCTTCTGGATGTCATGGTCTCATCTTCTCGAACAGCAAGTTCTTAAGGAGTTCTGAGGTCGATGATGCGCCGGGCTTTGAACTGTGTCCGCTCGAATTCTCCGGCCGGCTTCAGTTCCACGGCGACGCTCACCCCGATGGCGCGCCGCAGCTCTGCCGTGAACCGCTCGCGAACCGGCTCCAACGCCGCTGGATCGAACTCTTGGGCGACAAATGCTCGGGCAAGCACCTCGGCTTGCACGGTCAGCCGGTCCATCTGTCCTTTCTCCCGTTCCAGCACCAGTCGGAATTCTCCGCCAAACTCGTCCATGCCTCGGAGTATGTCCTCGATGTGAGATGGGAACACGTTCTGGCCGCGGACGATGATCATGTCGTCCACCCGTCCGTAGATGCCGGTGACCAGAGTGGGATAGGTCCGGCCGCAGGGGCAGTCGACCATGTCCCAGCGGGCGATGTCCCCCGACCAGTAGCGGATCATCGGTTGGGACGTGCGCTCGGTGTGGGAGTAGACGGGCACCCCCTCCTCGCCCAAGGGCAGATTCAGCTTGGACACGGGGTCCACCATCTCCGTGTAGACAATGTCCTGCCACAGATGCATGCCGCCGTCCAGATGTCGGCAGCCTGAGGCGCTCATCCAGGGTGTCATCTCGGCCATCGTGCCCTGGTCCACGACATAGCAGCCGAAGGTTTCTTCGATTAGGCGGCGGGTGGCGGGGACACTGGCCCCTGGCTCCCCGGAGAAAAACATGAACCGGAAACCAAAGTCCTCTTTCGGGTCGAGCCCCATCTGACGTGCCGTCTCAGCCAGGTAGAGCGCGTAAGACGGTGTGCCATAGAGCACCGAGGGCTTAACCATGGCCGACCATTCCACCGCACGCTCGGTCTGTCCCGGCGCGCCGCTGCCAAAGGGGAAGCAGGTTGCTCCCAGACGCTCGGCCCCGACCAAGGCTCCCCAACTGCCCACATATAAACTGAATACCGCTGCCACCATGACAGTGTCGTCGGGACGAAGCCCCGCGCCCCATAGGATGCGGGCATGGGCCTCGGCTATACGGTCCCAGTCGTCCTTGCCGATCCCGAATACCGTAGGTCTGCCTGTTGTCCCCGAGGTGCCGTGGACCCTGAATATATCCTCCGGCGGCACACAGAGGAACCGGCCGTAAGGAGGGTACTCTTCCTGCTCGCTGCGGATGTGTTCTTTGGTCAGGATCGGCAGTTGGGCGAACTCTTCAAGGCTGCCAATATTGGCGGGATCAACAGGCGAGTCTCGGTAGAACTCCTGGTAGAAGCCCGAGTTGTCGTAGGCGTAGCGAACCTGGCGCTGGAGCTTCCCAAGGATGTGCCGGTCCCGCTGTTCGGGGACCATGGTTTCCAAGCCCGGCGACCAGAACTCCTGGTCCGGGCTGGGCCGGTAGCTATCTGGGTATTGAGGGGGCCATTCCATGCATTTAGTCTCTTGGGCCGGAGGTTTGGTTTGGTGGGCAGGGCTAGGTTAGGGGCGCCGACCGGCCCCGGCTGACGTTCTCGGTGATGAATTCGGTCATGGCGGAGGTGAAACTACCCACGGGGAAAACTCCCTGCACTCCCAACTCATGAAGCGGCTCCACATCGTCTTCGGGAATCGTACCGCCGACCATCAGGAGCACGTCTTCTTTGATACTCCGGTCTTCGAGCGCTTTGGCCAAGCGGGGAATCAAGCGCATGTGGGCGCCGGACAGGATACTGATTCCCACCACGTCTACGTCCTCTTGCAGGGCGGTCTGGGCTACCTGGTCGGTGGTGACGCGCATGCCCATGTAGACCACCTCCATACCGGCGTCGCGCATGGCCCGGGCAATCACCTTGATGCCACGGTCATGCCCGTCTAGGCCCAGCTTGGCCAGGAGGACTTTGATACTTCGGTTGTTGGGCGATCTTTCGGCGACCAATGTTTAAGCAGCTTCCCGGTCAACATAAGAGACGATTGAGACCTCGGTCTGTAACGCTTTTAGCCGCGTTAATAGCCTGGTGAGTTTGTCGGTAACATTGCCGGAAACGTAGGGCTCGTGGCAGCTACGGCAACTTTCAGCGGGGACATCCTTGACCACAATGACCGTGCCCTCAAAGACGAAAGGAACAGTAGAAATCCCAGGCTCCAGCCGTCCGCCGCACAGCGGGCAGGATTTACGTTCTTCTACTTCGCCAGCCATCTTGCCACTCCTCCGAGTTAGGTCTGTAAACGGTCACAACTAGAAGTCGGCTATTTTCGCTGTCAATTGCGAGCACGGCATGAAATGCTTCGCCAGACAGGAGAGTGCCCAATACCAGGCAATCAGGTAGAGCTCTTGGTCCCGCAGGATAGTCCTCGATGACTTCGCAAGTCAGAAATCCCGACTCGACGCTGATGCGGCTCCAGTCTTCATTTACTAATTCTACGATAGCATGTCGTGACCAGAATATAGACCGTCCTTCAGGGTCGGACTGATTCTTTCCAGCTATTTGCCGCACGGAAACTTGTTTGGCATCTGATTCCATGCTATCTAACGCGCTCGCCGCCGGTAATCTGGAACCCCGACTGGCTAAAACACCCCCGGGTCAACGTACTCGCCGTACACGTCCCGCATGGTGTCTAGTATCTCGCCTTCGGTGGCCAGAGCGCCTACGGCCTCTAGTACCGGCGGCATGAGGTTCTTGTCTTCTTGGGCGGCCTGTTTCAGAGAGGCCAGCGCTGATCTGACGTCGGCGGCGCTACGACCGCTTTTCGTCTCGGCTAGGCGTCCCTTCTGCCATTCCTCTTCTTCGGGGTCGAACTGGAACAGCTCCAACTTTTGCGTGCTCCCAGATTGGTATTGATTCAGGCCCACTACTACCTGGTCGCCGCTCTCGATCCGGAGCTGGAACTCGTAGGCGGACCGGGCGATCTCCAGCTCGATGTAGCCGGTGTCGATGGCTCGGAGCATGCCATCTTTCATCGGATAGGCGCTCCCCGGACCGGGACCCATCTCCTCGATCTTGGAGATGTACTGCCAGGCGGCCTCTTCGATATTGTTGGTCATACTCTCCACGAACATGGAGCCGCCCAGGGGGTCAACGGTGTTGGCCACTCCCGACTCGTGCGCAAGGATCAACTGGGTGGCCAGGGACATGCGCATGGCCTCTTCCGAGGGGATGTCGAAGGCCTCATCGAATCCGCTCACGTGAAGAGACTGGGTCCCGCCCAAGACCGCAGCCAATGCCTGCAGCGTCCCTCGGGCGATGTTGTTCTGAGGATCCTGCCGCATCAGCGTTGAGCCAAGCGTCTGGGTATGGAACCGCAGGCGCATAGACTCGGGTTTCTGAGCCTTGTAACGGTCCTTCATGATGCGGGCCCACATGCGCCGCGCCGCCCGGAACTTGGCCACCTCTTCGAATAAGTCGTTATGGCAGCCGAAGAAGAACGATAATCGGGGAGCGAAACTGTCCACGGGCAAGCCCCGTTCCAGCGCCGATTCCACGTAGGCCATGCCCTGGGCGATGGTGAAGGCCAGCTCCTGGACGGCGTCGGAACCGCTCTCGCGGATGTGGTAGCCGGATATGGAGATCGGGTACCAGTTGGACACGTGATTGGTGCAAAACTCCACGATGTCGGTGCTCAGTTTCAGCGACGCAACCGGCCCCAAGGCGAAGGTCTTCTGGCCGTGGAACTCCTTGAGTGAGTCGTTTTGAACCGTGCCTCGCAGCTTGTTCCAAGCAACGCCGCGCTTCTCGGAAACGGACAAAAACATGCCGAGCAGGATGATGGCGGGATGATTGATGGTCAGGGACACGCTGACCTTGTCCAGGGGAATATCTAGGAATAGGTCGTCCATGTCACGGACCGAATCGATGGCCACTCCCAGCCGCCCGACCTCGCCCTCGGCAAGTTCGTGGTCCGAGTCATACCCGGTCAGAGTCGGGTGGTCGAAGTCGGTGCTGATGCCGTTCTGGCCGTGGTCCAGCAAGAACCGGTACCGCTCGTTGGTGGCTTGTGCGGTGCCGAATCCGGCGATCTGACGTCGCGTCCACAGCCGTCCCAGGTACATGTTGGGGTAGGGTCCACGGGTGAAGGGATACTCACCCGGTTGACCGAGGTCGCGGGCGAAGTCGGTGCCAGCGATATCCTCCGGCGTGTAGACCTGCTTAACTTCCAGGCCAGAGAGGCTGCGTTTTGGCTGTCCCTGAGTTTTGTCGGCCATAGGTCTCTCTATTCACCGCGTAAGGGCATCCCGACAGAATTGGGATGCCCTTACGGCGATTCACGATTGGCGGCGCTTATCCGATACGAACGTATTTGTCGACGCTCTTCTCCGAGGTCAGCGCCAGGTACAAGTCTCCGTGGGCGTCAACCCAGGAGCCGTGGGCCGAGCGAGACGGGAAGCGTTCCAGGACTTTGCCGTCGCCGTCCAGCACGCTCATCTGAGGCGGCAAGGTCTCGGTGGGGCGTTCGCTGGTGTAGAATATGCCCTCGCTGTCCTGGGAGATGTCCAGCGGTCGCTGCATGTCGGTCCACATGGTGACGTAGTCCCCCTCGGGAGAGAACACTTGGACGCGGCTATTTTCGCGGTCGCAGAGGTAGACCTGGCCGTTTCCGCCCACAATCAGGCTGTGGGGCAGGTGGAACTGGTTGGGGCCGCCCTTGCCTGGCTCGCCCCAAGATGAGATCAGATTGCCGGCCGCCGAGAAGCGGTGGACCCTGGCGTTCCGGTAGCCGTCGGAGATGTAGAGGTCACCGTTGGGGGCGGGCACCATCTCGGTCACGTAATTGAAAGGCCCTGCTGACCGAGGGCAGACGTCGCCGGCCTTCTCGCAGCCGGTGTCCGAGTACTCGCCTTTCGTGCCGATGGACAGCAGGGGCTTGCCGTCCAGGGTGCACTTCATGGCGATGGAGCCTTCGCGGTCGGTGAGGTAAGCTATGTCATCCTTGATGAAGATGCCGTGGGGGTCGTCGAACATACCTTCGCCCCAGGAATTCAAGAACTTGCCTTCCCGGTCGAAGACCAAGACCGGCGGGCTCTTGCGCTGGAAGACGTAGACCCGGTCTTGAGAATCGGACGCCACCGCGCTGCAAGTGCCGAAATCCTGGCCCGAGGGCAGCTTAGCCCAGTCGGGGATGTACTCATAGGTGTATTTGCCGCTTCCTACCGTGGCCATGATGGGTTTCCTCCTGCCAACGAATCAAATAATCTCTTGAATCAACCAAGCCGGGCGTGCCTGATGCCACGCCTGGCAGCAGCCCCAATACTACCACAGGCAGGGCCAAACCCAACACCGGGGCCGCGTTTGTGCTGTCCGCCGGCATAATCTACACTGGCTCCAGAATTTCCCCGAACATATGGAGGCACGAATGCCAGGATTAGATGGAAAGATAGCATTGGTTACCGGCGCGGGAGGCATGCGCGGCGTGGGCCGGGCCACGGTCATGAAACTGGCCGGTCAGGGAGCCGATATCGTCCTCAGCGATGTCCACCGTGAGGCAGCGGACCTGCCGCCAGCAGAGGTCAGGAACGAATGGGGCGGCATCGATACGGTGTCCGAAGAGGTCCAGGCGCTGGGGCGGCGCACCCTCCCGATCTATTGCGACCTGTCCGACCCGGCCCAGATCGAGCGCATGGTCGAACAGACCATCAGCGAGTTCGGCCGCATCGACATACTGGTCAACAACGCCCGGGCTATCATCGGCAAGGACAAGGTGCCGGTGACTGAACTGGACAAAGAGGTCTGGGACCACTTCCTGTCGATCAACACCACCGCCGTGTTCCTTTGCACCAAGTTTGTGGCCCGTCACATGATCGACGCTGGCAACGGAGGCCGTATCATCAATATCGCTTCCAACGCGGGCAAGCAGGCCAGCGCCAACGGGGCCGCCTACTCCGCATCCAAGTTCGCCGTGATCGGTCTGACCCAGGCCAGCGCCATGGACCTGGCGCCCTACAACATCACCGTTAACGCCGTCTGCCCCGGCCCGATCAACACCGACCGCATGAGCTACTGGGAGCGAGACCAAGCCCAAGAACGGGGCATCACCCAGGAGGAATTCCGCGGCCAGATCGTTGAGAATTCAGCCCAGGGAACACCCTTGGGCCGTATCGCCGAGGCGCAAGACGTGGCCAATATGGTGGCCTTTCTCGCCGGAGAAGACGCATCGTTCATCACCGGCCAAGCCTACAACGTGAACGGCGGCCAACTGTTCCATTAGGCAGGATGCAGAACCGACGACAGACCGGACTAGCTGTGGTTGAATCCGGCGGGCAATAACAAAAAAATCACCGGCCCCAGAAGTACCGGGGCCGGTGATTGTTATGACTGACTGGAGAACAGCCCCAAAGACTATCGGCTCATCAGGTTCCTCACCGTGTTGATGACGCGCGACTCGTTGGGCATGTACTCGTTCTCCATCGCCCTGCTGTAGGGCACCGGAGTGTGGGGCGCGGTTACCTTGGAAGGCGGCGCGTCCAGGTAATCGAACACCTCTTCCGCAACCCTGGAGCAGATCTCCGACGCCATGCTGCAGATCGGGGTGTCCTCGTCGACGACCACCAGGCGATGAGTCTTTTGGACCGATTCGTTGATGTGGTCGTAGTCGATGGGGGAAATGCTGAGTAGGTCGATGACCTCGCAGCTGATGCCCTCTTTGGCCAGTTCTTCGGCGGCAGCAGTGCAGACCCAGGTCATCTTTGAGATGCCAACAAGGGTGATATCGGTTCCGGCGCGAACGGTACGGGCCTTGCCTATAGGCAGAACATACGGTTCTTCCGGCACAGGACCGGAGATTCCGTACAAGCCTTTGTGTTCGAAATACACCACCGGGTCATCGTCACGGATGGCAGCGGCCAGTAGTCCCTTGGCGGTGTAGGCGTCGGAAGGGCACACGCCTTTCAGTCCGGGGATATGGCTAAATATGGAATAGTAGGACTCGGAGTGCTGCGCTGCCGCCCCGAATCCGGCGCCGATGCGGGTCATCATGGTGAAAGGAACTTTCACCTGACCGCCGAACATATAGCGCATCTTGGCGGCGTTGTTGACCAACTGATCCATGCAAACGCCGATGAAGTCAACAAACATCAACTCGGCCACGGCCCGCAGACCGGTGGACGACGCGCCGATGGCAGCGCCGATGAATGCGGCTTCGGAAAGTGGGGTGTCCAGCACCCGCTCTCTTCCGAATTGCTGAATCAGGCCGACAGTGGTGCGGAAGGGGCCACCCCAGGCATCTTCAACGCCCTGGTCTTGACGACCCGCTCCACCGGCGATCTCCTCGCCCATGATAATTACATTTTCGTCCCGCTCCATCTCCTGGCGCAGGCATTCGTTAATGGCTTCCCGGAACAGGATCGACCTAGTGCCGGTTGTTTCCAATATGGTCGTCATCTGACTCTCCTTAAATGACCTGTAGGCGCGATGGCCCGGTTATGGTGTCGGCTTGAACTGGGACATGGTCGGTTAGACCGCCATGTTCACGCCGCGTTTCATCAGGTCTTTGGGGTAATCGACGTAAACGTCGTCGTACAATTCTACCGGCTCGGGGAAAGGGCTTTCGTCGGCGAATTTAACGGCCGCTTCCATGAGGGCTTCGGCGTCGGCGTCGATCTGGTCTAGCTCTGCCTCGGTGATATCGCCTTGAGGAATGACAGTTTCCCGGAAATGCTTCAGTGGATCACGGGCGCGCCAATGGTCTTCCTCTTCTTTGGATCGATAGGTCAGCGGGTTGTCGAACACGGTGTGGCCGTAGTAGCGGTAGGTAGCGCACTCGATCAGGGAGGGGCCTTCTCCGGCCCTGGCCCTGGCCACCGCCTGGGCTGTTGCGTCATAAACAGCGAATACGTCCATGCCGTCAACGTGGATTCCGGGCATGTCGTATCCCTGGGCGCGGTCGGACACATGGGCAGTAGACACCCCATACTCGCTGGGTGTGGACATGGCGTAGCCGTTGTTCTCACAGAGAAATATCACCGGCAGCTTCCAAACCGAGGCCAGGTTCATGGACTCGTGGAGCACGCCCTGGCTCGAGGCTCCGTCTCCGAAGAAAGCCACGGCGACCCGGTTAAGTTTTTTCACCTTTGAAGTTAGAGCCGCACCCAACGCCAATGGGATGCTGGCGCCCACGACTCCATTGGTGCCCAGCATCCCCTTGCTCATGTCAGAGATGTGCATCGAGCCGCCCTTGCCTTTATTCGGCCCTGTGGCCCGGCCAAACAACTCGGCCATCATCAGCTTGGGATCAACGCCCTTGGCGATGCAGTGTCCGTGACCCCGGTGGGTGCTGCCGATGTAGTCCTCATCAGATAGGTTGGCACACACGCCGGTCGCCACCGCCTCTTGACCAGCGGAGGAATGGACAGAGGCCGACATGCCCCGCTGCCCGGTCTCAGGGATGCCCCTTTCTTCAAAGTGGCGGATGGTCGTCATCGTCGTGTATAGCTTGAGCAGGCCCTCGCGGTCGAGTTCCATGGTTCCCTCCTACGAAGTGGGTGGGGACGCCTGGGCCAATTGGGCAGCAGGCAGAATTCAACAATGTTAGCACGCCGCCTATGGTTGTCAACCTGGGGGAACTGCCCAGATCCACCGCCTAAATTAGGCTAGATAAGGAAAGACCTCGTTGGCACCCTTCAGCAGAAGGGTTACGATGGGGATTGTCACATCCAACCCATCACCAACGAGGTGCAACTATTATGCCTCAAGGCGTTCTCCCCTTCCAGTACCAAGCTGAGCCGACG
>JAQBXL010000042.1 GCA_027624135.1 Chloroflexota bacterium
GGGGAGAACGCCTTGAGGCATAATAGTTGCACCTCGTTGGTGATGGGTTGGATGTGACAACCCCCATCGAAACCCTTCTGCTGAAGGGTGCCAACGAGGTCTTTCCTTATCTAGCCTAATTTAGGCGGTGGATCTGGGTGCAGCGGCCGGTATATACAGGAGCCAATTGCGTGCTGACCAACACCAGATAAATTTGTGTATCATTCGAGGGTTGCTCTTTCCTGGGGTCGCCCCCGGTGCGCTCCCTGGCAGCAGGGGCCTCCCTTAAGAAACCCAATAAGAAATCCGATTCCCGGCTCTGGCCACGCATCTCTAAGAAGTGGTCCTGGCCGGTTAGGCTGCCTCAATGCTTCTTGCGTCCCGTTTGAGGGATACGTTTCCCTTTTACTACGGCTGGGTGGTGGTTGCCGCATCCAGCACCGTGGTTTTCGCCCGAATGGCGCCGGCCATCACGACCCTAACTGTGCTCATCTACCCCATGTCCCAGCAGTTGGGCTGGAGTCGCACTCTCATCGCTGGGTCAGTTAGCGCCGGCGCTCTGGCTTCTCTGGTCATGGCGCCCGTGGTCGGGTGGGCGATCGACAGATTCGGCGCACGGCCGGTTTTGGTGATCAGCGTGTTGGGCCTGGGCGTGGCGATGACGTCGTTGGCCTGGGCCACCATTCCGCTGACTTTTTATATCGCCTTTGCCGCCGCTAGAGTCGTGTTTCATACCTCTGCGCCGATCGGCGCAAGCACTGTTGCCTCCCGTTGGTTCATCAGAAAACGAGGCCGGGCGATCGGGATGATCTTCGTGTTCGGCGCTGTCGGTGGCATCCTGTTCACCATGTTGGCTACTCTGGTGGTGGACAGCTACGGTCTGAAGGCAACGTGGATCACCATCGGGATGATCGTGCTGATCGTTTCGGTTGCCCCACCGTTGTTCTTGGTCGCCGAACGGCCCGAGGACATCGGCTTGAATCCAGACGGAGTTCCAACTGCTGATGAAGTTTCGTCCAAACCATTAGGCGTTGCTGAACCAACCGGCAAATCTCCTGGTGCGAATAGCCACGACGAATCATGGTTCTTTGGTGAAGCCATTCGCATCAGGACTTTTTGGTTGTTGGTATTTATGGGATTCACCACCTTCTTCGTGCATACCAGCATCGGGGTGCACATGGGCGCCTACTTCCGGGATGTAGGTTTGAGCTCCACAAACGCTGCATTGGCGGTGAGTGTCAGCTGGACCGTGTCTGCGATCGGCAGCGTCGGTTGGGGCTGGGTCACCGAGCGAGTGGATGTCCGTTATGCCTATAGTGGCATGTTCCTGTTTCAGGCTGGCAGCACCCTTTACCTGATATTCGTCGGCGGGACCACGGGCGTGTTTCTGGCGGCCGCTTTATTTGGAGTCGTATCTGCCGGGTCGAACGTCATCCCCGCCGTAATCTTCGCCAACTATTTTGGCCGGTCATCCCTGGGCAAGATCAGGGGTCTGGGGGAGACTGGAGTGCTGGTCGGCCAGGCGACCGGGCCGGTTATCGCGGGAATACTATTCGACGTCCGGGGTAGTTACACGTCGATCTTCATCGTGTTCGTGATGATGGCGATGGGTTGCAGCGTATTGGTGTTGCAGGCTAAGGCCCCGACTCTGAAACGGGCCGCGCTGGCCGTTTAAGATTACATCTTGCTGATAGCCAACAAACTCAAAAACATCCTGCCATTCTTTTACGGTTGGGTCGTCGTTGGGGCATCGAGCACCGCAGTTTTCGCCCGCATGGCCCCCAACATCACCACGCTTACGCTTTTCATTTTTCCGCTGTCGCAACAATTTGGCTGGAGCCGAACCCTGATCAGCGGGTCGGTTAGCGCCGGCGCGTTGGCCGCCTTGGTGCTATCGCCTGCGGTCGGATGGACCATAGACCGCTTCGGCGCCCGGCCGGTGTTGGTGATCAGCGTGTTGATTCTGGGCATGTCCATGATCTCGATGGCCTGGGCCACCGTACCGTTAACCTTCTACGTGGCTTTCGCTTCCGCCAGAGTGGTGTTCCACACCTCGGCCCCCATAGGCGCCAGCACGGTCTCAGCCCGATGGTTCATCAGGAAGCGGGGAAGGGCGATCGGCGTGGTCTTCCTTGGTGGCGCCATCGGTGGGCTTGTATTCACCATGCTCTCCGCTCAGATGATCGATCATTTCGGCATGAAAGCCGCCTGGATCAGCATCGGGTTGGTGGTGTTGGGAGTCTCGCTTGCTCCGTGTCTGTTTCTAGTTGTGGAACGTCCGGAGGACATGGGGCTGCTTCCTGACAACGCCCAACCGGCCAATAACGCCGAGTCCGCTCAACGATATGCGGCCATGACGGTCTCATCTGAAGAGGACTCTTGGTCTCTGGCCGAGGCCATGAGGACCAAGACATTCTGGATATTGTTCTTCATGGGCATGGCCATGTTCTGCGTGAACACCGGGACCAACGTCCACATCGGGGCCTTTTACCAGGACCAGGGTTTAACCCTGACGCTGGCTGCGGTGGCTATCAGCTTCAGTTGGTTGGTTTCAGCCTTTGGCAGTGTTGTTTGGGGATGGGTGTTGGAGAAGATGGAGGCCCGCTACGCCTACTCCATTGTGTTCATGATATTGAGCGTCAGTACATTCTATCTACTCACGGTTGACAGCACCGCTGAAGCATTCGTGGCGGCGGGGTTGATTGGTGGGGTTTCGTCTGGTTCCAACGTCATAATCTCCATCATGTATGCTAATTACTATGGCCGGAATTCCCTGGGCCGGATCCGGGGAGTCAGCGAAACGGGAGTGCTGCTGGGCCAGGCAGTCGGGCCGCTCCTGGCTGGGATACTTTTCGACAGCCGGGGCAGTTATACCTTCGTATTCCTGCTATTTGGCGGCATCGCTGTGTCCTGCAGCCTGCTAGTTCTGACGGCCAAACCCCCGGCCCGGTCCAGGCAAGTGAGGACCGGACAAGAATCCCTGATCTGATACGGCATCCGGCTGGAGGACAACGGCAGATGGCAGACAACCCAGACCGAAAGATGATTATGGCGGCCTTTTTACAGGCCTCCAACTGTTCCAATTACACCGGGTCGTGGCGGCACCCAGATACCGATCCCGGCTTCATGGACCTGGGCTTCTACCAGGACATCGCGGTTACCTTGGAGCGGGGAAAGTTCCATCTAGCTTTCATCGACGACCGGTTGGCCATGCCCAGCCGCTACGGAGATTCCTTCAAGGAAGCGGTCGAGAACGGGGTCCGCGCAGTCAAATTGGACTTGGTTCCAATCATCACGGCAATGGGTCTAGCGACCGAACACCTGGGCTTGGGAGCAACCTATTCCACGACTTACTATTCGCCCTTTCACGTGGCGCGGCTGTTTGCCTCAATGGACCACTTTACCAAGGGCCGCATCGCCTGGAACGTGGTGACGTCACTAAACGATTCCGAAGCCCAGAACTTTGGGCTGCACCGACATTTGGAGCACGACGGCCGCTACGATGTGGCCGATGAGTTCATGCAGGCCGCCTGCGAGCTGTGGGACTCCTGGGAGGATGGCGCGTTGCTGCTGGACAAACAGTCGGGCAGGTTCGCTGATCCTGAGAAGGTCCACCGTGTTGACCATTCGGGAGAGTGGTTCCAGGTGAGGGGGCCACTGACCGTGCCCCGGTCTCCCCAAGGTCATCCCGTGCTGATTCAGGCAGGCCAGTCGGAGCGCGGCCGGGAATTCGCTGCCCGGTGGGGCGAGTTGCTGTTCGTGATCTACCCCACTCCGGAAGCTTGCAAGGCCTATCGCGATGACCTGCGCCAGCGGGCACAGTCGGCGGGGAGAGAAGCGGACTCGGTGAAGGTGGCTCCGGCGATATATGTCGTTGTGGCTGAGACGCCGGAAAAAGCTCAAGAAAAGTTGGAGCAGATCGAAAGGATGGCCAACCCGGTAGACTCGTTGACGCTGCTTTCAGAGGTGTTCAATTATGACTTTTCTCAGCACCCAGTAGATGAACCCCTGTCCGATGAAACGATGGCGTCCATGACCGGTCTCAGAGGTTTCTTGGACCGAGTGGTGGACCTCAGCGGCAACAAGAACCCCTCCGTTAACGACTTCGTTAAATGGTCCGGCCGGGGCACTCTCCGCGAACTGCCCCTGTTCACTGGCGACCCGGTCCAGGTCGCCGACCAGATGGAGTCCTGGTTCGAGGCAGGGGCCTGCGACGGTTTTGTGCTGGCTGCCACCCACATGCCCGGCGCCTACCAAGACTTCGTAGATCTGGTTGTGCCTGAACTGCAACGCCGCGGCCTGTTTCGCGAAGAATATTCCGAAGGCACCCTCCGCAACAACTTCGGTTTCGCCAGGCCGTAGAGCCGCCGGGTTCCATCCGAACCCACCTGGTTAACTACTCGGTATATTCCACCACCAGCACTGGCCGGTTTTCTCCGTTGGCGTTGTCCCTGCTGTCGAAGCGTTTGGCAGTTTGGGATCTGGTCTCGTCGCCCAGAATCAGCCAGCCGAAATTCGTGGCCGGATCGTCGAGCCAGTTCTGAACGTCGGCTACGAGTTGGCTGGTGGACTCCCAGGTGTAACTACCGATACCGCCAACCGTGACGGACGCGCTGGCGTTGGACGAAAAATCCCCGCCCACCATGTCCCAATCTAGTGTCATGAACACCCTTTGGGTCCATGTGACGTCCCCCTGGGCGGCGTCGGCGCCTTGCCCTTCGTTGCCGGAACCGTCGGCCGCTCCTTCTTGCCAGTCGGCCAGCGTCGGGTGCAGACCAACCTCAGCGACCCCCGCGATGGACCGGGACATGTTCATGGTCAATGTGACACTGGTTACCGTGGCTCCTGCGGGCAGGGCAGCGGCGATGTCGAAGCCGATGAGTCCTCGCCGGATGTCGCCGGCCTGGGTGTTCCCGGTGAAGACCCACTGGCCGGCTCCGTTATTGCGTTGGTTTCCCAGGGTCTGATAGAGAGTGTCGTCTCTGTTGGCGCCCAGTTTTGCGGTTGCTACAGTCCTTCAAATATCACCACAGGAGGTATAGACCGAGGCATCCGCGGCGGTATGCAGGTTGACCGCGAAGTCGCCGGCGATCAGCGAATCCAGAGTGGCGTCAACCGTGGCCGACGAGATGCTCCCCGAGGTGTCGCTAAGCGGGTGGACCACGCCGCCCAAGGTTTGGCAGGTACCGCTGTGGATGTGCGCCAGAGCGGAGATTCCGGCGGTGGCTGAAACCACGACCTCGGTCTGGAGGCCCCTGGCAATCAGAGAGACGAATCCGGTTTGTCCAGAGCCGTTCAACTCGCCCAGTGCGATGGTAAGCGAGTCTCCTTCGGTTGGGATATTTCCGCAACTGGTGTAGACACCCGACTCTCCGGCCTTGTGAATGTTGACGGCGAACGCGCCGGTCATGAGGCTGCCCAGGGAAGCCGGAACATTGGTGACCGACACTCCTGAGCCGCCCTCAAAGCTAGTCAGAGCGTGGACCACACCGCCCAAGTCGCTGGCGCCGCATTGGCCCGAGTGGATGTGGGTCAACTCGCTTGCCAAAGCGCCAGCAGATAGGGACAGGGACACATTGGTGAAGCTGCCCCGCCCGGCTAGGACGGCGGTTCCGGTTTGGCCGGAGTCGTTCTGCTCGCCGAGGACGATCGCCAACGGCTGGGTGTTGTTGATCACGTACCAGACCTGGCCACGGTCCTGCCCGATGGTGTCGCCGGGTTTCTCGTCGGCGGCGTAATAATAGAGCGGATCGCCGTCGAAGGTGACCTGCTTCGAGCCGTCTGCGCGGGTGGTAGTCCCGATGCGGGCGGCGGAAACTCCTTCTCCCGGCGCAGGGTCTCCGATGGTGATCAGGGGCGGCCAGGCTAAGGCGCAGCCGCCGGAGCAGTTGGAAACGTTGGGTTCGTCTCTGGTGTACAGGTAGAGACTCCGCCCCGCGGCGTCCGTTAGAATCATGCCCATGTCGCCATTCTCCGTGGCGTTCACCGGGGCGTTGGTGTAAACGGCGCCGCCATCGGTGGTGACGACGAACCAAACGCCGCCCCGGTCCTGTCCAATGGCGTCGCCGGGTTTCTCATCGGCGGCAAAATAGTAAAGGGGCCAGCCGTTGTAGGTAACCTGCTTGGAGCCGTCCGCGCGGGTCGTGGTCCCGATACGGTCTGCCGCCAGACCTTCGCCTGGCACCGGGTCTTCGACCGTGATAAGCGGTGGCCAGGCCAGGGCGCAACCACCGGTGCAGTTGGATACGTTGCGCTCGTCTCTCGTATAGAGATAAAGGCTGCGCCCAGCCGCGTCCAACAGAATAGTCCCGAGGTCGCCGTTCGGGGCAGCATTCACCGGGGCGTTTGTGTAAACGGCTCCGCCGTCGGTGGTGACGACGAACCAAACGCCGCCGACGTCTTGCCCTAGGGAGTCGCCGGGTTTCTCATCGGCGGCAAAGTAGTAAAGGGGCCAGCCGTTGTAGGTGACCTGCTTTGAGCCGTCTACACGGGTTGTCGTCCCGATACGGTCTGCCGCCAGACCTTCACCCGGAGCCGGGTCATCGATGGTCAGCAGTGGCGGCCAGGCCAGGGCACAGCCACCAGAGCAGTTGGAAACGTTACGTTCGTCCCTGGTGAATAGGTATAGGGAGTTGCCGTCTGGGTCGGTCAAAATAGTGCCAACGGTTTCATTCGCCTTGGCGTTGACCGCAGCCGTGGTCCGGATGGGTCCGCCATCTGGAGAGACCACATACCAGACGTTTCCTCTGTTTTGGCCCAATGTGTCCGCCGGTGTCTGGTCATCGGCGAAGTAATACAGCGGCTTGCCGTTGTAAGCAACCTGCTTGGAACCGTCTTCGCGATCAATTGCCGTCAGCCTATCCGCGTTCAGTCCCTCACCAGCCACTGGGTCACCGTCGACCAGCAACGGCGGCCAGGCCGCGAGGCAAGCGGGCGAACAGTTGGAAACATTGCGCTCGTCATTGGTGAACAGATAGAGCGTCATGCCATCGCCGTCGACCAGGTGACTCCCCAGAGATCCCTGGTTGCTCACCCCTACCGTATTGATAGGGGCCACTGGGTCCGGCGTGCTAGTCGGGTCAGGGGCCGAGGTGGGGTCCGGGACAGTTTGAGTGGCCGTGGCCGTGGCCGGCTGGGGGGTATTGGTCGCTGCCGTCTGGGGAACGGCGGTCGGGTCATCGCCGCCGCAGGCCGCGATCAACAACGGGACCAGCAGGCCCATCAATAACAAAAACAGACCCAATGGAGGTCTGGAGACTTTCAATGATCTCGGTAGGTTAAGAAACTGGGATACACGGAGCATGAAGCTTCTCCTAATGACGTGAAGTTCGGCGTTGGACCCTAAATGAATGGGTCAAACACTAATACGGAAGAGGACGCCCCACGGATCAAATCGCTATTAAGACGACGCCAGCGGGATGTCGATGAGCGCCGGGAGGTCTGAGTCCGGTTGGGATTCCCCAGCGGTTCGGGTAACTTCCAACTTCTGGAGCAGGCCGGGATCAGTTTCCAGGATCAGCCACATGGCTTCACCATTGCGCCACATCCTTTGAACCGTCACCTCACCGTCGGCCTGGGTAAGTCTGACTTGGTAACTGAGTTCATCGCCTTCGGGCAGACCCCAGACCAACAGACATGCCGCCCCGGATTCCTCCGAGTAGGCCAGAGTTCCGGCCACGCCCGCATCCATATTGGAGCCGTCGAACCGCCACCAGTGCTCGGCCTGGGCCATTATCTCAAGCCCGTCATAGGTCAGGTCCAACCGGCGTTGGGCGGAAGAAAGGTCGCCGTCGGCCTGTGAACCCCAGACCGATACCACAACGATGACAGCCGCCAGAATCGTAAACACAGCCGCGACAGGCAACGGCCAAAGGACCGGCCTTCGCCACCAAGGGGCACGCTTCGCCAGTATCGCCTCCCGGGTGCGCACACTTCCTCGGGATTCGGCGCGTGCGGCAGCCAAGATTCGTTCACGTAGATCGTCCGCCGGCTCGGCTGGTTCGTTCATCATGGATAGGGCGTCAACCAACGGGCGCAGTCTGGCAACGCTGACTTGGCACTCTGGGCAAGTGGCTAGATGGGCCTCAAAAATCTTTAGATCGTCTGAGTCCAACGCTGACAGGGCGTAACCGGCGGCCAGGTCGCTTAATTCATCGTGGCTCATCGGATGAGCCTCCTAGTCCCATTTCCCACAAAATACTGCGTAGCTTCTCCAATCCGATGCGGACCCGGCCCTTCACCGTTCCCAGGGGGATACCCTTTAGTTCGGATATCTCCCGCTGGGTGTAGCCTTCAAAATATGCCAATTCAATCACTTCGCGTTGCGCCTCGGGGATCTGATCCAGACACCGTATGAGCAGTTCCCGGTCCAGGGTGTTGGAAACCTCAGCCCAGGTGTCGTGAGGGTCGTCTGGCAGTTCCGCCGTCTCTAGGGTCAGTTCACGAGGAAGTAAACCACGGCGCTTTCTCCCGATATCTATGGACCTGTGATGGACCACCGCCATGACCCAATTCCGCGCTGACCCTCGGTTGGTGGCAAACGATCCCGATCGCCGCCAGATGTTGATGAACGCTTCTTGCACGGCGTCCTCTGCGGCTGGGACGTCACCGAGGATCCGGTAAGCCAGAGAGTAAGCCAGTTTTCCATAGCGATCATATAGAGCGCCTAAGGCACTCTCATTACCAAAGTGCACCAGTTGCAGCAAAACGTCGTCTGTTAGTTCTTCCATATATTGCTACGTAGGTAATTCGGTATTCGGATCAAAAATCCTGTTCAGTATCATGAAATCGAATTAGAGACTGATCTGGTCAAAAACTGACGCCTCCAAATCGCCCAGGCATCATAGCAGAACCCACAATCAATAGCCTTGGGATTGTCGGTTCGGTCGCGAACGTTACGCCGGTATGCTCGGGAACGTTATGCCGGTATGGTTGAGAACGTTACGCCAGTAGGGTTGGGGGCGTTACGAATGTATAATGCTATAATTCCGCCCCAGGCGGACACCTAGATTCTCACGTGAGGACGTAATCGAAATGGCTGAGGTTGACGACCGGGTCGAATTGGACTGGGATGCCCTGGAAGTCGGTGAGACGTTCGAGAAGTTCGAATATCTGCTGACTCAGGAGATGATCGACACTTACAGGAAGGGAGTGATGGATCCCGAAGCCAGCTTCCCGACCATCGCCCATAAAGTGGACGTGCGCCAATACAACGCGAAGTACACCGATGCCGGGTCGGTGAACGCCCGGTGCGCATTCCATTGTTATAACCCCCCGGTAGCCGGCAAGCGGTTGACCGTTACCGCGTGGATCGCCGACAAATACCTGAGAAGGGGCAAGAACTACATCGTCACCGAGGCTGTCTCGGTGGACGAAGACGGCAAGCTTATCGACCGGGTTATCACCCACGAATTGAAGCAGCCGTCGGAGGTGGGCAAGAAATGGGGAGGGTAATCAGAAGTTATGATGAAGGCGACGAGATAACGCCCCTGGTGAAAGAACTAACCCAGGACGCCATCAACATGTTTGAGGGCAGCGCTGGCAATACTGGCCCTTCCCAGTTCACCGACGAACATGCCGCCAAGGAGGTTTTGGGCACTGAGGGCACCGTCGCCTCCGGCCGTATGTCTTTGACCTTTGCTATCGAGATGATGCGCAGGTATTTCGGCGCGGACGTGTTCAATCACACTGGTGTGGTTGACCTCAGGTTCCTGAGGCCGGTGCGCCCAGGCGACACCATCACCTTTACAGGGAAAGTGACCGGCACTACCAGAGAAGCCAACGGCAGCCGCGTGTCGGTGGCTATCGAGGTCAAGAACCAGAGGGGCGACACCACCGGCGTGGGTCAGGGCAGCGCCATCGTCCCAAACGCCTTTTTGCCACCGGAAGACTTGTAGCACTGGATTACTCGGCCCCAGAACAAAAAGAGACCCCGGTTCGTCATGGACCGGGGTCTCTTTTTGTGTGTCATCCATTAGGGACAGACACGACGGGGAATTTTATCCCCAGCGTGGGCTCTCGTCGGGGCTGATGCCCAACGAAACCTTTCCAATCAATTCCATGGTCAAAGCGTTGTTGCCCGGATGTATCTTGGCCAAACGGGCGTCACGCCAGAGGCGTTCGAATCCGGCGGCCTTGAATATGCTTGAACCACCCTGAAGGTCCATGCAAGTGTCTACGACTTTCCACGTTCCTTCGGCGGCGTGCCGCTTGGCAGCGGTCAGCTTCACCGCCCACGCGCCGCCGTGGTCCACGCCTTCGGACCATTCTTGCGCGATACGGTCGATGTGGGCTCCGACGGCCTCCATCTCGCAGACCATCTCCGCGACCGCATGCTGGACCTCTGGATGATAGGCCATGGTTCGTGTGATGGCCAGCGACTTCTTGTTCTTGACCGCCTCAATGGTCATATCGAGGGCATGTTGGGCGTTGCCATAGTAGACATTGGCGAATCCCAGCAGGGCCCAGGCGAAGATGCCCAGGACGAATAGGTCAATGCCGCCCGCCCCTGGGTCCACCACGCGTGTGATGAACTTATCGGGCACGAATGCGCCTTAAAGAACAGTGTCCTGGCTCTGAGTGGCGCGCATCCCCACGGTGTCCCATACTTCTTCGATCCTGTATCCACTGCTATCGCGAGGCATGAAGGCGTGGACAATCTTCGGGGCATCCTGATTACTGGTGTCCATGCCGTGCAGGCCCAAATAGGTCCAAACCGGGGTCAGGCTTCCGAAATTCTTGCGGCCGGTGAATCTGTATCCCCCGGCCACTTTTTCCGCATTGGTGGTGGACAACAACAATGGAATGTCATTGCCGCCTTCGCCGTGCCCTGCGGCAAAGATATCTCCTTCTGCGGCTGCCTTCAGCATCCACTCGGTGGACATGTCTCCGCTGCGCCAGACATCGGCGGCGAGGCCAGTCCAGTAAAAATGCATGTTTACTGCGAGGGCCGTAGCTGCCGAATGATAAGCGAGGCGGCGCTGTTCCTGACCGATCTGCGCCAGGGTCAGGCCCAACCCACCCAATTCTTTGGGCACGGCAGCCAGGAGGTACCCGGCTTCCTTAAGTTCTTTGAAGTCCTCATCGAAGAACTTGTTGTCCCGGTCGTAGCCTGGCGCCCGCTCCATGCAGCGTTTGAGCAGGTCGTCCGATAAGATTGAACTTCCGTTGCCAGTTACCATAACTTCCTCCAGTTGGCCAAATTCAGGGATGAAACTCCCCAGCCCGATGCTTTGTGCGAGGGAATGATAACCGATGAAAGACTGAAATTGTACCCCTAAATATTGCTATTTCAGGATAGCCAATCTGGTCTATATAGACTCTCTGGATACCGGTATACTCAACGATATTTTTATCCATCGGGTCCGATCCATTTTCCGGTCGGTTGAACGGAGAGCGCAATGGCGGCATCTGACATAACTCCTAGCGAGACCAAGGACGTGAGGCTTACGGCCCGGGTGATGGTCTCGGCCTTGGCCACCGGTCACGTGGCCTTCCACTGGATAATCCAGAGCTTCGTGGTGGTGCTGCCCGAGATTCAGCAGACATTCGGCCTTAACGGGGTGGGGGTTGGAGGCATCCTGACCATGCGGGAGTTGGCCTCTGGATTGGTCACGCTGCCTGGTGGTGTGCTGGTCAATCTGCTGCGGAAATGGTGGGGTTGGCTGTTGGCCGTTTGTGTGTCCGCGTCCGGACTGGGTTCGCTGTTGATGGGCGTGTCGCCAGTCTATCCTTTGCTCCTGGTTGGAGTTGCGGTGGTGGCAATCTCCCACTCCCTGTGGCACCTGCCGGCGTCAGCATCGCTGTCTCACCACTTTGCCAGCCGGCGGGGCGTCATGTTGTCTTTCCACGGTGTCGGAGGCAGCGTCGGAGATGTGGCCGGGCCTTTGATCACCGGCGCCTTATTGCTCGTCATGAGCTGGCGCGGCATCCTCAGCATCTACGCCGTGGCGCCCTTCTTCATGGGGTTCATGGCGGTCTGGGCCTTCAAGAACATCGGAGATGTAAAAGAGGGAGAGGTTCGCAGCACCGGACTCGCTGAGCGGGTGGCCATGACCATGGCGCTTCTGAAAAGCCCCCTGCTCTGGGGTCTGACCTTGGTGCGCGGCCTGCGGTCGATGGCTCTGGTGGCCCTCGTTACGGTACTTCCGCTGTACCTCGGTAACGAGTTGGACCTTAGCCCGTTCAACCGGGGATTTCACATCGGCATGCTGATCGCGGTGGGCCTTGTCGCCAAACCCGTCGCCGGGCTGATGTCTGACAAATTGGGGCGGAAGCAGGTGTTGGTGCCAGGATTGGTCTGGTCTTGTATCTTCGCGCTGCTGATGGTTGCGTTCGATGACGGCGTCACGCTAACGATCACCATCGCCTTGCTGGGGCTGTTCTTGTACCCAGACCAGCCGATACTCACCGCTGCGTTGTTCGATGTGGTGGGCCGCGAGGTCGCCACCACCGGGCTCGGCGTGGTGGCGTTCGCCAGCTTTTTGATGGCGGCGGCATCTCCGTTAATCGCTGGGGTTATCTACGAAACCTCAGGCTTTCACGCCAGCCTTTACTACATCGCCGGGTTATTTGCCCTGGCAGCCGTGGTGTTTGCCCGGTTGCCCCTGTCCCAACGGGTTGAAACTTAAGGAACCTAGGAGAAAAGAAAGCGCCCCAGGTCGAGGGGAGACTGGGGGCGCCCATAAAGGGGGAGGGCGTTGTGTGGGTTTTCTAGATAATTGCGCTTGGTTAGGCCGCCTTATGGTCGTCCAAGTCGCTTTTTTCCTGGGCGAAGTGCTCGGCGCAGAGTTCGACTACCGTGGCTGGGCCGATGGCCAAGCTTTTGTAGACAGGGCGCTTGCAACCGATCATGGCGCAGCTATTCTTTTTGTTAACCAATTGAGCACCTCCCTTTTTTGCCGGAACTCATTGACTAGGTGCTTCAGTAATAATATTAGGTTTCCCGAAGAATACCCTCAAGTGATGTTTGGGCCGCATCGGGTGGGCCGTTAGGCCCGTCTTGGCGTCCGATTTGTGTGGAGAAGTTGGCACTAAAAGATGGTCTTGAAGAGCAAGAGGCCCGGACGCTGCGCTGAGAAAGCGGCGTACGGGCTTCTTGTTGTCTTGTATCGCTACTGTGTTAGGAGATGAGCTTGGCGCACTCGTCGATCAGAGGAGTGACCTCTGCCCGCTCTTGGGAAGGCAGCGTGAAGATGACGCGGTCGACTCCGGCGTCTCGCATCCGGCCGACCAGGTCCGGGTCCGGACGAAGCCCGAAACTGGTGATGTTCAAGGAATCGGGATCCCGGCCGGCGTCCTCGGCTTGGCGCTTGAGTAGAACAATCTTCTCGGCCAGGCTTGGGCCTGCTGACCCGCGTCCGCCGATGGGCATCCAACCGTCGCAATACTCCACGACTCTGTCAAAGGTCGTGGGGCCGTCGCCGCCCATGAGTATGGGCGGATGGGGCCGCTGCACTGGCTTGGGATAGGCCCACATCTTGTCGAAGCTCACGTGGTCGCCGTGGAACTCCGCCTCGTCTTTGGTCCAGATCTCTTTCATCGCCAGAATGTTTTCGCGCAGGATGCGCCAACGGCGCTTGTAATTCGTGCCATGGTCACGCATCTCCTCAGCGTTCCAGCCGCCGCCGATACCAAAGATGAACCGTCCGCGTGACAGCATGTCCAGGCTGGCAATCTCTTTTGCTGTGGTAATCGGGTCTCGCTCGATCATGAGACAGATGCCGGTCCCCAGCTTGAGGTCTTTGGTTGCTCCGGCAGCCGCGGTCAGGGCCACAAACGGGTCATAGGTGTGCCAATAATCCTTGGGCAGGTCAGGGCCGCCGGGCCAAGGGCTGGTGCGGTCGGCTGGTATGTGGGTGTGTTCCGGAACCCACATCGACTCGAACCCCCGGTCCTCCAGCATCTTGGCCAGGTCGTCGGGCCGGATGGAGTAGTCCGTCGAAAACATCATCGCGCCAAAATCCATAGTTACCTCACAAAAGACTGGCGGTTCTGCCCCACCAGGAAAAGTGCGGCTAGTATAGCACTCAGGTGGCGCGCTGATGAAAGGTCAGTCCACGCGCGCTGGTAGCGGTAGCCTGATCCAAAGAGGCATGTGGTCGCTCACTTTGTGCTCGAATCTGGATACGAAATCGGCGGCCTCCGCATTCGACAGCTGCTCGAAAGGTCTGCCTAGGAGCGCCTCGCTGAACAGGTTTCCGAATTCAAATACCCCGTAGTCTGGGCCTTGGGGATCAGCGCCCATCGCCGAATTAGCGGTGTAGGCTGGCAATCGCTCGTCGCGGCTGAACAGTCCGATCTGGTCGAACGTTTCTGTAAGCCGCGCGTTGGTCCGGAAGATCTCATTTCGGCTGGGATGGATGTCCAAGAACGGAAAATTGACGTTGGCTCCATCGGGGTCCCCTTCAAAATCACCGTTGAACGACTTTATCTGCGTTTCTATGCGGGCTCGGTCGGTCTCTGGATTATCGAAGTCCAGGCTGAGATCGCCGAGCAAGATGAAGTTGGGGTAGTAGGCTCTCGTGTTGGCCTTCACACGGCTCAGGATCCATTCAGTCAGGGCGTTGAACTCCTGCCTTCGGTCTGCGATGTAATTGCCATAGTACAGGTGGGCATTGACCGCCATGATTTCGTACGGCCGGGTTCCTGGGTGGCCGGCGATCCGAAAAGCCACGCAAAATGGCTGGCGAATGAACGATAGAAAAGTGCGAAGTTTCAGTTTCGGCTTGGTCTTGCGCAGTCCAGCTTCATAATCCTTGAGTCGCTTCGAGTAGACTTCCATGTCTTCATCGAAGGTCGGGTAGTCCCTGGCTATGCAGTCGATCACCTTGGTCCGGTCAAAGGTAACGTCGCTGGCCACCTCCATCCGTTCGACCACGTTCCAGCGGTAGATGAAGCCCAGCCGCTCTCCGACGCCCGGCTCTCCGGGAAACACACCGGTCGTGTCTGACACCACCAGGCTGAAATCCGGGCCCAATAAGCTCATCAGCCTTTGTATTCCTTCAAGGTTGTCCATGATCTCTTGGACCGCTATCAGGCCAAAGCTGCGGCAGATGTCGGCCAGAAACTCCCAGGTTTCAACGCTGCGGTTGCGGGTGCTGCCCATCTTGCGGATGTTAAAGGAACCGAGCAGGACTGACCCGTACTCGCGCTGCGGTAGGCCGTATCTTGCGGGATCAGCCCGCAGTGTGGTCTTGATCAGATCCCATTCAGCCGAAGTAAATTGTGTCGCCATTTCGCCCTCCTTTGCCCGCGCCTAATAAGCCGGTGAACCTCCCGTCTAAGCGCCCACCAAACGCTATTCAGTTTAACTAAAATGGGATGTCGGTCGAAACAGGCTTCGCCGATTCGGGTTGGGAGGAGGACTGGTTACTTGGCGGGTAGCGACCGGGCGAATGCAGCGCCGCGCTCCACCCATTCGGCCAGCGCCGGTTCCGTGGTTATGCCGTTGGATTCGACGTAGACGAAGCCTTTCATGGGCCTCCCGGTGAAGTCCATCGGCCGGGCGGGGGGCAATGTCAGGGCGGATTCGAAATTGTCCGGGCCGGGCCGCACCATTAGGTCGCTGCCGGTGACGCCCACTGCCATATTCCCTCCCACCATGAAGCAGATGCCGCCAAACATCTTCTTCTCCGTGTAACCGGGCTCCGATTGGAACACCGCGCGGACCCGCTCCGCCAATTTCTCGTCGTAGGGCATGGGTGATTACCTCGTTTGCAGGATTAACGTCAGGTCTGATGTCCTAGCTCACCTCAGCCAAGCGGCCTTCCAAGAACTTGGTTTCAGATGCGTTGGTGGTCAATTCCATTGCTCTTCGGTAGGCGTCGGCCGCCTCTTTTAATCTATCCAAGCGCCGCAACAAGTCGGCCCGCGCCGAATGATACCAACGGTATTCTTGGAGCGGCCCAGACACTTCAACACGGTCCATGGCCTCAAGTCCATGCTCCGGCGATAGGGCCATCGCCAGAGCCACCGCCCGGTTCAACTCGACTACTGGAGAAGGTTGTATTTGGGCAAGGGCTTGGTACAGCGCAACGATCTGCAGCCAGTCGGTGTCAGGCGCATCGGACTGGGAATGGAGGGCCGCGATGGCTGCCTGCAATTGGTACTGACCCAGCCTTCCCATCCTGAGGGCCCGCTCGATCAGCGAACCACCCTGCTCTATCTGGGCGTGGCCCCACATCGACCGATCCTGGTCCGCGAGTAGGATCGGCAGGCCGTCCGGCGATTGACGGGCCGCCCGACGAGAGTCTTGGAACAAGAGCAACGCCAATAGTCCCAGAACTTCGGGGTCGTCGGGCATCAGGTCGGCAAGCACCCTTCCCAGACGCACCGCTTCCGAGGAGATGTCCGGACGTGTGAGGTTTTCGCCTACGCTGGCTGAATAACCCTCGTTGAATATTAGGTAGACAACTGCCAGAACACCATCTAACCGGTCAGGTAGAACATCATCTGCTGGCACGCGATAGGGTATCCCAGCATCTTTTATCTTTCTTTTCGCCCGTACCAAACGCTGCGCCATGGTGGCTTCAGGCACCAAGAAGGCTTGGCTGATCTCTGTGGTCGTGAGGCCGCCCAGTGTTCTGAGGGTCAATGCCACCCTGGCGTCCAGGCTCAATGCCGGATGACAGCAGGTGAATATCAGCCGTAGGCGGTCGTCGTGCAGGAGGGACTCGTCAATATCGTCCAGCATGTCGAACTCGTCTTCCTCTGACTGAGAACGTGATTGAGAACCTGCGATCAGCAGGTACTTTCGGTCTCTTACCAGGTCCCGGCGGGCTGCGTCGAGGGCCTTGTTACGGGCGGTAGTAGTGATCCAAGCCGCGGGGTTGTTCGGAACGCCATCGACCGGCCACCGCGCCAACGCGACCGCGAACGCCTCTTGGATCGCCTCCTCAGCGGCGTCGAAGTCTCTCAGGATGCGGATCAATGATGCTGAGACCTTTCCGTACTCATCCCGGAATACGGTCTCGACAGCTTCCTGGGTATTGCCCAAAGTTCTATCAGGCTCCCATAGGCCGGTGCTTCCGTTATAGAAACACCGGCCAAGAATCGCTCAGCCGGCCGACTCTCGTTCGAACTCCATGATAGGCCGTATCTCCACTGTGCCGCCACTCGCGATGTGGGGCATCTTGCCAGCCCATACTATCGCGTCGTCCAGGTCGGTGGCCTCAATCAGAAAGAACCCTCCAAGTTGTTCTTTGGTCTCGGCAAACGGGCCGTCAGTGGCCAGAGGGGCAGGGTTGCCAGCCCTAACTGTCGTGGCGGTCATGGTCGGTTGTAGGGCTTCACCTGCCAAAACCTTCACATTTTTTTGCAGATCGTCCATATAGTTGTCCCACAGGGCCATTGTATTGGACATTTCCTCCGGCGACATGCTCATGTGTGCCTGTTCATTGTCGTAGATCAGCATTAGGTATTTCATCGTGGGCTCCTTAGGTAAATTTTGTTGCTACAAATATACGACGAACGGTAATTTGCTAAATCGACAGCAGATCCGTTCGTTCACGATTCTCAGGCCGAAAGAAAGAAAGAAAGAAAGAAAGAGAGAAAGAAAGAGACCCCAGCCCTATTTATGGCATACTGCAGGGCAGTAAATATTTTGAATCTCTATAAGCCGACTCCCCGGCTTTCCTTGTTACTTGACCATGATCCCTGACCAATCCGAACCTGAATCGCCGCCCTTTAGGCCAAGCCGGTTCTTCTCCAGCCGGATCTTCTACGGCTGGTGGGTGTTGGGCGTCATCAGTTGTATGGCCGCCTTGAACAACGCTTTCTTCGACAAAAGCCCGGCCCTGTTCTTGATCCCGGTGGGAGCCAGTCTTGGGCTAAACCGGGCCACCACTTCGCTGATTTTTTCCCTGGGCCGCACTGAGGGCGCCTTGAATGGGCCGGTCGTTGGCTATCTTGTTGATCGGTTCGGCGCCCGGAAGATGATGGTCATCGGCACGGTGATGGCAGGGGCTGGCTTCATAATCTTTGCTTTCTCCCCCAATGTTTGGGTCTTCGCGCTGGCCTATCTGGGGTTTGTTTCGTTGGGCGCGACCATGGCCTTTCAGGATTCAGCTACCTCGATGGTGAATATGTGGTTCAGCCGCTACCGCGTGCGGGCCATGTCCATCCGCGAGGCCTCCGGTAACCTGGGTTCCACCATTTTGATCCCGGTCATGACTCTGGTCATTGTCATTTACGACTGGCGGACCGCCGCCCTGATGGGCGCGGTGGCCTATCTCGTGTTGATACTGCCCCTCATGCCCTTCCTCAAAGAGTCGCCGGAGAGCATCGGTCTGCTACCCGACGGCGCCAATCGCGATGCCGTCCAAAGGGCTCGCGAGGCGACCGCACAGACCAGGACCTCCGAGATCCAGAGGTTGAGGCGTTACTACGACGGAGTCGATTTTGGAGTAAAGGAGGCATTGCACACCTCGTCGTTCTGGTATCTTTTGATGGGCACGATGTTCCGCCAGGTCTCCCGGGTTGGAATCGACCTGCACTATGTTGCCATCTTGCAGTGGAAAGAACTTGACCTCTCAGTCGCCGCTCTGATCTTTACCCTGCGTTTGGGCATGAATGTGCCCTCGAAGTTGATTATAGGTTACTTCGGCGACCGGGTATCCAAACCGGCCATCCTTACTGGCGGTATGATTCTCTACACGTTGGGCCTGGTCTTGTTGCTGTCGTCTGGCGCGGTCTGGGTATTGGTGCTCTCGGCAATCATCAGTGGGATGTCGGAAGGAATAACCCCAGTCAATTGGGGGGCCATTGGTGACTATTTTGGGCGGCGTCACTACGCCACTCTCCGGGGCATCATCAACTTGAGCTACAGTTGGGCCTTGCTGTCGGTGCCCTTCGCTGCAGGGTGGTGGTTCGACCAGCACGCCAGCTACACGGTGCCGGTAGTGGTATCTGCCGTCGCGTCCGTAGCCTCGATTGTGTTCTACGCGTTGATGCGCCAGCCGAAACTTCCGGACAGGATTAATTCCGAATAGCCGTTTGACCCCACATTTCCCATATGGCTAAAAACTCTGTTCTGTAATTCGTCTAACTGATTTGATCTACCGCCTAATCAAGTGCCATTTGCCTTTGGTAAAGTTATAATTACTCCATAGTATGTCACTTTGCAGTAAGATGGCGTAAGCATCATGGAGGCACCCAGTGGGTGACAGCGAAAAAACGTCCCTCCGGCTCCGGTTCAACCCCAAAGTCCGCCTGGAATTTTACGGCTCAACCATCACCTCCGACGCTGGTCTTCTGGCTTTTCGAGAGTTTGATGAGGTCCTCGGCCTTACCGGGATCGCCAGCGACTATCTCCAGGACCGCCGCACTGGCCGCAACATCCGACACCACCTGGTCCCGCTGCTAAGACAGTCGATCTACAGCCGTCTAGCTGGCTACGACGACACCAATGACGCAGTGCGCCTCTCTCAAGACCCAGCCATGCGAGTGATCGTGGGCTGGCAAGGCTCGGAGCGCAAGGCTG
>JAQBXL010000205.1 GCA_027624135.1 Chloroflexota bacterium
CCCGCGATGCCCGCAAGATCGCTTTCCATGACTCGCAAGTCATTTGTGGGCATTATCGAATCCGTTGTGATAGACATGGTCGAACCCTTTCCCTTACCAACCAGGACGACGTCCGCCGCACTCTTTGCATAGGACGTCGCGCAACGGCCCGTTTTCGTGTCCGCAATGTGGGCAGGTCCAGTTTGCTAGCATCTCTTTGTCCTCCACTTGTTCATTCGTAGGTAGGCTGCAACTTCCCTTGGACGTGCTGCCGTTTAACCTGTGTATCAACACTAAGACGCCGGACGTTAGAAGAACGCTAATGAAGTGTTAGAATTTTATTAACGGTCTGAGGGTGAACCGCGGCAGGCCTCGATGATTTCTCACCGCTTTTGTTCAGCCATGATCTCTGATAAAACATGTTAGAGAATCCAAGCAATTCGATAGGACAATCTGATCTGGAATCCGCTTTGCAGCGGGTGATTAGAAACGCGGCACGGGCTTTGGGCGGGAGCGCCGGGGTAGTGGCAACTTGGGATGAGATATCCCACTCGTATACAGTGAGCGGCTCGTTCGGTGTTGACCGCAGTCAACTGGAGTTCCTTGATCCGCTGCTCAGCGAGGCGATCCCAGACCTTGCTGAAAGCAACCAGCAGTTTGACGTAATCTCCAGTCTCGGCCCCGAGAGTCCCTTACCGGTTTCGGACGATGGGGAACGACAAGACCAGATCCTGGCATTGCCTCTGCGGTCTGAAGGGGTCACGACCGGCCTGATTTACATCTTGCGGCCAGCCTCGGCCGCCCCATTTTCAAGGCTAGATCCACCGGTCCTGGACGCATTCGCCAATCAGGCTGCGATCGCAGTACAAAACGCCAGGTTGGCCCATTCCCTCGCCCAAGAAAAACTGCGGTTGGAGTCCATGGTGGAGGGAAGCGTCGATGGCATCTACACCGTGGATTCTCAGCGGCGGGTCATCGGGCTTAACTCAGCCATGGAAACCCTCCTAGGCCGGTCGAGGGATGAATTGATTGGGCAGCGTTGCTCTCAGATGCTGGGATTGCGCGACTGGGAAGGAAATGCCGTGTGCCCAACTAGCTGTCCTTTGTTGAACCCAGGAAGCGGCCATAAGACATCGGTCGAACTACAAGGGCGGCTGCAGATCGTGAACGGACAAAGCAAAGATGTGTCCATGGTTTATTCCTTGGTCCACACTCCAGATGGCCAGGTCTCCAACGCGGTTGTGACCGTAAGGGACATCACTTCGATGCGGGAGATGGAACATCTTCGGTCTGTCTTTCTCTCGATGTTGGGCCATGAACTACAAACCCCTTTATCGATCATCAAGGGCTACGCGAATACCCTGGCCAGGACTGATGGCCACTGGGACGAAGAAACTCTACGGAAGAGCGTCGGCATAATCGAAGAAGAGAGTGACAGATTGAGCCAGATCATGAGCCGTCTGATCTTCGCGTCCCGCTTGGAAGGAGGGGAGATGCCTTTCCGCAAAGAGCAAGTGGACTTGGCGTCAGCAGCTTTAAGAGGGGTTCACCGTTCGGAGGCTTTGACTAACATCCACCACTTCAAAGTTGAATTCCCGGACAATTGCCCGACGGTGATAGCCGATCCAGCCATGATCGATGAAGTGATAATCAATCTACTGGATAATGCCGTCAAATATTCTCCGGAAGGGGGCGTCATCACGATCACCGGGTCGGTACACGACGGGCATATCTCTCTGACAGTCGCCGACCAGGGGGTGGGCCTGCCCAAATGGGAAGGTCTACGGATATTTGAGCGATTCCGGAGGGGCGAAAATCCAACCGTACAAAAGTCCAGAGGTATGGGCTTGGGATTGTATATCTGCAACTCTATCATCGCCGCTCATGGTGGAAGGATCGAAGTAGATAGCGAGGTCGGGGAAGGGTCTCGCTTCACCTTCATCCTTCCGGTCTGAACGACACGCCCGCGAATACCAGTAAGTGCTTGTCTGATGCCAGAAGAAAAAACAATTCTCGTAGTAGACGACGAATCCCGGATCGTCGACTTTGTCCGGATGAACCTTGAACTGGAAGGCTATCTGGTGCTGACCGCGACCAGCGGCCACGAGGCATTGGAAAAGCTTGTTGAAACCCCGGAGCCGGACTTGGTCGTCCTAGACGTAATGATGCCGGAGCTCGACGGGTTCGAAACATTAACCAGCATCCGGGAAATCTCCAACGTGCCGGTGATCTTTCTCAGTGCCAAGGGGGAGGAGTTCGACCGTATCTTGGGCCTGGACCTAGGCGCCGACGATTATCTGACCAAGCCCTTCAATCCCCGTGAGCTGGTGTCCCGGATCAGAGCGGTCCTGAGGCGCATGGGCGAGAACGGTCAAGACCAAGACCCTACCGTGGTAGTCGATGAAGGCTTGTCCATCGATTTCGACCATAGGACCGCCAACGTTCGGGGAAACGATGTTCACCTCAGGCCCACGGAACACAAGCTGCTATACCAATTGGTTTCCAACGCCGGCAAGCTGATGAGACATGAGGTCCTCATGTCACGCGTTTGGGGCCCTGAATATCGGGATGAACACCACTACCTTCGCCTCTACATCACCTATCTCCGGCAGAAGATAGAGGCCGACCCGAAAGATCCAAAATACATCATTAGCGAAAGGGGCTTGGGTTATAGGTTCAAGGAATTTGACCGCTTGGGCAGCATCCCCTCCAGCACATGACTTGGGTTAGTCTACCTCTGTATTCCAGTGACCAGCCCCGGACTCTGATACCAACCGTTAAGTGAGTCTCGGTCCTCCGCCTAGCTTCGAGACAAGGTCAGCC
Source organism: Chloroflexota bacterium (assembly GCA_027624135.1). Taxonomy (GTDB): domain Bacteria; phylum Chloroflexota; class Dehalococcoidia; order Lucifugimonadales; family UBA3495; genus UBA9611. Next base: position 2,803 of record JAQBXL010000205.1, read on the forward strand.
AGACTTCGGGGAGACCCGGTTTATCATCCGTAGCGGAAATGACCTTCCTAAAACTGGGTCACGCCGGTGCCGCCTTGATAAATTTAACGCCCCAGACTCAGATCGAGTCTGGGGCGTTTCATTGTTTCTGGTGGAGACGGGGGAGAGTAGAACTCGGCCTGAAACACGGGCTGCTGGTCTTAGCAGTGACGAGTTGGGCAGATTCTGGGGCCCGCGCATCCGT
>JAQBXL010000206.1 GCA_027624135.1 Chloroflexota bacterium
AAGAAGAGGTCACCCTACGCTACACTTTCAAGAATCCAGATGCGAAAGTAGCGCGACTCGTGGCTCCCCGGGTTGGTGCCACAGAGCGTGGCCCTGGACCGATTCCAACTTCGACTCCCCAGCTTGACCAGGCTGAGTCGAAGGGAAACTCGAGCCCGTATTGGGAATGGAATGGAAGCTACGATCACGGAGTGGCAGGGCATGCTGGACCAGGGAGTCGTGCATAACCGTGCTCAACTAGCACGGCGGGTAGGAATCTCACGGGCTGGGGTGACCAAGGCGCTTGGGTGACCTTACACCCGCGATGACTTAGCCCTCAACATTGTGCTCCGGATCGTCTGGTAGCCTAGTCGCCAACTCCCGTACCAGCGAGTCGGGATGGGTCAACAACCCCCTGAGGTCATAAGTAACGTAACCCTTGTGAGTAGATAGGCGGACACGACGTCGTTTCTGCTCAATGAATCTGGTCCCTTTAAGCATGGAACCAACCGGCGATTCAAACCTCTCTCTAAGCCTCCTCAGCGCTTGGTCTAAACCGTCGGGTACGATTCCTTCCTCCCGTAGATCACCAGTTGAATACCTGATATCTTCCCAGGCTACGAATCCATCCGCGGCTTGGAATAAACCCCCTACGATCCACAGGAACAATCGGAAGGGCGCCAAAGGCAATACCACCGGGTTGCCATCCAGCAAGACCTCTGTACCATTCCGGGATTTCTCTCGGGCGGTTATGTGAAGTGGCAACCTATAGTTAAAACCCTGCCGCTGGACCTCATTTTCCTCTTCCTCAGTTAGAATTACCCTCGGGCCCCGTACGGACCGCATTCTGGGTCCAGCCTTTAGGTCCAAAATCAAAGGATCTTCTTGATTCATTCGGACCACCTGAATCTTGAGAGCACTCAATTCTCTTTTAATCGAAGGCGTTGGAGCATAGCTGGGACACACGACTAGGAACCAATCGTAGGGTTCGCTGATGAGACTACTCAGGCTTCTTAGACTCCGGAGGGCGATATCTTCATTACTGACCAAACCGAGTACCACTGCAGTTCTTGATTCCTTGATAAGACGTTCCCCAAGAAAGTAGAGTTCATCGTTCAGGGGCCCAGGGCGCCCATGTACGCCTGAGGCCTCTTGAAATGCACGGGCCCAGCTCTCCAGGTCTATGGTCCACAGAATTAGGTCTTGGACTTCTACTATGACGGCGTCATTCTCCGGGTCTTCATCGTCAAAGGCTTCGTATCCACCTTCGACCGCCACCACCACCCAGGTCCCGCCCGACGGATGCCGGTAAGACCCCTCCTGACCAGGGCTGGGAGGACCCGCGACTCTTCGCACCAGACCCTGCTGGCGAGCTTGTTGGAATTCCTCAGGAAATCCTTCTCCCAGTTTTCTTTGAGTGAAGACCGCATGAGGATCCCGCTCCAACTGCTCCAGCATCCAGGGGATCATCGCAGCTTTACTCCCTGTTCCTTCAGGTATTCCTCGATGATGTCAGCATAGCGCTTCTGAGCTAGATTGGTTCGGGCAGGCGGCTCGATGTCAAAGGACACCGTGGCTGGCCGCTCATTTTCCGGTTGTATCTGAAAGCGAAGCCGGACGGAAGACAGGGTGCCCTGGTCCAACGAGAGCCCGTGTAGATTCCGTTGTAGGGTCTCCAGGACGTCTCTGGATTTTATTTCCACCTGGGGAGATTGAACGTCATCAAGACGCAACTTGGCCCGCACCAATGTGATGCTGTTAATTGCCTCGTTGCCGGAGTAATCAAAGGTCCCCGACCTCAGCGGCTCCAACGAGAAAACTTCGGTGGCCTTCGTCCGTTGGGCCAACTCCATATCCTCGGCAATGTGGCCAGCGAATGCCTGCAGGTAATAATTCCGGTCCTTGATCAGCCCCGCTTTGATGGTTAGCGATGACTGATCTGGGTTGTAGACCAACAGGTCCTCGGTAGCGGGCCGGAAAGTATCGATCTCGATCCGGTCCTCCCTCCAGCGGGCCACCGTCCGCAGGTAAGAGCCCCGCTCCACGTGCAAAATCGTATGCCCGGACTCTTCGAACCGAAGGACGTTGCATTGCCCGCCCTTCGCCAACTGTCCAAACCACTGGTTCAAGTCATTCCTGAAGTTTGTCACCTGTTGGTCAGTAATAGTTAAAGTGGCGACGTCGAGGCGGTGGGAAGTAAGTTTGGCGTCGGCGCTGAAGAAAAGATAACGGCTCCAGGCCCCCCTGAAGGCCTCCCGATGGTCCAGGAAGAGCCTCATTGATAGTTCCTGGGCTGAAGCCTCCGGGTCAAATATCACATCGGCTTGGCGATAAGCACTGACTAACAGACTCGTATTGCCCCGGGCTATGTCGTTGATCCTCTTGAAGTCTTCCAGGATGGCCCCGGCCGCCTCGGCGTTCTGAGGGTCTTCCAGGAACTCCTGCATGGCATCCTCGTTGAGGAAAGCCCAAGGTGAAGGTTGTTGGTCTGTTGTGAGACGTTGAAAATAGCGTTGGAACAGTTCCCAAGGGATGCTGTGAACGAAGGTCCTCAGAGTCAGGCTGCGGTGTTTAGGCAATCACCCACCTCGCTACGACAGAATTCGACCTAGGTTACTACATTGTACCTAGTGTGCATCGGATACCCACAAGCCCCGGGTGTCACCAAACAAGATGCATTAGCCAGAAACGGTATCAGAAACCCGCCAGTTGGGCTCGTAACGCGGAAATGGTTTTATGATTTACACCCTAGACCCCGATGGCCTCCGCCACCTGCTGCCAGGTGGTGTCCCGGTCCCCTTCCAGCCGTCTCAGGTAAACGCTGGTCACTGCCAGCGATGAGTGGTCCAGGAACCGGCTTACTTCCTCCACCGACTCCCCAGCATCGCGTCGAAGCTTCGCTGCTGAGTGTCTGAAGATGTGGACACCGGACGGCGGTAGCCCAGCAGCATTTAAGTAACGGCGCAGGTTGCCGTAGAAGGTGCCGCTGCTAATACCCCGGTCACAGTCGCCACTGGATGGCCACAGGGACTCGTCCGGCTTCAT
>JAQBXL010000043.1 GCA_027624135.1 Chloroflexota bacterium
CCAGGTAGCGGAAGACTCTCTTAATTTGGCCTCATTGTTGTTTGAATAAGTGGGTCCACCTTAGATTGCATAGATGTTGGAACGCATCTGAATCACTAATATCAAGGTACAGGAGAGAGAAATGGAAGATGTAGAGAGGCTGCTAAAGGGATCTGCGGAAGAGATGGAAAAGCTGCTGAGTTCGAAGACTGTGGTCGGGGAACCGCTGATAGTGAATGGAAACACCGTTGTCCCTCTGCTCAGCATAGGGTCCGGTTTCGGCGCTGGGGGTGGCAGCGGCAAGGGGAAAAAGGGTGGAGACGAGGGAGAAGGTAGCGGCGGCGGGACCGGTGGCGGCGGTGGAGTCAAGCCCGTTGCTGTCATCATCATCAACGATGATGGCGTCAGAGTAGAGCCGGTAGCCGGGCCTCCTTCCACCCTTGAAAAAGTCGGGGCGGCCATCGGTGCGGCTCTGCAAAAACGCGACGACAAGTCCGAGTAGAGAATAGCTCATCATGTGGTGGGTCTGGCTCATAATTTCACTAACTAGCCTCGCGGGCTTGTTCGTCCTAATCCTATCCGTGCCCATCAATCTAAGCTTTTCTCTGGAGAAAGATGAAAGGTTTCGGTCGAGGGCGCGGATAGGGTGGCTCTTTGGACTAGTCGGAAAAGACCTAGGGGGAGGGAAAAGGGGAAAGGAGCCAAAGCAAGACGAGAAGCCAAAGAGACGAGGCCGAAGAGGGCAGCGGAGTCCACGGCGATTTCTAGCTGTGATCAAGACAAGAGGGTTGCCCGGACATGTCTTGAAGTTTGCCAGACGGATTCTCGGCGCTATCAGAGTCAGGAAGCTGAATCTGAGCATGCAGATTGGGTTAGGTGACCCGGCAGAGACAGGACAGCTCCTGGGACTGGTTAGGCCCATCGCAGCCTGTGTCGATGCTATCCCTAGCGTGCAGATGAGTGTGGAGCCAGATTTTTACCAGGAGACTTTTCGAGGCAACTGCAGCGGCTCGGTCAGGATTTACCCGATTCTGATGGTGCCGCCAATAATCTTCTTTGCCCTTTCACCAACGGGCTTTCGGGGGTTGAAGGCAGTTCTGGGAGCACGCCGATGAAAGAAGAGGTCCGTACCGGCCAACCCGTCGTAATCGGAGAGCTAACCATCACTCCTACTGAAAGGGTGCGGGTTCATCGCGGTGCTGGTCGTCTGGGGATTTGGGTCTACGTTTACAAAGAACCTGTATCCATCGTCATCGACTCTCCCGATGGACAGAGGATTATAGATTTGACTTTTCAAGAACCAGCCGGCGGCGTCATCACCGAGGCAGGTCCGGACGGATAGTTTTGGGCGGTGAGTAGCGCGTTGATGTTGTTGGCTACCGCCGCTCTAGCTTGAAGCAGCGAATGTTGGTGCAAGTGGGCTGGCTCGATTTCCCGTGCAAACCGGCCAATCGATATAACTCCACACTGCATAGTTGACGCTCCTGCTTTAAAAAGGGCCTCTGAATTCCCCCTTTCATAAAGGGGGCTAGGGGGATTTCCGCTCTTCTCCTCTACCCCGCCCAGCATGTAAGTCTCACCCCTGCCTACACCCACTTGCCTGCCTCGACAGACGTCAGAAAGTCTAGGACCGTCCGATTGTATAGGTCGGGCTCTTCCAGGTTGATGGTGTGGCCGCTTTGGGGGAAGACAGCCAAGCCGCACGAGGGGATGTTGCGCTTCATGAAAACGGCCGCATCCACGCAAGGGCCGTCTTCGTCGCCAATCATCACCAAGGTCGGGGCCTTGATCTGTTGGAGGTCTTTCTTCAATTGGTAGATGGTGGGCCGTTTCATCTGAACCCCCCGGAAGGTCAACGCCGAGCCCTGGGCTGAGTGGGACGCCAAGCTGGCGTGAAACTTGGCCCAGCCAACCGGGTCTTTCCGTAGGAACTGCAGCCGCTCCGCTCCCCGGGCGTAGCCGTCGGCGAACTTCTCCATCCCCTCGGCGATCATGGACTCGCTGAGCGCCTGCCACGATGCGACCAGCCGATCGCGGTCGCCGGGGTCTGAACCGGCCCCCGCCGAGGCCACGATTATCGCCCGGCACATCTCCGGGTGGGCGATGGCAAAGCTGAGAGTGGTCGTGCCGCCCATGGACAGCCCACCGATATAGGCCTGCTTAATCCCCAAATGCTGCAATAACCGGCGCATGTCCTCGACCTGAAGATCCTGGGAGTAGGCTGCCGGATTCTCGGGGACTTCCGACGGAGGATAGCCCCGGTGGCAATAGGTGATTACCTGGTAGCGCCGGGAGAAGAAGTTCACCTGCGGCTCCCAACTGGTGATGTCCCCGGCGAACTCGTGGCTCCACAACAGGGGGTAGCCCTCTCCGGCAACCTGGTAGTGGATATCTACTCCATCGGATGAAAAGGTGGGCATCGTCACGTCTCCCGCGCGTTCTGTATCGGACTTGTGCCGGATGATAGGTTGGCGCACTTGGGCCGTCAATGTCGAGGGTTGCTTCGTTCCGGCAAACAGGCTAGGCTTCGGCCATTCGATTCATACTCGACTGGCAGGAGGATATCATGCTGAACAAAGTGCACCATGTGACCTACGTGGTGGAAAGTGTCTCCGACATGGCAGCCTACATGGACAAGAGCTTCGGACTGAAGCCAATCTCGGAGGACGAGTTCACCGAACAGGGTTTCAAATCCATCCTGTTCCGCATCGGCGAGACGCTGGTGGACTTCTTCGAGCCATTGCGGGAGGACACCACCATGGCGCGGCAACTCAAGGCTACCGGTCCTGGCGTGATGCACGTGGCCTGGGGTGTGGACGGCATCGACGCAGCCTTCAAGAATCTACAGGGAAGCGGCAGCCAGATGCGCGGCGACGCCCCGGCCATCAGCCCCTTCGGCTACAAGACAGCCAACATAGAAACCGACAGCTCCCACGGCATCCACTTCCAACTAGCCGAGGGAGAGCCAGCGTAAATCCCCTTAACCCCCTTTACGAAAGGGGGGATCTTAGGTGTCTATCTTGGTTTGTGAGGCATGGCGTGAATGCCGTCACGTCAAGGATATAGCCCCACTTTCGTAAAGGGGGGCCAGGGGGATTTCCGTCCCCCAGCAATTACAAACAAAGGACAACAACTAAATGGAATACACAACACTTGGCCGCACTGGACTCTCCGTTTCAAGAGTAGGTTTCGGAGGCGGTGGTATCGGCGAGGTCTGGGGTTCGACCACTCAGAACGAGGCGGTCCGGGCCGTGCACCGGGCGCTGGATCTGGGGATAAACTGCTTTGACGTCTCCCCGGCCTACGGTAACGGCAAGGCGGAAGAAGCGCTGGGACTGGCCCTGGAAGGACGGACCGAAGACGTGATCATCGCCACCAAGGTCCGCCTGGCCGCCGGGGACATGAACGACGTCACCGGCGCCATCCAACGCTCCATGGAAACGAGCTTGCGCCTGCTGAAGCGCGACTCGGTAGACGTGCTCCACGTCCACAACCGGTTCACGCCAAAACGGGGCGACCTGCCCAATTCGCTCTCTTCTGACGACGTAGCGGGGCCGGTGCTGGACGCCTACCGGGCGATGCAGAAGTCGGGCAAGACCCGATTCATCGGCCTGTCGGCCATGGACCACGATGTGCCGACTCTGAACCGAATCATGGAAGGCGGCGACTGGGACACCATCTTGGCCTACTACAACCTGCTCAACTGGACGGCCCAGGAGACCCCTCCGCCGGGAGTGGACCTGTACAACAACGGCCAGAACATCCAACTGGCCAAGAAGCACAACATGGGCGTTATCGGCATCCGCTCCCACGCCGCCGGTGCGCTGTCCGCGGGGGTGGACCGGCCCATACCAGCCGGAGATGACCTGCTGCGCAAAGACGTGGCCAGCGCCGCCAAGTTGGGCTTCTTGCTGGACGGCGAGATCGAGACCTTGTCCCAAGCGGCGATGGTCTTCTGCCTGATGAACCCGAACATCCACACCACCGTCCCCGGTGTGAAGAATCAGGCCGAGATCGAAGAGATCGCTGGCTGCATCGACCTTGGCCCGATCCCCTCCGCTAACATGATCCAGCTCCTGAGGCTGTACTCCGATGGGTTCAAGGATTAGCGTGAACAATCCTTCGACAGGCTCAGGATGAGCGGGACGTGCAAGGTTCCCGTAAATCTGGTTCTTCCCCTAAAGTGGCGTCCGTGATGCTCTGTCGTTCGCTCATGGTGAGCTCGTCGAACCACCCACTTCGCCAGAATCGCATTTCCCAGAAGACTCCTTCGACAGGCTCAGGATGAGCGGATGTTGGAAAAGATTCCAGTCGACTCCCGTCCTTCCGGCCTGCGCCGGAAGGACGAAATGGGGGCCTTCCGCGGAAGGATTCCGAACCACTGTTTAAGGTGTTCCCTAAACCTTGGGCCACACCTGAGTTGCGAAATCTTCCATGCGGCCCAACATCTCATCTAGGTCGTCGGTCTGCCGTAGGAAATCCCAGACCATCGAGGTAACTCCCATCTGCTCGTAGCTGCGGATGTCCCTGGCGATCTGGTCTGCATCGCCGACAAAGGGCAAACGGCCCCCACCGGCTGGTTGCTTGGTCAACTCGAACTGATGGGTCCGGTAGATCGTCTCAATCTCCGACGGGTCTCGGTCGAATCGTTTGGCGTACTCGGCCAGCCGGGCCAACCCAGCTTTCAATTGCTCCGGAGTCGCCATGGGAAAGGTGGAGTTGGAACCCAGAGGGTACCAGCCGTTGGCCAGTTCCGCGGTGCGGCGCAGGGCCGGGCGGCTTTCCCCTCCAACCCAGATCGGCGGATGGGGCTTCTGTACCGGCTTGGGCAGGAAACTGATGTCGTCGAAGCTGATGTACTTGCCGTCGAAACTTGGGTCGTCTTCGGTCCATAGGACCTTGAAGGCCCGGATGTACTCGTCGGTCACCGCGCCCCGTTCCTCAAAGGGAGGCAGGCCGAGCGCCTCAAACTCCTCCCGCATCCAGCCAACACCGACACCGACCACCAGCCGGCCTCCGGAAAGGACGTCCAATGTCGCCAAGGACTTGGCGGCGATCAGCGGGTTGCGGTGGGGAACGATCAGCACGCTGGTCACTAGACGGATCTTGCTGGTCTGACCGGCGATGTATGACAGCAGGGTGATCTGCTCCATGGATTCGCCAGTAGATGAACCAGGGAACTCCCCGCCCTCGGTGTACGGGTAAACCGAGGAGATATTCCGGGGCACTAGGATGTGGTCACCGGTCAGCAGGGCGTCAAAGCCCAACTCCTCACCTCTTCTGGCGATGGTTCCCAGTCTTTCGGGGGACGCCAGCGGTCCTCTTCCGGGCAATGTGAATCCGTATTTCATTTCTCAAACTCCATAGTTATCTAAATTGAATTGCCCGGTCTGAGCAGCTTGGCGGGCCGTTTCCAGCCGCTTGCGGCTCAGTTCCGTTCTTGGGTGGTCCGGGCCCAGAACCCGCACCCGGTCTTCGATTATCTCTTGATGCAAGGATGCAGCCTCGCTGTACAGACCCAGGGCGGCCAAAGTATTAGCCAGGCTACTGCGGCTGCGGAGGGTGTCGGGATGTTCTTGACCTAGCACTTCGATGCGCTTCGCCAATATCTCTTCGAACATGGGCCGGGCGTCTGAGTACCAGCCCGCAGCGAAGTAGGTATTGGCCAGACGGCTGAGGCTGCGTAAGGTCTGAGGATGCTCTGGTCCCAGTTTGTCGGTGTGTATGCGGATATTCTCGGTGTAGAGTCCAAAGCACTCGTCGTATTGGTGAATCGCCCGCAGGGACCGGGCCAAGCCGCTCCGGGCGTTGATGGTCTGAAAGTGTCTCTCCCCTTGGGATTCCAGCCGTGCCGCCAACACCTCTCGCAGCAAACGCACCGACTCGGAAAACCGCTTGGCCGAGTGCAGTTCTCTGGCCCGGGCTTCCAGTGAGGACGAGGCCGCTGAGGACAAGGCTGCCGGATCAAATTTCTGGTTTGCCAAACTGGCTTTCCCTTAGGGTCTCTCGACATCTCCAATGACTAGAACGCCTTTCTGAGCACCTCCATCACCTGCTCGGTGGTGGTGATGGGGACCGGATTGTTGCGGCAGCCGCCGTCAGTGAGCACCAATTCCGCGATCTTGGACAAGTCTTCCTCGGGTATCTCCAGTTCGCGTATCCGGTGGGCATCCCCAGCCCCAGGATGAAATCGTCAACGGCCCGCGCGGCTGCTTCCGCCGCTGCATCGTCGCTCATTCCCTTGGTGTCCAAACCCGCCGACCGGGCCAGCAACGCCTGCTTGTGGGCGGAAACCGGGCGGTTGTATTCCATGACGTAGGGCTGGGTAACGCACGATGTGTAGCCATGGCCCACCGAGTAATGCACCCCGATGGCGTGGCTAAGTCCGGTGCCGAAATTGGGTGCTCCCATCATCGACATCCAGGCAGCCACCAGGCATTGCAGCCGGGCTTCGGGGTCATGGTCGGATTCTCTAGACTTGGGCAGGTGGGTGAAGATCATCTCCGCGGCGGCGAGGATCGGAGCGTCGATGGCCGGCTGGTTTCCCTTTACGTATATGCGCTCGATGCAGTGGTCCAGGGCCTTCACCCCGGTGGAGAGCCAGAGCCAATCTGGCGTGCCTTCGGTCATCACTGGGTCCAGGATTATCAGGTCGGAGTAGAGCCTGGGGTGGCGCACCCTAATCTTGTGGCCTGCCTGGTCATCCAGCACATTGCCGCCGCCCATGTTGAACTCGCCGGCCGACAGTGTCGTCGGAATCGACACCTGTAGCGGCAGGTCTTTGCCGTCTAGGTTGGGAGTGAGCATCATCTGCTGCTCCTCCCCAAGTTGCCGGAGCTGGGACTCAGTGGTGATTCCCTCGGCCATCAGAACGGCGATCATGCGGGCGGCGTCGGAGATGGTGCTGCCGCCGACACCGACCAATGTGTCAACTCCATTGGCGACAGCCAGGTTGGCTGCTTCCACTGCAGTGGCCAACGGAGCGCGTTGGGTTAACGCTGAATAGACCACCGCGGACATATCGCCCAGATTCTCAACGACCCGGTTGACCGAATTGGTCTTCTCGGCAACAGTGCGTCCCGACAGCACCAAGACCCTCTTGCCGCCAAGCTCCCTCACTTCGTCTCTGAGGGTGTCCACCTTTCCCTGTCCGAAGACTATCCGTGTTGGAACTGTTGGGTTGAACTCACCGTGCAACAGGTTTTGCTGGGTCATGTATCCATCTCCGGCCGGCAGTTTCGGGTTATTCCAGGGGGATGATTATGGCGAACCGGGGTTCACTGCCAATCACCCTGGTGGAATGGCCGGTGCCCTCCAAATCTTCAGCAAGCAGCACGGTTCCAGGACCATATTGCTTCACTGTTCCATCAGGCGTGCCGAGTTCAATGGAACCGGTGAGTGAAATGCTGTACTGCCGCCGCGGCGCGGTATGGAAACCCAGAAAATAGCCCGCCTCGTACTGGCGGAATGATATCCCGGGGGTCTGCTCGATGGGGGAAGCCAGCCCGTGGGAGCCCTCGGTATCTTGGAATTCGGTCATCTCGAACTCCCGCTCATCGATCACGGAGTTCCCATCGGGTCCGGTGTATACGTGCACGAATTTTGGCATCTTTCTCTCCATTAACAAGCCGTCAGCCGTCAGCGATCAGCCTTCAGCTATTTGAATCTGGGCGCTACCCTCTCATTAATGAGCTTTGCGGGATAAGCTCTGCCGCCTTTATCTGGTGTTCCAAGTGGACATTGCAGCCGAAATTAGCCTCGTAGATCACCTGGGACAATCTCGGTTCCTCTTGTAGCTGTTGCAGCCGCTCGGCCTGGTCCTTCCGGTCGTCTCCCGCCGTGATTCCTTCCTGGTTTATCGACTCGCTCATACTACACCACCGCCGGCACTGCCGGAATTGTTGCTTCGCAGGTTTGCCGCGAGCGTGGCTTGCTAGACAGAGTCTCTATATCTCAGTTTCGACATGGCGTCGGAGGCGTCTGATCCAGAAGCGGAGCAGATGATTGGAGAAAACGGCGGGCAGCGAAAGGGCCATCATTCGGTAGACCCACCCTCGGCCAACTTTGACCGTGGTGTCCGGGTCCAGCCATTTTCCACTCCGGGCGACTCTGGCCAGGGTGGCCAGGCCCAGCAGCAACGGCCACAAACAGGCCAACCGGAGCCGGACCGAACGGCGAGGCACGGCCAGCAGATATTCTTCGGCAGCGTCGAAATGGCCCAGGGCAGTGTGCATCCATTGGACAAGAACCGGTCTGGCTCGCTGCTCGTTCTCCGGATCGAGCAAGTCTTCGGGCACGAGCCCAGCGGCGGCCAACTCATCGGCTGGGATATAACAGCGGCCCATCCGCAAGTCCCGTGGCACGTCCCGCAGGACATTGGTCAGCTGCAAAGCTTTTCCGAACCTGACGCCGGTCTGCGACATCTGCTCCACATCCCAACTCTTGAGCCTTGGCTCGTGTATGGCGGCCACTTTGGTCCAAAATTCTCCCACGCAGCCGGCCACCAGATAGATGTACCGGTCCAAGTCGTCAGAGGTGGCCAAGGAGGCCACTTGCCCCGATTCCGCAGCTGGGAAAGTAGTCAGGTCCATCTCCATGCCCTGCGTCAGCGTCGCAACCACCCACCTGACTTGCTCCCGATCGGTGTCGCCCAATGACTCCAGCAAAGAAAAGGAGTCCGCCAGAGACGAAAACAGGGCGCGCTCTTGCGGAGTCGATCCGCCCTCCATCATTTGGGAGGCCAGTTTCTCCAATACCATTTTGTCGGCGGGTCCTGCTACCTGAGTTCGCAGAATAACCAAACTCTGAAGCCGTTCCCCAGAAAACCCGGCGAGCCGGCCGGCTTGCCGGTCGGAGATGGTGTCGGCGGCACGAGCCAGTAGATAGGCCAAACCCACCGGTTCGCGCAGGTTATTGGGTAAGTTGCGAATGGTCAGATAGAAAGAGCGGGAGACGCCTTTCAGGACATCTTTCAGTATCTGGTTGCGGCGGGCGGCAGCCACGCTGGTGAGCGCCGGTGCGGGTGTCTGGGCCATGGTCAGCGGTCCAGCGCGGCAGCCTCCGGGGAGGCGAAATGGCGGCGCTCAGTGTTATCCAATGCGTCTTGGACCAACTCGGCCACCGACAAATCTGCTTCCAGCCGCAGCACGGTACCCAGGTCGGCCTTGGTTTCGGGATGTTTGGGAACGAACAGGCTGCAACAATCCTGGTCGGGGAGGATGGATATGGGGAAAGTCCCAATGGCTTGGGCCATATTCACGATCTCTTCTTTGTTGGAGCCGATGAACGGACGGAGTATCGGCATGCCGGCCGATTGGTCCACCACGGCGATGTTTTCGAGAGTCTGAGAAGCTACCTGCCCGCAACTCTCGCCCGTGATTATCGCCTGGGCCCGGTGCTTCTTAGCCAGCGCCTCGGTGATTCGCACCATGAACCGCCGGTAGAGCACGATCCGGTAAGACGGAGGGGCGGAGAGAATGATCTTCTTCTGAATCTCGGCCAGTGGCGCCAGGTAAAGGTTGGACTCGTACTGGTGCCTGGTAAGATGCTCCACCAGATCCCCCGCTTTCTCTATAGAAGTGCGGTCCACGAGAGGATAGCTGTGAAAGTGAACAAACATGGCCTGGCAACCCCGTTTCATCATCTGCCATGCCGCCACCGGCGAGTCGATTCCGCCCGAGAGCATGACGGCCACCTTGCCGCTGACACCCACCGGCAGGCCACCGTAGGCCTTTACTTCATCGAAGTAGACCAGGAAGCTTGTGGGCGTGATCTCCACATAGATGCAGATGTCGGGGTCTTTAAGTTTGACCTGAGCCCCGGTTAGGTCTTTTACGAAGGCGCCAAGGTCCCGGTTGAGTTCTTGCGAAGTCATCGGAAACCGCTTGTCGGCCCGGTTGGTGGTGATGCGGAACGAGGTGAAGCTGCGGCCCTCCAGTAATTGGAACATCCTCGCTTTAAGACCGTCCACGTCTCGAGGCAGGTCGTACGCTTTGTAGAACTTGGCCACACCGAATACATCCCTGATGCGGGACTTAACTTCGGGCCAGCATTCCTCGCCGGACAATGTCAGTCCGACCATCAATTGCCCCTGCCAGACGCGTTCGACGCCGGACCCCTTCGTCGATTGGCGCAGGTTGTCGACCAGCTTGCGCATGAACCAGGGCCGGTTCTTGCCCTTGAGGGCCAACTCGTGGGTCTTGACGATAGCGTGGATCTTGATGTCTTCCATACCGGGCCTATTGTACCCGATGTTTGGCGGGGAATGAGGAGATCCCACGAGGAAAACCAATTAGCGTTTGGAGAACGCTAGGTGAAGATTGCCTCTTTGATCGCCAAAACATCTTGGCGCAGTTGGCCGTTCTCGGCGACCTCGCCGTTGATCTTGCCCGCGCCATGAATCACGGTGGAATGATCGCGGCCACCCAACATTCGCCCAACCTGTGTCGGAGAGAGCGCCAACTCATAGATCAGCAGATACATGGCCACCTGACGGGCCAAAGCCACCTTCTTGGTGCGGTTCTTGGCCATGAGGTCCTGCACCGAAAGGGCGTAGAAGATGGCCACCTGTTCGAAGATCCGTTGCGGATCGATCGACCGGGCCGTCAATTCTGGGGCCATGTCGTTCAATATCTTTAGGGCCGATTCGAGGTTGACGTTCACATTCATCAACTGCGAATAGGCCGCCATCCGGTTCAGACTGCCCTCCAACTCCCGCACGTTTCGCTGAATGCGTTTGGCGATCAGTTCAATGACGCTATCTTCCAGATCGAACCGCATCCGGTCGGCCTTGTTGGCTAAGATGGCCATGCGCGTTTCCAGGTCTGGCGGCTGGATGTCGGCGATCAGGCCCCATTCGAAACGGGACCGGAGCCGGTCTTCCATCAGAGCCAGTTCACGGGGCGGCCGGTCAGAGGATATGACCACCTGATTACCCGAGTTATGCAGGTCGTTAAAGGTATGGAAGAAACCCTCGTGTGTCTGTTCCTTGCCACTCAGGAACTGTACATCGTCGATGAGCAGAACCTCGACCGAGCGGTAGCGCTGGCGAAAGTCCTCGGTGGTGCGGTTGCGGATGGCGGTGATGAACTCGTTGGTGAACTGCTCCGAAGTTACATAGAGCACCGACATGCCGCGGCTGGCGCAGGTTTTACCGATCGCTTGCAATAGGTGGGTCTTGCCCAGTCCAGTGCCCGAGTATAAGAACAGCGGATTGTACGATTGCCCCGGATCTTCAGCCACGGCCTGAGACGCACTCAAGGCCAACTGGTTGGATGGCCCGGCCACAAAGGACTCAAAGGAATACTTGGGGTTGAAGGACCGCATCTCAAACAGCGGCACGGCCGTGGGCGCGGCGCTAGTGGCCTGGTTCGTAACGTGGGCAGTATGGTTGCCAGAGGGGTTAACATCAGGGTTAACAGCCGGGTTAACAGCGTAGAATGTTCCTTCGGTCTTGACCTTCAATTGAAGCTCGAATTCCCGGCCAGAGACTTTACGCAGAGTCTTTTGGAGGGCGTGAAACATCCTGCGTTCCAACCACTCCACGGCAAAAAAATTCGGCGTTTCGACCACGAACGTGTGATCGTCATAGGAAACGCCGTTGGTGGGTTTCAGCCAGGTTTCAAAGGTAGGGCGTGGGAGCTGCAACTGAAGATCACCCAACACTGCCCGCCAAACTTCACGGGCCGTCGACTCAGTCATGAGTCTTGTCCCGCCCCAGTTGCAGCCCCCACGCTCTGTCCCCTCACTCTCCCCCCCAATTTTTATTGCCCAGTCTTTGTTGATTGAATGTTAAGTACGGACTTAAAATAACTCTGCCTAAAACGCTGGTCCAAGAACCAATTTTCCTAGATTCGTGCCTGAGTTCGCCTAAAAATAGGCAACAGAAACCCCCGTGACTTGGTTGCCCCAAAAGAAAATCGTGACGCTAGGTAGGGTACTAGGGGTATCGAACCGGCCTTGATAGGGCCAGTCCCGTGGATTGGCTTTCTGATGATCTATATGGCCACCTGCGGCAGTGGCCATTTTGTTGTCCGGGTGAAACTTGAACCTTTGTCCCAGCACCGGAAGTTGTTTTTATAGTCCAGTTGGACGGATGCTTTAGGTCCCGTCACTTGTGACTTACGGACACTAGCAATATCTTCAGCGGAAAGTCAACAGGGAATCGGGGCAATTCCATTTTTTCTTTTTTTGATATTTTGGCTTCGATTTGGTCAAGATTGAACCACGTCTAAATCCGAATGACATCGTCTCCGATCTGCCGCAGGTTCGGGGCGCTCCAGCCTCGATTCAGGTTTGCGGTGCTTCACCGCAGCATATATAATTATTTCACCACCCAGGAACAGCAACAAGCGGGTATGTGACAGTCCGCGCCAATGATTCAGCACTTTTCAGGGGGCTTTTCACCAGCCCCCGTTCTGTTTTCTGAGGCGGTAATGCCATCTTGAAAAGGGGAGCACCGATGCCGAGGAAGCCGACTACCCGCACCCGGGCCAACAGCTCCAACGGGGCAAATTCCCAGGCCAAACTTCCCAAAGGTCTCAAAGCCTCCGACCTAGTCGATTACTACACCCGGTTGGTCCAAGCGCGCTCTCTGGACGAACGCATCTGGATGTTGAACCGCCTAGGCAAAGTTCCCATCGCGGCCTCAAGCCAAGGGCACGAAGCCGCTCAGCTAGGCAGCCTACTCGCCGCCGAGAAAGATGGCGATTGTTTCCTGTTTCCCTACTACCGCGACCTGGCTTTGAAAGTCGCCGCCGGACTCTCTCCGGTGCAGGTGATGATGTCTTTCATGGGGAAGGCCGGCGACCCTTACAGCCATGGCCGCCAGTTCCCCCTTCAAGGCGCGGACCTGCCTCACAAGATAATTCAGATCTCAAATGTGGTCGCCGCCGGGCTGACTCAGTCAGTTGGATATGCTTTGGCCTGCCGCATGGCGGGAGATGAAACAGTGGTGCTGGTCTACTTCGGCGACGGGGCCACCAGCCAGGGTGAGACCCATGAAGCGATGAACTTCGCCTCGATACACAAACTGCCGGTCATCTTCATCTGCGAGAATAACCGCTACGCCATCTCCACTCCCCAGAGCGCTCAGATGGTAGTTGAAGAGGTCGCCAGCAGGGCCGCCAGCTATGGATTCCCCGGATTCACGGTCGACGGCATGGACCTGATTCAGTGCTACGAAGCCACCCGGGAGGCCATCACCCACGCACGCGCCCAGGGGCCGGTTCTCTTGGAGATGATGGTCAAACGGTTCATGTCCCACACCACCGACGATGATGACCGCCGCTACCGGCCCGAGGGCGAAGTGGAGAGAGCCAGGGAGAGGGACCCGGTAATCACGTTCGCACGGACCCTGATCGAGGAAGGGATGCTGACGCAGAAGATGGTGGACGAGATAGCAGCCGAAACCCTCAGATCAACGGACGAGGCCACGGATGTCGCCGACGTGTCGAGCCCGCCAGACGCGTCTAACCTCCACGACTCGGTCTACAGCCCTTAGGGGTATTCTCCGAGGGGCAATACGAAGGCAGTATAGGGGCAATACAGGCGAATTCCGGGAGTCATTTTGGCCGTTAAGAGCGTGATCGAAGCCGTCAGGGAAGCTATCAGAGAAGAGATGGAGCGAGACTCCAAGGTCTTTGTCATCGGCGAAGACGTGGGGATCCGTGGCGGAGTGTTCCTCGCGACCCAGGGATTGGCCGAGGAATTCGGAAATAACCGCGTCATCGACGCGCCCCTGGCTGAAGCCTCCATCATGGGTATCGCCCTGGGCGCCGCCTTCCGGGGAATGCGTCCCATCCCAGAGGTCCAGTTCTCCGATTTCGTCTGGCCTTCCGTCAACCAATTGATCGGAGAAGCCGCCAGGACCTGCTACGGCACCAATGGAGCGGTTCCGGTGCCAATGGTCATCCGAATGCCATACGGAGGCGGGATCCGTGGGGGCCTCTTTCACTCCCAGAATGTGGAGACCCATTTCTTCCACACTCCTGGACTGAAGGTAGTAGCGCCCTGCACGCCCTACGACGCCAAAGGTTTGCTGAAGTCCGCCATCCGCGACAACAATCCAGTCGTGTTCCTAGAGCACAAGAAGACCTACCGGTTGGTGCGGGGAGAGGTTCCCGACGAAGAGTACACCCTGCCCATCGGCAAGGCCGACGTGAAGCGGCAAGGTAGCAACCTGACAGTGGTGTCTTACGGTTTGACTCTCCACTACTGCCTTGAAGCCGCTGAGGAACTGGCCGCCGAGGGCGTTGACGTGGAGGTGCTCGACCTGAGAACGTTAAGTCCTCTGGATACCGCGACGATTCTCGAATCCGTGAAGAAGACTGGCCGACTGGCCGTTGTCCACGAGGACAACATCACTGGCGGCGTCGGCGCTGAGGTCGCGGCCCTTGCGGCCGGGCAAGCATTTGAATACCTTGATGCACCGATCGCCAGGATCTGTGGACCCGACGTCCCCACCATGCCATTCGCCCAGACATTGGAAGACGCTTACATGCCCACATCAGACAAGATTGCCGAAGGCCTCCGCAGATTGGCGGCTTACTAGGTTATGTCAGTCACGATTGAACTCCCCCATGTCGGTGAATCGGTGGTCGAAGGGACCATTGGCAAGTGGCTCAAGAAGCCGGGAGACTCGGTAAAACGCTACGAACCTCTGGTTGAGATCATCACAGACAAGGTGACCATGGAGGTGCCATCGCCGGTCGAAGGCTCCCTGGTCCGGGTCCTAGCCCAGGAAGGCGAGACCCTACCCATGGGCGCGCCCATCGCCGAGGTGGCCACTGCCGACAGCCCAGATGGGGCAGAGCCATCTGCTGCGTCCATCGAGATTGAGGGAATTGAGGGAACCGAGGCCGCACCAGCCCCTCCGGGAACCATCGGCTATCTGTTGAAAAACGTAACCCCGGTGGGACCAACCGGCGGCGCGGCCATCGAGAACGCAGAGCCCATGGAAAGGTCCGCCCCGCCTCCAGCTCGACGCCCGGCGGCACCGGCCCCAGTTACGGCGGCAGCGCCTGCTTCCACAACGCCGCAATCTGCCGCAATCGGTTCGACCCGCCTCTCTCCAGCCGTTCGACGCCTGGCCCAAGAACACTCCATCGACGTTTCACAGATTCGAGGCTCAGGCCTCGGCGGACGCATCACCCGAGATGACGTTCTGAAGTTCCTCGAAAGCGGCGCGGCAGCCATGCCTGCCCCGGCTCCGACTCGTCAACCAGAAGGCGAAACATCGGCCGACGGCCTGGAGATACACGTTCCGCTGACCCCCATACGGCGAATGATCGCCGAGGCCATGGTCCGAAGCGTCAGCAACATTCCCCACGCCTGGAGCGCGGTGGAAGTTGACGTGACCGGCCTGGTGGCACTGCGCGCTTCGGTGCGGGCCGAGTTTGAACAGAAAGAAGGCGTGCCCCTGACCTACCTACCCTTCGTCATCAAGGCAGTGGTCGAGGCACTGAAACAATTCCCCACCATGAACGCGACCTGGGGCGAAACGAAGATAATCCTCAAGAACAGGATCAATCTTGGCCTGGCCGTGGCCGCGCCCGACGGACTGATCGTTCCGGTGCTGCACAACGCCGACCACCTCAGCATCGCCGGACTCGCCGTGGGCGCCAAGGATCTGGCCGACCGAGCCAGGACCAAGAAGCTGACCTTGGCCGACGTCCAGGACGGCACCTTCACTCTGAATAACACCGGAGCGCTGGGCTCATACGCCTCCGGGCCAATCATCAACTACCCCCAAGCCGGCATCATGACCACCGAGACCATTCAGAAGCGCGCCGTGGTCATCCCGTCAGAATCCGGTGACGCCATCGCCATCCGGTCGATGATGAACATCTGCCTGTCCTTCGACCACCGAATCAATGACGGCTCAGAGGCCAGCGGATTCATGGCGGCGGTGAAGTCCAGGCTCCAGACCATGGGGCCCGGCACCTCGATATACTAGAAGTCGTTTCAAAATGTGGTTCGACAAGCTCACCATGAGCGGACGAACACCTGATTTCCGCTCATCCTGAGCTTGTCGAAGGACCGTTCGAGTTGCATTTCCAGATTTTGAAACAGCCTCTAGGCCGATAGGCTACTGGCCACCATGCCTCCCCGAACACCCTGCCGCGCCGTCTGGCTCGGTAATATCGACTACCTCGAAGCCCACGACCTCCAATTGTCGCTTGTTGAGAAGGTCCACTCAGGCCAAGAACCGAACACCCTGCTCATGCTGGAGCATCCCCACGTCTACACTAAGGGCCGCCTGAGTAAGCAGTCGGACGTCTTGTTGCCCGAGGAAGAGCTGGCGGCCAGGGGAATTCCCGTCTACGAGACCGACCGGGGCGGCCAGGTAACCTACCACGGTCCCGGCCAGTTGGTAGTCTATCCGATAGTGAACCTGAAGGACTGGGGCGGGCCGGTGAAGTACGTCCGGGCCTTGGAGCAGGTGATGATCGCCACCCTGGCTGACATGGCAATCACCGCCCACTGCGAGTCAGGCAACACCGGAGTCTGGACCGAGCAGGGGAAGATCGCCGCCATCGGAGTCAAGATCAGCCGGGGCATCGCCTTCCACGGGTTCGCCCTAAACGTCAACACCGACCTTGCCTACTACCAGAACATCATCCCCTGCGGGATCGCAGACCGGCCCGTAACCTCCATGGCGTCGATACTGGGCAAGGCGATAGACATGGAACTGGTGCGCTACGGTTTGGATTACCAGTTCGGGCAGGAGTTCGGGTTCAAGATGGAGGATGCGGCGGCGGATGCGGTATTGGGCAACACGGTTCCCAACTAGTGGGAACGGCCTCCGTCCCTGGGCCCTTAAGGGCTTACTCGGTTCCACAGAAAGCAGTCCGCTCCCATCGACCCTCGGGAAAGTGCCCAGACTGAATCGATTCTCCCTCTTCAATCCGGTCCCGGCCCAAACCCACAAGACATTCCACCCCAGATGACGCAAAACCTGCCTTGGTCAGCCATCTTCACCCTGATTATTTTTCCTGGAGAAAAATTTGACCATGAACCTATGCGTACCGTTTTTTCGGACCAACACGGCCTTACCGGTAAGCCCCATTAGACCCATGATAGATGAATAATATTTATCATTAGGACGCTGTAATGAACGTCTTTAGGAATAATCTGGTCGTTCAATTTTCGGTTGTCAGCTTCGTTGTCATGGCTACCGTTGCGGTAATCTTGGTGATTGTTCTGTCGAACAATATCCGCTCCGGTGCTGTCAACGATCTGGTGGATGAGGCGGTCGGCTCCTCATCGGCAAGACTCCTTGGGGTTTTGACTCCGGAAGACCTAGACGTGCCCATGACCGGTGAGCGCTATGACCGTTTTCATGAATTCGTCCAGAGTTCCATCGTCTCCGATCGCACCGCCCGCATCAAGCTCTGGGCCGGCGACGGCACCGTCATCTATTCCACCGACCCATCGCAGGTCGGCGAGCAATTCCCAACTAAGGAAAACCTGCTGAAGGCGCTTCAAGACGGAAACGGCATCGAGATAAAGGTCCCAGAGGACCCCGAAAACGAACTAGATCGGCACCTGGGCACCCTGATGGAGGTCTATACGCCCATCGTGTTCCCAGGAACGACAACACCCGCAGGCTCATTCGAGATCTACCAATATTATGGGCCCACGGCGGCCCGCATCGACAGCATGCGCCGTTGGCTTTTCGGGGCTATCGGGTTGGGTTTTGGCACGTTGTATTTGGGACTGGTGTTCATAGTATGGGGCGGCTGGAGAACCATAAACCGGCAACAAACCCAGTTGGAAACCTTCAATTCAGAATTGGAGGCCATGGTCAAAGATAGGACCGAGGAGCTTGAGAGAGCCCACGAGCAACTGCTCGACTCCCAACGTCTGGCAGCCATCGGAGAGTTGGCCGGAGGTGTGGCTCATGAACTCAGGTCTCCCCTGTCGGCCATCATGAACGCGGTGTACTACATCAAGGGGAAACTGGTAGACAACGGCGGCTCAAACGGCAACAACAAGGTCAAAGAATTTCTTAATGTGATGGACTACGAGATCGAACACTCCAACGAGATCATCACAAGCATGATGGACTATGCGCGGATGCCAACTCACGAATCGGAACCGGTGAACATCCAGGAATTAGTGGACGAATCCATGACAAATTCGAACTACAATGGCGCAATCATGGTCTCCAAGGAATTCGACGAAAATTTGCCCGCTGTCTCGTTGGACCGCGCTATGGTTTCCAAGGCTCTCAGAGCGATGATTGAAAACGCTCGAGAGAGCATGCCCAACGGCGGAACCCTCAAGATCACGGCCAAGCAATCCGGTGGCTATCTGGTCATGGATATCAAAGACAGTGGCCACGGGATCGCCCCCTCCGAACTGACCAAGGTGTTTGACCCAATGTTTTCCACACGCAACCGGGGGGTCGGACTTGGCCTGCCCATCGCCCACCAGGTCATGAGATGGCACGGTGGTTCCCTGGAGATCGTCAGTGCCCCGGGGTCCGGTACCACCGTAACTATCACCCTCCCTCTATCGGAACAAACCGTCTCCGTTTAGGTCCGTCCCTGAGGAATCTCAGACCGGCCCGTAGCTACCACAGCGTTGGTACCGGGCCAGCCCGTGGACATCGAGCTGGTGCGCTACGGCCTGGCCTGCCAGTTCGGGCGGGAGTTTGGGTTTCGGATGGTGGAGGACGGGATTCCGGACTAGTCCCAAGGGAACCCCATACCCAACCTACGCCTCAATCTCCCGAACCGCGCTCCTCTGGAAAAGGGCGATGATTGATGGCAGGAGCATCAGGGAGACTACCCAGCTCAAGACCATGATCGACGCCATGAACACCCCGACGACTATGTAGGGCGTGAGCGATGCGAAGAACATGGGAACGAATCCAAGAGCAATGATCAGGGCGTTCTTGGTTATGGCCCTCGCTGGCTCTTCGTAAACTCTGCCGAGAGCCAAACCAACGGACCCAAGCTCCTCCGCCAATTGCCGGTAACGCTGGATGAAGTGAATGGCGAAATCGATGGCGATGCCCAGAACGAGGGTGGAAAGAACGGCGATGGGCATGTCGTAGTCCTTACCGCTAAATCCGATCACGCCGTACACCAGAAGGATGGTCGCGGACAGCGGCAAGATGGCCAGGACCGTCCAGCGGAGCGAGCGAAACAGCACCACCATCAGGACGAACACCACCGCGAATGTGGAGATGAACGCTTTTAGCCCACATTTCCCATATGGCTAAAAAGCTCTCTCAGTAATGCGTCGCTGTTATTTCAATTGTTG
>JAQBXL010000207.1 GCA_027624135.1 Chloroflexota bacterium
ATCGGGTGGACTTCCTGGTGCGGTGAGGTTTCCTAGATTTTGACCGCAACGGTTTCGAAGGACTATCGGAATCGTACCGCTCAAACCATTTATAGAAAGTGGATCGTGTGATTCCGAACTCCCGGCAGGTCTGTGAGATATTCCGGGTCTCATTGTAGGCCGCCATCCAACTGCGCCGCTGTTTCGAAGAATATTCCATCAACTGGCTTCCGTTTGCTCATGATGTTGGTGAGTCGTACAACTCTCTCACATCATACACAGACTGACGAGGAGTTGGCAACATGTTGGATTGGTTCGTGGAACAGGTAAAGGCGTGACATCGATGACCGCCGTGATACCCTTGCCACGCACAAACACTTTTCCAGTCCGGGCGAATCTTCGGCTACCAATCAATCTTCGCTCATGTCGCCATCCAGCAGATTTCATCTAGCCCCTGACCTCCAGGTCTGCCGCATCCTCAACGGCATGTGGCAAGTATCAGGTGCCCACGGCCCTATTGACCCGGAGACGGCTGTGGAGAGCATGTTCCCCTACCAGGACTCCGGGTTCACCACCTGGGACCTAGCCGACCACTACGGCCCCGCTGAAGACTTCATCGGGGAGTTCCGGCGGCGGTTGGCGGCGCGCCGTGGGCCTGAAGCATTGGCAGATATCCAAGCCTTCACCAAGTGGGTCCCCCGTCCTGGCCCCATGGACCGAAGCTGGGTGGAGGAGAACATCGATAGGTCGCGGCGCCGGATGGACGTGGAAGCCCTAGACCTGCTCCAATTCCACTGGTGGGACTATTCTGACGAGCGTTACCTGGAAGCCATGGGTCACTTGGGGGAACTCCGGGCTGAAGGCAAGATTCGGCACCTGGGGCTGACCAACTTCGACACCCAGCACGTTAAGAAGATTGTCGATGAAGGCCACCAAGTTGTTTCCAACCAGATCCAGTATTCCCTAATCGACCGGAGGCCGGAAGTTCAGATGGCCCAGTACTGCCAGGACAAAGGCATCCACCTTCTGGCCTATGGCACCCTGGCCGGGGGCTTGCTGTCCGAGAGATATCTGGGCCAGCCTGAGCCGAGCCGGGCGGCTTTGACGACTGCCAGCCTGTCCAAGTACAAGCAGATGATTGACGCCTGGGGCGGCTGGGACCTGCTCCAAGAACTGCTCGTTACCCTGAGGGGCGTCGCCGACCGGCACGGGGTCAGCATCGCCGACGTGGCCATACGATACGTTATGGACCGACCTGCCGTGGCAGGGGTTATCGTTGGGGTCAGGCTGGGCATAGCCGAACACCTGGAGGACAACGCCCGGGTGTTCGGTCTTGAGCTTGAGCCTGAGGACGTAGACGAGATTGAGTCGGTGTTGAGCCAATCGCGGGACCTCTACAAGACCATCGGTGACTGCGGCGACGAGTACCGCCGGTGAGCGCAGGGGATGGGGTTCAAAAAAAGGCATGGGCATGGCGTACCACTCATGAACGCCGAACCAGGGCGGGTTCACGGGGGAGGTACTGCACACGACTCTCGCCGCATGGTCTAGGTTGGTTTTTGTGTCTCGAATTACAGCAACAAGTCCTGCTTGAAGTTCTCCAACCGGCCCAGGACCAGTGGCTCCTCATCGAGCAACCACATTCCAGGTTCAGCGTCCGCATTCCCATCTACCCCTTGGCCCGAACGAATGGCGTCCTCGATCTGCTCGATTGACCACCAACCCCGAGGTTCAGCAAAGGAAGCCTTGTACTCGAAGGCTCGGTCGATGTACTCGGCTGCCGAAGACTGGAGGGCTCGATAGCGTTCCGTAATTCCGGCTTTCATGAATTCAGGAAACCCTTGGAAGACTGACAATAACCAGCGATCTTGGTCGTCGGTAAGCCAGCAACGTTCAACAGTCTTCCGTCGTTCGTGACGGCGTCGGTCTACCGGCTTTGCCGCCTCAATCCAATTGAATGTACGCCCGTGTATCTCGGCGGTTCTGAACTCCCTCTTCCCGGTCAACGCCACCATCGGCATGTCAGCGACGGTCGGCAGCCACATAACCTCTATGAGTCGCCCCAGGATCAGCCTGATGCTGTCTTTACTCGGTGGCGGTGTGTCCACGGTTGGGGAGTTACTCTTCAGAAAATCATCCAAATCCTCACTTCGGACGAGCCATTTTCGCCCAGTGGGATTTGAACCTTTGATTTTGCCATCTTTCAATATCTTCCGGATCGTCCTCTCTTCATAAGGTAGCTGTTCAACCAGATCTTTGACTGTAAGTAGTCGTTCGGTTGGCAAAACCATGCCGTTAACTCCTAAACGCTATGCCGCTAATGACTCGTTCACCTTTCGCTTCTGGGCCAAAATGATACTGAGGCCGGAGAAGTTCTCTGACTACAATTTTAGGAGGTAAAAATGACGGTGTCGAGCACACCCAAGTACCTCAGATTACGATTTTCTAGGCAGCGCAGAGGCATCCGCCAGTACCGGCTTGCTGAGGCCATCGGAATCACTCCCCAGCGGCTGGCCGAGGTGGAGGCGGGGCGTCGTCAACTTGAACCCGATGAATACCGCCAGGCCATGGAATTTCTCCATCACCAACCTATTCTTGGAGGTGGCGTCCAATGTCCGACCTAATGAGGCGGGTCCAGTGCCCAGAGTGCTTCCGCTCCTTCTTCGTGGACGAAGACGATGTCGATGACAACGTCCTGATATGCCCGCACTGCGAGGCGGAAATCACCGTTGAGGAGGAAGAAGAATAAAACTTAATCGAATACGGCCTCCATAAGGAGCTCTCCCCGGCAATTGCCGTCGAAGCTGCCGGAGGCAAAAAAATCGGCCCGCATTTGTGAGTTCTTGCGGGCCGATCCGTCCGAACAACTTCCCGACAAGGAAGACAAGGAAAAGGTGTTCTATGTCTAATGAAACCACACCGCTGTCCCCCCGATCTGGGACTTTTGATCCTGACCGAGACCGATCGGTAAAAAATGGCATCTCGATGATGCTGCCCGTCGCGGAG
>JAQBXL010000044.1 GCA_027624135.1 Chloroflexota bacterium
ATCCCAGAGGGGGCTATATCTAGGAAAGTCGGTTTGATCTGGGGAATCCCGGCTAAGAGTGCATTCAAACCCGCCCCCATCACCCCTGGCCTCGGCCCGGTCGCCACGTAGTTCTCTGGTTGGTTGTTCACCGGCTGAGGACCGGTCGTTTGGGCACGGACCACATCCAGCAACCCGACCTCTTTGCCGCCTTCCATGGTGTAGATGCTCCGCCCTAATGGACCATTCTTGCCCACTATGCGCACCCATCCCCCTCCGTCGGTTCGGAGGCCAGCGATGGACCTGCCGTTTTGTAATCTAGAGTTCGCTAGGCAAACGAATTCGACTTCCAAGATTAAGGCCTACTCCTGGCTGGATAAGATGGCTGCCTGAAGGGACGAGCTTAAACGGGACGAGCTTAAAGGGGACGAATTTAATATGTGAGAGCGGATCTCGTGCCCTCGGGCAGGTCAACTTCCAAAGCTTGGAGGGAGTGGGCCAAGGTGTGGTAATACCCGCTTACGATCAGGATATCCACTATGCCAGCATCTCCGACGATGGTCCTTACGGCTTCGAATGTCGCATCGGAAACCCGGTGTTGGCGCAGAATCTCCAGCACAAATTGGACGATGGATGCGTCTTTGTCATCCAGGCCCGCCGGGGCTCGGTACTCCCGGATGGCAGCGATAACCTCGTCCGATAAACCGGCGGATTTGGCTGCGGGCTGGTTGACTGTCCAAACGTAGTGCCCACAGGCTTCCCGCGCGGCGGTGAGAACTGCCAAAGCCTTGATCCTGGGGTCTAATGGAGTCTCGTACCTGGCGTAACCGCCCAAACCAGCCATGGCTCCTGATGCCTGCGGATTGTTGAGCAAGGCCGCGTAGTTCCGGGCCACGCCGCCTCGGCTGGTTTCAATGTCGTCCCATACCGCTTGACCGGCGGCGTCCATATTCTCTCGGGTGGCATAGGGCACTCTGGTCATGCGGTCACTCCAGATGGAATCTTGTTGGGTTCGTTTCGTTAACCAAGCCGTGCCGATTATTAACTCAGGCTAGGTTCCCTTCTAAGGAACCTAGCCTGGGAACCGAGCCTGTTGTCGGTCTGATCTGGCTAGTCGGCGGCTTGCAGGCTGGCCGGTTCGCCTTCCTTGGCCCAAAGGGCTTCAAGGACATGACCGGGAGTCATGGGCAGGTGGCCCATCCGCACGCCGGTGGCCCGCGCGATGGCGTTCGCGATCGCTGCCATTGGAGGGACTATGGGCACTTCGCCGACGCCTCTGACGCCGTACGGATGGCCAGGATTGGCCACCTCTACGATGATCGTGTTGATCATTGGCAGGTCCAGGCTCGTGGGCATCCGGTAGTCCAAGAATGAAGAGTTCTCCATCCGGCCATCGTCGCTGTAGAAGTATTCCTCATTCAGCGCCCAACCGATCCCCTGGACCACGGCGCCCTGCATCTGACCTTCCACATAGCTGGGATGGATGGCCTTGCCAGCGTCCTGAATCACGGTGTAATCCAAGATTGTGACCTTGCCGGTTTCCGGATCAACCTCCAGGTCAACCACATGTGTGGCGAACGCTCCGCCCGCGCCCTTGGGATCGACGGTGCTCTGGCTGGATATGCCGCCACCGGTCCCGGATAATTGCCCGGCCAACTCCTTGAACGTCAATTTCAGAGCGCCGTCCAACTTGTGCTGGAAAACCCCGTCGATCATTTCAACATCGTCCGCCGATACGTCCCAGATCGACGCGGCGCGTTCGATCATTTGCCGCTTGATATCTCCGGCCGTCTCGTAAGCGGCCCAGCCGGTGGCAAAGGTTGTGCGGCTGCCGCCGGTCATGGCGGTGTAACCGATGGAGTCGGTATCAGCCACACTGGGGCGGACGTCTTCATAGGGTATGCCCAGTGCCTCAGCCGCCTGCATCGCGATTGAGGCTCGAGTGCCGCCGATGTCGGTGGAGCCTTCGACTAAGCTGATGGTCCCATCAGTGTTGACCGAGATGGCGCAACTGGACTGGAACCCGATGTTGAACCAGAAGCCCGTGGCAACCCCGCGGCCCCGGTTGGGTCCTTTAAGTTCAGACTTGTACTGAGTAGAGTTCTTGGCCGCTTCCAAAACCTCAACATTCCCGATCACCGGGAAGATGGGTCCGTCTATTCGGCGGGTACCCTCTTTGGAGGCGTTCATCAGCCGGAACTCCAAGGGGTCTATGTTAAGTTTCTGGGCCAGCGCATCGACCACCTGCTCACCGGCAAACGCGGCGTTGGGGGCTGCGGGCGCTCTGTAGGGGGCGACCTTAGGTTTATTGACGAGGACGTCATACCCGTCAGCCAGCATGTTTTCGATGTCATAAGGAGCGAAGATGCACTGGGTGCCTGCGCTGACCAAAGAACCTGGATAACCGCCCGCCTCATAGGCCATGTAGGCTTGGGCGGCGGTGATCTTGCCGGCTTGGTTGGCCCCCATCTTCACCTTCATGTAGGTGCCCGACGTGGGGCCGGTGCTCTCAAAAACTTCAGCCCTGGTCATCGTGAGCTTAACTGCCCGCCCGGATCTTTGAGACAACAATGCGGCCAGAGGCTCCAGATATACAGGAATCTTGCCTCCGAACCCTCCGCCAATCTCCATGGGCACGACTTTAATCTTGGATACAGGCAAGTCCAAGAGGGGAGCGAGGGCGTCGCGGGCTGTGAAGGCGCCCTGGGTGCTGGTCCAGATCGTAACCTCGCCGTTCTGGTTCCAGACAGCGGAGGCTGTCTGAGGCTCTATGTACCCCTGATGCACCATCTCGTTGGTGAACTCCTGCTCGACGATAACATCGGCCTCGGCGAAGCCTTTCTCAATGTCGCCTTGAGAGAACTGGACGTGGGTAGCGATGTTGCTCTTCTTGTCGGTGCGCTCTCCCATGTCGGTGGTTGTCATGTCTTCGTGTAAAAGCGGGGCGTCGTCGGCCATGGCCTGGCGGACATCCATCACCGGCGGCAAAACGTCGTAATCCACCTGAATCAGGGCTATAGCTGCCTCGGCCACATGCTGGTTCACCGCCGCCACAGCCGCGATGGCATGGCCTTTGTAGAGGACCTTGCTTCGGGCCAGAAGGTTGTCGCTGGACAACTGCAGGCCGCGGGAAGCGCCGGATTTATTTGCGCC
This sequence comes from Chloroflexota bacterium, assembly GCA_027624135.1. GTDB lineage: Bacteria > Chloroflexota > Dehalococcoidia > Lucifugimonadales > UBA3495 > UBA9611. The sequence continues at coordinate 3,133 of JAQBXL010000044.1, forward strand.
GGGCATGTCCTTGCCGGTGATCACGGCCTCGACGCCGGGCAAAGCCTGGGCCTTGCTGGTGTCAACGGACTTGATGCGGGCGTGGGCGTGGGGGCTGCGCAAGACCTTGCCGAACAGCATTCCGGCGGTCTGGAAGTCTGCGCCGTATTTGGCTCGACCGGTCACCTTGTCTGTGCCGTCGGGACGGATCGGTCGAGTTCCTACAACTTTATAGTCAGTGTTGGACAGGACGATGTTTTCTGCCATCGAGTCTACCTCACACGCAATCTTGAGCCTGGCTAGGGTTGGCAAAATTGTACCACAGCAACCCGATTCTATGAGAGAATGGCGGTCGAATATCCCCGGTAAAACCCGCCCCGCAGACCCGCTTCGAGCAGCTGGTTTTCAGGCTGGCCTGAAGGCAATCACAGCAGGCAATCACAGAAAGCGATCGAGGAAGAAATGGAACCATTGAAAGACGTTAGAGTCCTGTGCGTAACCGTGTATCTCGCTGGACCTTTCGCCTCCATGAACCTGGCGCGTATGGGCGCCGAAGTGATCAAGGTTGAGATACCTGTCAAGGGCGATCCAGTTCGCGGCAATGGTCCTTTTGCCGGACCCAAGGGGACAAACGCTCAACCCCAAACCGACTCAGACATCTCCACCCGTTTCCTAAAGCGCACCCAGGGAGTGAAAAGCGTCACGATTGACCTGAAGAATCCCAAAGGGAAGCAGATGTTTTTGGACTTGGCCAAAGATTTCGATGTCGTTTTGGAGAATCTGGCTCCAGGGTCTTTGCGCCGCATCGGACTGGGCTACGATGAAGTCGCCAAAGTTAACCCCGGCATTGTCTATTGCTCCATCTCCGGCTATGGCCAGACCGGCCCCTATGCGGACAAACCCGCCCACGATCCCCAAATACAAGGCATGAGCGGACTGATGGATATCAACGGAGAGCCTGACCGCCCGCCCGTTAAGGTTGGCATGTACATCGGAGATCTGGTCACGCCCATGTTCGCTTGTTATTCGATATTGGCCGCCCTTCGGGAGAAAGACCGCACCGGCCATGGTCAGTACCTGGATGTGTCCATGATGGACACCCTGGTATCGATGATGTTCATGGAGAACCTGGAAGAGAGCATCGCCGACGGCCTGCCCCTGCGCACCGGCAACATCAGCCGCAGCGGGCCAACCGGGCTGTATGAGACGAAGAACGGCGACCTGTCACTAACCGTCACCAGCGACGACCAGTGGGGACGCCTGTCTCGTGCGTTAGACGCCCCCGAATTACTGGAAGACCCACGCTTCAGCGACTATGTGGCTCGCAGCGTCAACGTTGAAGATGCCCGAGTGGAGGTTCAGCGCCTGATTGGCGAGTTCACCCTGGAAGCGGCGATACAGCGCCTGGAGGAGCATGACGTGCCGTGCGCCCCCGTGCGGACCGCTGAGCAGGTTATGAAGGACCAGCATTTCTGGGACCGGGGCAGCTTGCTTCCATTGCTCAACGCGGCGATGGACGCCCCTGTAGAAGGAGTGGCCTCCGGTTTCCCCGTGAAATTCTCCGGCGGGGATCTGCCCAAGATGCCCGGCGCGCCCACTCTAGGGATGCACAACCAAGAGATATTCTCCAGGTTCCTGGGTCTCACTGACGAAGAGATCAAACAACTCAAAGAAGAAAAGGTAATCTAAAAGCTGATAGCTGACCGCTGTTAGCTGACAGCTATTTAAGGAGCCCCCGATGGCAAAGGCCAGACCCCTGCGGACGTCCATGTATGTCCCGGGCAACAAGGAAGACTGGATGCGCAAGGCCCCCCAATACGGCGCCGATGCGCTGATCTTGGACCTGGAAGACTCGGTGCCGATCCCCAACAAGGCAGAGGCTCGCGTCCTGGTCCGTAAGATGCTGGAGGAACTCGGCGGAGAGAAACCGACGCTGACTGTCAGGGTCAACCGGCTGGAGACTGGATTAACTGGCGGCGACCTTGAGGCAATTGTCTGTCCCAATCTCTACTGTGTCCTCGTGCCCAAGGTCGAGAGCCCGGCCCATGTGGTGGAAGTCGATAATCTGTTGTCCCATTTCGAGCGCAAAGCGGGGATGGAGGTGGGCTCCATATTCATCGACCCAGGTATGGAGACTGCCCAGAGCATCCGGCAGTCGTATGAGATCGCCACAGCCTCGCCACGGGTCGCCCACATGGGCGGCAGTGGCGGCAAGGGAGGCGACACCGCGCGGTCCATCGGGTTCGAGTGGACGCCCCAAGGTCTCGAAACCCTGTATCTAAAGTCCAAGGTGCTGATCGATGTCCGCGCCGCCGGAGTGCCCTACCCCATGAGCGGGGGCTGGATGGACATCCATAATCTGGATGGCCTCAGGGCCTTGGCGATCCAGTTGAAGCAATTGGGTTACACCGGCATGCACCTGATCCATCCATCCCACGTCCCGGTTGTCAATGAAGTGTTCTCGCCGTCTCCGGAGGACGTGAAACACTGGCAGGGCTTGGTCAAAGCCATGGAAGAGATGCGGGCCACGGGCGGTGCAGCAGTCACATTTGATGGAGACATGGTGGACATCGCCCACGAAGACACTGCCCGCACCATGCTGGCGTTGGCCAGAGAGATGGGAGTTGAAGGGGCTTAGGCCGGCTCTGGCCTGAGAATTTACTGAGAATTTAATGACCGAAGAGATAGAAAGGCGGATTCCTCTGGAAGGCTGCGTCAATTTCCGGGACTTGGGCGGCTACTCCGCTGCCGGCGGGCGGACCGTCAGATGGCGGCGCCTCTTTCGCAGCGACTCGCCAAACTCACTGACCGAGGCTGACGTCCAAACCGTCACGGGGGATCTGGGGGTATTGTCCGTCATAGACCTGCGCAGCAGCAGCGGAGTCGCAGATGACGGTAGAGGGCTGTTGGCCCTATCGGGCATTGGGTATCACCAGTTCCCGCTTCTAGAGCGCCGAGGGTTTTTGCCGCCAACATCCGGGGCGGAAGTGGAAGAGCGGCTGACCGATATGTACCAGTGGATCCTATTCAACGCGGGCGCCTTGATGGCCCAAGCGTTCACGACGTTGGCCCAGCAACTTAACCAACCAGCCCTTTTCCACTGCAGCGCTGGGAAAGACCGGACCGGAGTCCTGGGCGCCACGATCCTAGAGGTACTGGGAGTCGGCCGGGAGGATATCGTGAACGACTTCTTGATGACCAACGATGTTATCGACGGCATACTCGCCCGGCTCCATAAGATGCCTGGGTTCGAGGACTCTACCCGGGAAGGAATCATGGCCCCACGCGCGGCCATCGAAAAATACCTGGATGCCGCCCAGAGTGAATTCGGCGGCTCCGAAGCCTATCTCCGCCAGCACGGCGTTCAACAACAGACCATCGACAGTTTCCGGGAGTCGATGCTCACGTAAAAGCTGGTTACTGATAACCCACAGCTAACCTACTGATAACTTACAGTTGTCAGCTAATATCAGAGGTACCGCAATGACTACTTTTGTCCTGGTCCACGGCGCGTCTCACGGCTCTTGGTGCTGGGACAAGGTCGTGCCATTGTTGGAGGCTAAAGGCCACGACGCGGTCGCCGTTGACCTGCCTGGCAACACATACGGCGAGTACGATATACCTCCGGCCCAGGTAACGTTGAAGTCCTACACCGACCACGTCTGCAAGGTGCTAGACCAGCTAGATGAGCCGGCCGTGCTGGTGGGCCATAGTTTGGGCGGTCTCACTATCACCCAAACCGCCGAGTACCGCCCCGATAAGATCAGGTCTTTGGTTTACCTGACGGCATTACTCTTCGAAAACGGCCGGGCCATGAAACCCGTCGCTTCCCGCGATCCAGATGTGGTTCGAGCAGGACTCGAACGGGATTCGTGGACGGTGTCGGAAGACCTTAGCACCATCTCCTTCCATGGGGACTCCATCAAGTCCAGGTTCTACAACGATTGTTCCAATGACGATGTAGTCTGGGCCAAGACCATGCTCGTCCCCCAGCCCTCTGGGCCTCTCATGGACCCCTTGCACCTTACCGCTGAGAACTATGGCAGGGTGCCCAAAGTCTATATCGAATGCCTGCAAGACGGCGCGATCTTGATTCCCTACCAGAAGGAGATGCAGGAGCATATGCCCTGCGACCGCACAATCACGATGGACACCGGGCACTCCCCATTCCTGTCTGCTCCAGGGGAGTTGGTTCGTCACCTGATCTCGGTTGTGAGACCCCCAGATAGCCAAACCGACCAGCCTTAGTTATCATGGCCTCACCTAACTGGCACAAAATCGAACTGTAGAATCGGAGGCAGCGATGGCGAACAAGAAAGGCACCGGCCTGATGATGATCGGGGCCGACGTCCCAGCTGAATTGGAAGAAGAATTCAACAAGTGGTACCAAGAGGAACACTTGCAGGAACTGCTCGGCGTTCCCGGAATCCTAAATGCCGCCCGGTACGAGGCGACCAAGAGCGGTCCCAAGCACCTGGCCGTCTATGAACTAGAAAGCGTAGAGGTGGTCAACACTGACGCCTTCAAGAACCGGCCGCGCACCGAGTGGGGGAAGAAGGTATCGCCCAGCATCATCGGCACCAACTTGGTCAATCTCGTGCTCGACATGATTCACCCGACCTCTCTGAGCAGCGACATTGCCAACAGCGATATGGCCAACGCTCTACAGATCGGTCGAATGGACGTAGCACCCTCCGACCAAGATGAATGGAACAAATGGTACAGTGGAGTCTACGTTCCCAACTACGAAAAGTGCCCCGGCGTGATTCGCGGACGCCGTTGGAAGTCGGTGCGGGGAGAGCCCCAATTCGCCACGGTGTACGAGTTTGAGGACGAGAACGTTTCGGAGACCGCAGAGTGGCTGAAACAGCGGGAGATTCATCCCGATAACATCCGCATGCGAGACATCATGACCCACGCGACTGGCTCGCCTGGGATCTGGAAGAAGACCTTCCAACTCTAGGCCGGTCCTTCGCTTCGCCAATAGCACTGGAGATAAGCCCCGCGCCCGTGAACCCAATGGCCCCGGAAGATGACACGGGCGCGGACTAACACCCTCATGGACGCTACCCAAAACCCCACCTCCCCCACCGGCCATCAACATAGCCACCGCTCTGCCAGCCGGCGAAGTCTTGTTATTTCCCTGGCGTTGATCACGGGTTACATGGTCGCTGAAGTGGTCGGCGGCTTGGTTTCCGGCAGCTTGGCTCTGATAGCTGACGCCGGGCATATGCTCACCGACGGGGCTGCCATTGGCTTGGCCCTGCTGGCTATCTGGATCGCCACCCGCCTGGCCTCCATCGATCAAACCTTTGGCTTCCATCGCACCGAGGTTCTATCCGCGATGTTGAACGCCCTGAGCCTGTGGCTCATCGCGGCCTGGATCTTCTTCGAAGCCGCGCGCCGCTTTGGTGACACAAAAGAGGTGGATGGCGGTCTCATGTTGGGCGTGGGAGCCGTAGGACTGCTGGTCAACTTGGCCGCTGCTTGGGTCCTGCACCAATCAGCCGAAGAGAGCTTGAACGTCGAAGGGGCGTTCCGGCATGTGATTGCCGACCTTCTGGGATCGGTGGCGGTGGTGGCCGCCGGAATATTGGTATTGTCGTTCGGTTGGGACATTGCCGATCCGATCTTTGGAATAGTGATTGGAGTTCTGATACTAGCCAGTTCCTTCCGCCTGCTATGGAAGGTGGTGTATGTGCTGATGGAAGGAACTCCGGCCCATCTGGACCTGCACCAACTGTGCCAACGCCTAGAGGAGTTGGACGGCGTGACCGGCGTTCACGATATTCATGCCTGGTCCATCACCACCGGCTATGACGCCTTGAGCGCCCACGTCACCGCCGATGCCGCAGTGATGGAGGACCCGGAGCCTGTGATGCAGCGGTTGCGGAACATCGCATCCAGCGAATTTGGCATCGGCCACGTCACCATCCAGTTGGAAGGCTCGATGGATGGCTGTCAAGAAGACCACCATATCGAACACCCCGCGGTGTCCGCGCCAGGTAGTTTCGGTGGCCGTTGATCGGGTTTCTTGGGCGAGGAATCCTTAAATCGCCCCCATTCGTATCGTAGTTGGCTCAACCCAAAATCTTTCCAACTTTTTTGGCTATAGATATCTATGTCTAGTATCAAACTCAGGTTCATCAGCCTAGCAACGTTGGTTCTCGTTCTGCTTCTCATCGTGTTTCTGTCGGTGTCAGTTTCCACAGTTGCCGCCCAAGATCAAGACGAACGGGGAGTGAACGTGATCGCTGGTCCTCACGCGGTGCGGGCTGTGATGATTAACTCTAATATGGCTGCTGGGTTCATCCAGATGGCCCTGTTCATCACCGATGCCAACACCGGTGAAGTCGTTTCCGATGCCAGAGTAGTGGTTAAGGCCGAGAACAAAAAGGAAGAGTACGAAGGGTGGGCCACGGCCCATAACTCGCCGAACATGCCCGACCGGTACGATCTTCGCATGAATCTTGGCTCCACCGGAGAGTGGGTGATCAATATGGACGTTTCGAGTCACCTGGGGCAAGGTGGCGCCACTGTCATGACCTTAGAGGTCCCGGCCCTCAATCGTTACACCGAGGGCAGTCTGGTCTTCTTCGGCGTCTTTGCGGTTATGGCGTTGGGGATCGTCTACCTCTTTTGGAGCACGCGGCGCAACAACCGCCGCCGCGAGGCTGCCGAAGATGAGTCTCAGGGCTAGGGCGATGCAGAAGTTATGACGAGAATCGGCCGAAAGATACTGCTGGTTGTGCCTGCGTTGGCCCTGCTTCTACTGCTTTGGGCCGTGCCCGCCGTTCAAGCCCATGGCGGCATCGATGCTGGGCAGAACCCATTCACCGCCTGGAACTGGAACCCGCTGCCCACGCTGCTCATTCTAATGGTCGCTTACGTATACGTGAACGGCCTCAATAATTGGGTGCGGCCCAGCCATCCAGTCAGCGTCTGGCAGAGGATCTCATTCTTTACAGGACTTTTCCTGATCTTCATCTCCCTCCAGTCGCCCCTGGACAACCTGAGCGAGCACATGCTGTCGTTCCACCAATTGCAGCACTTCCTATTGCGGATGCTCGCGCCGATGTTGATCCTTCTTGGCGCGCCATTGACGCCCATGTTGCGCGGTCTGCCGCGGTGGATGTTGCAGGGAATCGTCCGGCCCACGGTGCGCAGCCCACTGGCCCGGGCCATTTACGAGAAGTTGACCAACCCGGTGATCACCGTTGGGATATTCATGGGGGTGTTGTACCTGTGGCAGATCCCTGGCGGATTCAACCTGGCTTTGCGCAACGAGTTCGTTCACGCCTTGATGCACATCACCATGATGTCCTCCGGGTTAATCTTCTATTGGGCGGTCATCGACCCTAAGCCCCGCCGCTCGCGGATTCACTACGGCGTGCGTGTACTCTATCTGGGACTGATCGTCTTGCCGAACACCATCCTTGGCGCCGTCATCACCTTCTCCAAGGACATCATCTACACCGGCTACCAGGACGTCCACCAACCCTTCGACATGTCGCTGCTTACCGACCAGCAGATCGGCGGTCTTGTGCTCTGGGTTCCAGGAGACATGATGAGCATACTGGTGGCAGGCATCGTCATGATCATGTGGTACGAACGGGAGGAAGCGGCCAACAACGCTACCCAACCCACCCAAAGCCACTAAGTGTGATAAGTCCCTTCCCCCTCTCAAAGGGGAAGGCTTGGATGGGGGCGGCCCAGCCCTTGACCACCAATTTCCCCTTCCTTAGGATGTACCTGATCCTATCCCCCGGCGGAGGCGCATCGTGACGAACGGACACAAGAACAGCGAGACCCGGTTCAGCTGGTTCATCCCCATCGACGGCGACGGTGCACGGGCCGGAACTGTTAGGGCCGAGCGTCCCCCCGACTTCGATTACCTCCGTCAAGTTGCCCAGACTGCCGAGGACTCGGGCTTCTATTCTCTGCTGATACCGACCCGCTTCGCCAATGGTCTATTCGCCGAGGACGCCCCGCTGGCCGAGACTTGGACCACCGCCACCGCCCTGGCCGCCGTGACCCAGCGAATCCGGTTTCTCATCGCAGTGAGGCCGGGGTTCATCGCACTGGGGTTGTTCGCCCAGATGGCTGCCGCACTGCATCAGATTTCCAAAGGACGCATCGACATCAATATCGTCCCCGGTGGCATCCAGAACGACTTTGAACGGGTGGGCGAGGTCAGCGACCAGAGCACACGTTACGAACGCGCCGAGGAGTTCATCGCCGCCTGTCGCAAGCTGTGGACCCAGCCCGGCCCGGTGGAGTTCCAGGGAGAGCATTACAAGCTGAAAGACGCCTTCTGCTCGCCGATTCCCGAGGGCCAGCCACCCAAGTTCTACCTGGGAGGCGCCTCGCCCAGGGCCCTCGCCCTATCCGCCCGGCAGGCCGACTTCCACCTGAATTGGATCGAGCCGCTGGAAGATTCGAGGTCCCGCTTCGACGCCCTACGGGAACAACTCAAGATATCTGGCCGCAGCATAGGCATGGGGATACGGACTCACCTGGTGGTGCGGGACAGTGAGGAAGACGCCTGGAAAGCGGCCAATGAGTTGATCGACCACGCTGACCCGGCGGTCAAGGCCCAGCGCCGCGCGGCCATCGTGGGCACTCTCATGGTCGGCCAGGCGGCCCAGGCCCAGGAAGCCCCCAACCACATCCTCGCGCCCCACCTGTGGAACGGCCTATCCGAGGTCCGGGTCAACTGCGGCACCGCCATCGTCGGCACCCCTGACCAGGTCACCGACATCCTGCTGGACTACTGGAAACTAGGCGTGGACGAGTTCATCCTATCCGGCTTCCCCCACGTAGAAGAATGCCAACGCGTAGCCACAGATGTGCTGCCACTACTTCGGGAGAAGATGGCGGCTGTGGGGTAAATTATCAGCAGGCCGATAAACTTTAGGTTTATCCGTATTTCACGACATACACGACATATATGATATTAATTACTTGACAACTATCGAAAATCGGCAAGAATACAGTTAAGTAAATATCTCAACATTGGTGCAAAGTAAGGTTCTGTAACTTTCAGGGTTGCAGAGGTGCGAAAATGGCTAACAATACAATGACATTGGCCTTGGATGGTAATGTTCCTTTCAGAGAGTTTGCCATAGCGATTCAGCATTTTTACGGCCTGGTGGATGCCCTTGCGGCTGAATTCCAAGCTAGAGATGGCGTTGACTGGTACATCGACGATCTAGTAAAAAGCAGCGCAATCGCGACGGTTCGCGGGGAATCTGATATCCCCAACAAAGTCGCTCAGGTGATTGAAGGATATGCCGCTGTAGCTAAGGCGTTGGAATCCAACGAACCGGTCCCATATTCGGCAAGAGTGAAGGGGCACGCACGCAACATTCGGGACATCATAAATGGGCAGGTGACGGCAGTTCGCTTTGAGACCGCCGAGTCGGATATTGTCGTTTCTGATAGTCCCCGCTCTCAATTGCTCCCTCCGGCTTTGGGTGCCGTTGAAGGGCGCATCCAAACGCTCACAAACCGAGTCTCACTGAGATTTACATTGTTCGACTCTTTCCATGACCGTGCAGTTTCCTGTTACCTTGATGAAGGGCAGGAAACCATAATTCGGGAAGCATGGGGTAGGCGGGCAATCGTTGAAGGATTAGTCGCCCGTGAGCCTGATCGCAATAGACCTGTAACGATCCGTGGGGTGTCGAGGATCGAGATACTTTCGGACGATGTACCTCACTACCACGATGCGCGTGGAATTATTGCAGTTCATGTAGATGCGCCATCCTCTGAAGACATCATAAGGCATTTGAGGGATGCTTAGACCGGGGAGACGACGCATATATTGGGATTCATGCGTGTGGCTTGACTACATCAGTGAAACTCCCGAAAACAAAGAAGTGCTCGACATGCTTCTTCGGGACAGCGCGATGCGCTCTGGTAATATCCACTTAATTACTTCTGTAATCGCCATAACCGAAGTTGCCTTTGGAGCGACAGAAAAAGCCAATCAGGCTTTGGACGACGACGTTGAGCAGAAAATAGATTCGCTCTGGAAAGATACTACCGCAGTCACGCTAGTGGAACCTTATCCCGCTATCGCCTTAAGAGCCCGTGGGATAATCCGACTAGGTATTGAAAAAGGATGGACCGGTCTGCGAGCACTCGATGCAATACACCTAGCCACGGCTCAACAGATAGAAGCGGATGAATTTCATACATACGACACGCAGCTGCATCGGTATTCTGAGCAACTGGGTTTCCCTATTACTGCGCCGTATGTCCACGGCCCACCTTCTTCCGAAGATAAACCGCGTCTACTTTAGGAATCGTAGAGGTTAGAGGGTGATGCCGCACGCCCTCGCGGACACTGGTTTTTCTCGGGGCCTATTAATGTGATCCAGGTCCGGACTAAACTAGTGCGGCTGCCAATTTCGCGAAACCCCCCTACGAAACCCCCGGCCTCTTCCCATCCCACGGCTGCGCCCGCTCGAAGGCGGCGCTTGCTTGCAGCACCTTGGCTTCTGAGCCTCGGGGGCCGATGATGTGGAGGCCGATGGGCATCCCCTCTGCCGAGTAGCCGCAGGGGACGCTGGCGGCTACTCGGCCGCTCATGTTTATCGGGTAGGTGAAGGGCAGGAACCCCCAGAACGGATCAACCTCCCTGCCTCCGATTATGCTGGGGCGCTGGTCTATCGGGAAGGCCGGCACCGCCATGGTCGGCGTCAGCAGCAGGTCGTAGTCGTCGAAGAACTCCTCCATCCGCCGCCCCAGCCTATCAACCTCGTAGATAGCCCGCGACATGTCCGCCCCGGTCGTCTCTCGGCCGTGCTTAATGGACATGAGGCCGATATCAGATAAGTCGTTCCGGTGCTCCTCCAGCAGATGGCCGTAGGACGTGTAGGCCGCCGTGGAGAAGATGTTCCAGAATGCCTCGAAGGGGTCTTCCATCTTCAGATTGGCGTCCTCCACAGTCGCGCCCATTTCGGCGAACAGCAGGGCCGCCCGCTTGGTTACCTCGATAACTCCGGGGTCCACCGCCGCATAGCCGAAATCGCTACTCCAGGCCAACCGCAATCCCTTCACCCCAGCCTCCAGACCCGCGCTGAAATCAGGGGCCGGTTGCCGCATTGAGGTGACATCCCGAGTATCGGGACCGGCCACCACCTGCAGCAACAGAGCCGCATCGGCCACCGTCCGAGTGATAGGACCCGATTGTGAGAAATGATTGGCTGAGGGCCGGCCGTAGCCGCCGTAACGAGGCACCCGTCCCTGAGTGGGCTTGATGCCGAACACCCCGCAGAAACTGGCTGGTATGCGGATGGAGCCGCCTCCGTCGGTGCCCATCGACACGGTGCAAAGTCCTGCTGCCAGCGCCGCCGCCGCTCCACCGCTGGAGCCGCCCGGAGTGCGTGTTGTGTCCCATGGGTTGCGGCAATCGTCGCCGAGCTTGTTCTCGGTGGTGCCGGACTGGCCGAACTCAGGGGTGTTGGTCTTGCCCAGCATGATCGCCCCGGACGCTTTCACCCGTTCCACCATTATGGAGTCCACGTCGGGGATGCGGTCGCGGAACACCGCCGACCCCATGGTGGTGGTCACGCCCTTGGTCATCTCCAGGTCTTTGATGGAGATGGGCACGCCGTGCAGCGGCCCCAAATCCGAACCCCGCTGCACCGCTTCATCGGCGGCGCGCGCCTCGGCCAAGGCCTGGTCCCGGCATAGGGTTAGATATGGGTTAAGCTGGGGGTCCAATCGGTCGATCCGCTGGTAGAAGTTCTCGGTCGCTTCCAACGACGATACTTTCTTCTGGCATATCGCTTGGGCCAACTCCACGGCGGACATGAAAGCTAGTTCGGCGCTCATCCTGGTCCTCCCAGTGCTATAATCGGGCCTGTTTGCTGACCGGTCTGGACGGGGTTTTGATAGAACCTGGCACGGTCTGGCGGTTGGCGCAATTATAGCGGCGGGTACACTTGTGCACCACTTGGGTGTGATTTAAGACTTACGCAAGCGGCACCCCTTAGCCCGCAAACAGGAGACCGACCTTGGCCCTGGTAGGAATAATCGCTAATCCGGCTGCCAGCAAGGACATCCGGCGGCTGGTTGCCCAGGGCCGCGTGGTGCCCGACTGGGAGAAGGTGAACACCGTGCGCCGGGTCATGCTGGGTCTCCAATCAGTTGGAGTGGAACGTGTGCTGGCCATGCCCGACAGCTCGAACCTGGTCTGGCGGGCCGCCGATAATCCCACAGTGTCCATCGTTCCTGAGTTCGTGGAGATGCCGTCCTTCCACTCGGAAGGAGACACCGTCCGAGCCGCGGAGTACATGGGAAAACAGGGTGTTGATTGCCTGGTGACGCTGGGCGGCGACGGCACTAACCGGGCTGCGGTGGCCGGTTGCCGGACCATCCCGATGGTCGCCATATCGACTGGCACCAACAACGTGTTTCCAACCATGGTGGAGGGCACGCTGGCCGGTCTGGCGGCCGGGTTGGTGGCCCATGGCAAGCTGGACCTATCCGAAATCGCCGTGCCCAGCAAGACCATGAACGTCTACGTGGACGGGGAACTGCGAGATTTCGCTCTGATCGATGTCGCCCTTTCAAAAGAGCGCTTCGTCGCCACCAGGGCTATCTGGGACATCGATACTATCTTCGAAGTCTTTCTAACCAGGGCCGAGCCGGCATCCATTGGGCTATCGTCCATCGGAGCACGGATGCAATCGGTCTCCATCGTTGATGAGGGCGGATTGCAGTACAGCATCGCCGAGTCGGGGTCAAAGGCGTCTGGAATCACCACAGTGATAGCCCCATTGGCTCCCGGAGTGGTTCCGTCGATCCCAATCTCATCGTGGCAGCGCATGGCGGAAGGCGAGAGACTGGCTATCGAGAGACGTGACTGCACGGTGGCTCTGGATGGCGAACGGGCCTTTTCGGTCAACCATTCGCAATTGCTGGAGATGGAGGTCCGCCGGGACGGTCCACCGGTGATCGATGTGAGCTTGGCCTTGAAGGTCGCCGTCAGCCAGGGATTGTTCAACCTGTCCCAGGGAAACTAAGCCCCGCTTTGTTAACCGGCCTCGAACTTTTTTTTAGTCTCCTGATCGTCGTCGCCGCCTCCACCGTCATCGGCACAGTTGGTTTCGGCTTTGGGCTGGTGGCGATTCCGGTTCTCCTGCTCTACCTGGAACCCCAACAGGCTGTGGTGGTGTCAAATTGCCTCATTGGCATCGTGATGGCCATGGCATTGGTGAGGACCTGGCGTCACTTACAGTTACGCGCTAGCATCGGTCTGGTCGTCGGCGGGATCGTGGCGACTCCCATCGGAGTCCTGGCGCTGAACTCGGCCAGCCCCAGCGCCCTACGGATAACCATCGCGGTTGTGATTATCTTCCTGGGGTTATTCAGCCTATCAAGCGTCGATCTACCCTTCGCAAAACGACGCCCCGCCGGCCTGATCTTCGGATTCCTGACCTCGCTGGCGGTGACCACCATCGGCATCGGCGGCCCCTTGGGCGCCATCTACGCCATCGCCCAAGGATGGAAGCCGGAGACTGTTCGCGCCGGCTTGGCGTTGTTCTTCTTGACTTCCGACATAGTGGCTTTTGGACTTTACGCCGCCACCGGCTTGGTCGGCCGCGATACCCTGGCCAACATCGGGGTCATGATTCCGGGATTAGCCATTGGGTTTGGACTGGCCGCCCTGTTGGTGACTCGAATCAACGACCGCATCTTCCGTTACGCGGTGGTCGCCGTGATCGTGGTTGCCGGGAGTGTGACGTTGCTCCGAGAGTTTACTGGGGTCTAAGAAAGAAGGGCACGAAAAAACGAGGCAGGGAATACTCTCTGCCTCGTTTCGCTTGATACGAAATTACGAAAGAGCTAGTTGCTCAGGTCGTGGAAGGCAGCCAGAGCGGCGGTGATGCCGTCGCCCACGGCGGCTCCCAGTTGCCGGGTGGATTCCGCCCGCGCATCTCCGCAGGCGTAGACGCCCGGAATGCTTGTCCTCATGTGGATGTCGGTGCAGACATGGCCCCCCGCGTCCAACTCGAGCAATCCCTTGAGATATTCGGTGTTGGGATGGAATCCCACATAGATAAAGGCGGCAGCCATGGGGAATTCGTAAAGCTCGTCGGTCTTGAGGTTTTTGACCAGGGCGCGGTCAAGGGCCTGCTCTCCCCTGAATTCTTCGACCACGTGGCTCCAGAGAAACTTGACCTTGTCGGTCGCGAAGGCCCGCTCCTGAATGACCTTGGCGGCCCGAAGCTCGTCCCGCCGGTGTATGAAGGTCACTGAATTGACGATGCCGGTCAGGTAATGCCCTTCGTCGAGGGCGGCATCCCCGCCACCAACAACCACAACGTCCTGACCCTTGAAGAAGTTGCCGTCGCACACGGCGCAATACGAAACACCACGGCCCGAGAGGGCGTCTTCGCCCGGCACACCCAATTTGTTATGGGAGCCGCCGGTGGCGATGATGATTGTCTTGGCGGTGAAGTCGCGGTCGTCGGTGTGGACGATCTTCAGTGGCTTTTCGATGTCGTCGATCCCCACCACTTCGGTATATTCGGTCTCGGCCCCGAATCTGGCAGTCTGCTGTTCCATCCTTGTTGCCAATTCCTGGCCCTTGATCCCGTCGGGGAAGCCAGGATAGTTCTCGATCTCATCGGTGACCAAGAGCTGTCCGCCAGGGCCCAACTGCTCAAGCAGCACCGTCTTCATCATCGCTCTTGTGGTGTAGAGGCCGGCAGCCAAGCCCGCGGCGCCAGCCCCCAAAATAGCTACATCGTAGTCTGCTTCCATATCTGCCCGAAATTCTCCTACCTGTGCTTACCTATCGGTTTTTAATGGCACGTCGCCTGAGCCCTAACCGGCCGAAGCCGCATTACCGGCTGCGCTCCCACCAGGATGCCCTCCGAGGCTTCCCGAAACGTTCCCAGCGAGATCCATGAACTCCCTGAAATAATCGACAGTCAACCGCAACCCTTCTTCGAGACCGATCTTTGGCGACCATTCTAGCTCTGTCGCCGCTCGGGACCAATCGAGGGATATGCGATACACCTCACCGGTTCTTTGGGGCCCGTGAAGAGCATCCCACTTGTATTCTGTGATGCTTCGCAGCAACTCAAAGATTCTGTTCACGCTGGTGGCCTCTCCGGTGGCGATATTCATGGCCTTGCCGTCGCCATTGTCGATGGCCGCTATATTCGCGTCAACCACGTCGAACACCGAGACGAAGTCGCGTTCCTGCGTTCCGTCACCGAAGATCTGGGGTTGCTTACCTTCCAACATGGACTGGCTGAAGATGGCCACAACCCCCGCCTCGCCATGGGGGTCTTGCCGTGGCCCATAGACGTTACCATAGCGCAGAGAGGTGTAGTGCAACCGGTACTGCTGGTAATAGAAATACAGGTATTGTTCGGCCACCCACTTGGACATCCCGTAGGGAGAGACCGGGGTAATCTTGGCGTCATCTGGGCAGGGTACGCTCTCCGGGTCGCCGTAAAGAGCGCCGCCAGTGCACGAGTAGATGATCTTCTCCACGCCTACCCGCCGCGAAGCCTCAAGAACGCGGAGAGTGCCAAGCACGTTGGCGTTGGCGTCCCCGATGGGGTCTTTGGTCGACTGGGTCACGCTGGTCTGGGCCGCCATGTGAAACACCAGGTCGGGTTGTTCCCTTTGGATGATCTCGGCCATGGCGGGCTGGGTGATATCGGTGTGATGGAAAACCGCTTTTGAATTAAGGTTCTTTATCTTGCCGGTACTGAGGTCGTCCAATATGACGACCCTATAGTCCAATTCCAGCAGCCGGTCCACCATATGTGAGCCGATGAATCCCGCGCCTCCGGTGACCAAAGCTGTCTTGCCGTCTGCCATTCGCACCTCTTAGGGTTAGTTGCTGAGACCGAGGAATGAGTTACGCCGAAATCCGTCGCTATTAATGCCGCGAACCTGCCAATATCATAAACCCACGAGTCTGGCAGTTCAACGGCATACATAACGGCATCCAGGGCAATCGCATCTGATTTGAGGCGAGATGGCAATGGTAGGATAAGAGTCATCTTAGGGGTGGG
>JAQBXL010000045.1 GCA_027624135.1 Chloroflexota bacterium
CCCCACCCCTAAGATGACTCTTATCCTACCATTGCCATCTCGCCTCAAATCAGATGCGATTGCCCTGCAAGCTAGAGCAGAATTTGTTGCGTTGAGAGAATTCGTCGTGCTCGCTGATCGAGTCGGGTTGCCCATTCCTGGGGACAGCCAAATATTCCGCGAACCCGTGGAACCAACCGAGCTTTATGATGACTGGCCGAGTCAAGAAATATGGCAGATATTAGCCGTCGCTCAACACCATGGAGTGCCAACAAGATTGTTGGATTTCTCTTTCGACTCGAATACTGCAGCGTTTTTCGCCGCTCTCGGTATGACTGCTGATAGCCCTTGCGACATCGCAGAGCGATGCAGAATCGTTCACAGTTTGGGCGGTCGATCTAAGATTTGTCCACTTGGTCCAAGAATTTCAAAATAACAAATCTAGAATCCGCGCGATTTCTGTCCCGCGGGCTAATAATTCAAATCTTCACGCCCAACACGGTCTTTTCCTCTTGGATACTTCAGCCGAATTTTCAGGAACCACCAATCAATATCTGCCTCTCGATGAAGCAATATGCGCCGAAGCAACACACTGGATAAACAGGGCGGGATTTTGGCCTGCCACCGTACCAGAGTCGGAATACGCTCTTCCAATTACCAAGATTATCGCCCCAGGGGCAATCGCCCAAGATGTATTGCGTCGACTACACCTAGAAGGACATACATCAGCTCATTTGGCTCCTAGCTTCGATGGGGTAGTCGAAGCTTTACGGCTAATTCAATCAGAAAAGTACTATGCATAGTCATATTCATCATATTTCGACTTCGGCGTGGGATGGAATCTGCCCTACCGCCGAGACCCCGTCCCTTGGTTCTCCACTACTACCCCCCCACCAACTAGCTCGTCAACCTCTGGCTGGCTGAAGCCTTGTTCCAGCAAGACTTCCGCGCTGTGTTCGCCCAGCATAGGGGCGCGGGTGCGTATCTGTCCGGGGGTAGCCGATAGTTTCACTGGGATGCCGATGTTATGTATAGTCCCCAGGTCTGAATCTTCCAGGTCAACTAGCATCTTCCGCGCCAGCACCTGGGGGTCTTTATAGACCTGGTCCATGTTGTAGATCGGGCCAGCAACGACGCCCGCTTGCTCCAACAACTCCAGCCAATTGCTGGTGGTGTCGGTAGTAAAGGTTTCCTCTAGCAGAGTTGCCAGCTCCCCTTCACGCGCTTTGCGGTCGCCGGGCAGCTTGAAACGCAAGTCGTCAATGAGCGCCTCCGAGCCGATGGCCCGGCATAGTTGCTCCCAGGTCGGCTGGGTGGCGGCGCCTATATTCAGGTAACCATCTGAGGTGCGCAGGGCCTGGTAGGGCGCTGAGACCCGGTGGGCCGAACCCAGCGGGCCGGGTATCTCTCCGTCAGCGAAGTAGACCGAGGACTCCCACACGGTATAGGCCACCCCCGCCTCCATCAGCGAGGTGTCCACCTGCTGACCCTGCCCAGTCTTTAGGGCGTAGATGTAGGCGCTAAGTATGCCGTTGGCCGCCAGCAGACCGGCGGAGATGTCGGTGATGGGCACGCCCACTTTTGCCGGCGGCATATCTGGGTGGCCGGTGATGCTCATCAGCCCGCTCACACCCTGGGCCACCAGGTCGAACCCGCCCTTGGCCGCGTCGGGGCCGGTGTTGCCAAAGCCCGAGATCGAGCAGTAGACCAGGCTGGGTTTGATGGCTGACAAGGCCTCGTAACCCAAACCCAGCCGGTCCATGACTCCGGGCCTAAAATTCTCCACCACGGCGTCAGCCCCGGCCACCAGCCGTTTGAACATAGCCTGGCCGGCATCGCGGCGAAGGTCCACGGCCAGGCTGCGCTTGTTGCGGTTCAACGCCAGGAAGCCGGCCGACCAATCTTTGATGAAGGGCGGTCCCAGGCGGCGGCTGTCATCGCCGCCGTTGGGTTTCTCCACCTTGATCACGTCGGCCCCCATGTCGGCCAACACCATGGTGCAGTAGGGCCCGGCCATGATCTGGGTCAGGTCCAGCACCACCATTCCCGACAGCGCTGAGTCGGTTGTCATCGATTCACCCGTTCGCTAGTTCTATTTAGACTAGCCTAACGGATGGCGGTCGGCGGCTCAACCACGGTCATGATGTCGGGGTTCTCTGCCCCTTCCACGATGATCTGGGCCGCTTGTCCCTTCTCAGTGGCACGGATCAGCTTGTGGTTGACCATCAAGTACAGGCCGGGAACCTTGAACGTGTATTCAACGACAGTGACGCTTCCCGCTGGAACCGCGGTGGTCTCCACACCGTACTCTTTGGCGGAGTCCGGATGGAAGGAGCCGGTGACGTACACCTTGTCGAAATGGCCGCCGATGATGTGTAGCCAGGATTCGTCATTGGCCTGCCCATAGTAGAACCGGACCGTGTCTCCTACGTTGACTTTGAGGGCGTTGTCCCCGGTTACCGCGCCGACCCGGCCATTGGTCACAACGTATGAAGGATTCTCGGCAGATATCCTCTCGGGAGAATATACATGCCTGCTCGGATCATCTTTGGAGGGCTCGGTATAGAAATCGCCTTCCATCAAGTAGAATTCTTTGTCCACGTCAGGGAGTCCGCCCTTTGGCAAAACAATGATTGACCCGTACATCCCCGAGGTCACGTGCATCGCTATCGGCGCAATGGCGCAGTGATAGACGAATGCGCCTTCTTTAAGAGCCTGGAACCGGAAGGTGGTCTGCTGCCCTGGAGCTACGATCGAGGCCGCGCCTCCGCCCAATGCTCCCGTCGCCGCATGGAAATCGACGTTGTGAGGGAATATGTTGCCGGGCGAGTTCTTAAGTGTCACCTCGACCCAGTCACCGAGACAGACAACGATGGCCGGCGCTGGTACCGCGCCGTTGAATGTAAGGAACCGGAAGGTGACGCCCGGAGCAAGCTCACCTTCAACCTCCATTGTTTCCAGGGTAACTCGAACGTTCCTCGGCTCGCCGTTGCAATCAGGAATCGCCGGAAGGGCCGGTGCGGGTACCAGGTTTAGCACGACATTCTGAGGATTTACCTCACTAAAAGAGCGGGGTTCGTACGCCGGCGCGACGATGTTCTCTCCTCCACCCGGACTAGGAACCGTAGACGTTGCAGTCTCCGACCCGCAGGCCACGGCCAAGACTAAAAATATCCCAACTATTATCATCAATGCCAGTTTCTTGGTTACCATGCGCAAAACGCTCCTCTACAAATACTATTCGGATTCGGAAGTTCTCTTCTTCACATAGGGTACACGTCAGCCGGGTTTTGAGCCTTATTTCCGTTGCATCCTATGATTGTGAAAAGCATCTCAATTCTATATACGCCGAATACGCCGACCTGTACGCGGTATTGCCACATAGCCATATTAAGGGGTGCCGAATGGTCAAGCCCAAAGAGAACGCCAAACTCAAGGTGAAGCAAGATGCGGACTACATCTTCCATGAATTGACCCGGAGCATCTGCCCGGAGTGCCAAACGGTGATCGACGCCCAGATCATCATCCGCGACAACAAGGTCTACATGCGGAAACGGTGCCCGACCCATGATTGGTTCGAGGGCATCATCAGCTCCGACGCCCAGATGTACGTGGACTCGGTCAAGTTCAACAAGCCGGGAACCATCCCTTTGGATTTCAGCACCGAAGTCAAGGACGGCTGTCCCTTGGACTGCGGCCTATGCCCGGAACACAAGCAACATATATGCCTGGCCTTGATCGAGGTCAACTCTGCTTGCAACCTAAACTGCCCCGTGTGTTTCGCCAACGCCGGAGTGGGTTTCAGCCTAACTGTGGAACAGGTCGAATTCATGCTGGACCGATTCGTGGAGACCGAGGGCGACCCTGAAGTAGTACAATTCAGCGGCGGCGAGCCGACCATCCATCCTGATCTGTTCGAGATGATTCAGGCGGCCAAAGACCGGGGCATCCGGCAGGTAATGGTCAATACCAATGGGGTCCGAATCGCCAGGGATGACGAATTTCTGGATGGGCTGGCCAAGGCGGATCCAGTGATCTATTTCCAGTTCGATGGACTTCGCCGTGAGACCTACGAGACCATCAGGGGCGAAGACCTGTTGGACCTGAAACTGAAGGCCCTGGACCGTTTAGCAGAGAAGGGCCTTGATGCCGTGCTGGTGGCGGCCATCGAGCGTGGCGTGAACACCGATGAAGTGGGCACTATTCTGGAATTCGGCCTGAAGCACCCGGCGGTTCGCGGCGTGGTTTTCCAACCCGTTACCCATGTCGGCCGCCACATGGAATTCGATCCGATGGAAAGGGTAACGATCCCCGATGTGATCCACGGCATCGTTGACCAGACCCAGGGCCGGTTCATGCTTGAAGACTTCGTCCCCGTGCCGTGTTGCTTTCCAACCTGTCAGGTGAACTCATATGTGTTCGTGGACGGAGAGAACACGGTGCCCCTGCCCCGGATGTTAGATATTGACCAATATCTGGACTACATCACCAACCGGGCCCTGCCCAAACCGGTCAATTCGGCAGATGTGCAGAAGGCTTTGGAGGGACTATGGTCGGCCTCCGCCGTCGCCGGCACTGAACAGACCGCCGACCAATTCCAATGCGCCTGCGGGCCGGGTCTGGAACTTGGCTATGAGATGGGTCACCTGAAGGACCATATCTTTCAGATAGCGATCAAAGACTTTCTAGATCCCTGGACCTTCAATGTTAAACAGGTGATGAAGTGCTGCGTCGGCATCCTCGTCCCCGACGGCCGGATCATCCCTTTCTGCGCTTACAACTCGGTGGGGTACCGGGAAGAGATACGAGAGCAACTATCCCAGGAACGCAGTCTGGAAATCGCCAGGAGCAAGATAAAGTTTGCCGAGCGAAGCAGAAGCTAAAGCCTGTTGCGCCGACCTCTATCAGTCGGACCTGGCCAAGCTCGTCATGGGGGACACCCTGCACCCCGGCGGGCTGGGCCTGACCAACAAACTGGGCCGGCTCATGGGCCTGAAGCCCGGCGAATTGGTTGCCGACTTGGCCAGCGCCCGGGGGGAAAGCGCCCAAGCGCTGGGCCGGGTGTTTCGATGCAGCGTGGTTGGGGTCGAGTTCGGGGCCGAGGCCGTCCTTCATGCCAGCAACTCTGCGCCGTTAAATAGCCGCGCGCGATTCATCCGGGGTGACGCCGAATGTCTTCCTCTCCGTTCCGGGGTCTTCGACGCTGCAGTCTGCGAGTGCTCGATGAGTCTCTTCATCAACAAAGCGCAGGCCACGGCTGAGACGGCGCGTTTGCTACGTTCGGGCGGAAGATTCGGCCTGAGTGATGTCACCATCGAACCCGACTCGTTGCCTCCGGAACTGGAAGGTGAATTGGGTCAAGTGTTGTGCCTGACCAACGCCCTGACCAGTGACGGCTATATCCGTCTGATGGAAGAGGGAGGCTTTACGGTCACCGAACAGGTGGACGCGTCCGCAGAGATCATCAAGATCCTGGACGAAGTTGAATCCAAACTAGCGGCGTTCTCGGCCTTCCGTCAGATGAGCGGCGCAGCTACAGACGCCTCTCCGGCATTGGGGGGCCAACTGGAACGGTCGCCGGAGTTGGTCGCAAAGGTCAGAGAAATGGTGGGTGCGGGAAAACTGGGCTACTGGCTCTTCGTTGCGGAGAAACGGCCAGAAAGATAGGAACACGATCGCTAGGGAAATGATCGCTGGAAGGCTCCAGTCGGCCTGTTCAGGTTATTTGCATCTCCACTATTAGCTCGGTTCAATACCTATGCCCCTCGGCTTGGCTGGTATATGATTGAATCAGGGAATCCTGTTTCGGACCAGACCATGACAGCATCAAACCCACTTTTCAGCATCTCATGCAGCGTCTTTACCGGGCGACCGGAATCAACGAACCGGAGGCCTTAGAGAAATCGTGGAAGAGGGCCTAATACTGGCTCAGAAAGTCGTTTTGGCAGTTGCCGCAGGGTATCTGTTGGGCGCTCTTCCCTTTGCCCATATCGCTTCCCGCCTGCGTGGCATCGACGTTTTTGCCACAGGCAGCAATCTGGCCGGAACCGCCAACGTATTTTTCAATGTCGGACACCGGACCGGCGCGCTGGTCTTGGTTGGAGATGTAGCCAAGGGCGGCGCGGCTGTTTTCGTTGCCTGGGCCATTGATGTTCCCCCCACATTGATGCTTGTCGCTGGTGGCGCCGCAGTGGTTGGTCATTGGAAATCGGTCTTCACCAGGTTCAGAGGTGGCGACGGCATGGCCCCATTGATGGGCGTATCCTTGGCGTTGATCCCGGCATTAGCCGTGCTGGGAGTTGCCGCGGGTCTGGCGACCATCGTTCTGATGCGCCACTCAACCCTGCGGTCAACCTGGGGAGTATCGGTCTGTTTCTTGGTCATGCTGGCAATCAGTCAGTACTACCAGATCGAACGAGACTTGGTCTCCGGATTGGTCGTTCTGGCGTCTCTGGTCCTGCTCCGGAGCATGTTCACTCGACGACGGAGACTCCACGTCGCATCGCTCCCGATCTACCGGGACACGGAAGATGACGACCTGGATGAAAATGAAGAACTGGCAACTGGATCTGATGCAGACTTGGGTCACGCCACCACTGGAAAGCATTAGACCCCGCGTTAGAGCCGGCGTTCCCAGATCCCCGGTTCCGATGCGGTTCCTAAGAACCTAAGAACCTTCTTCCGGCTCCCTGACCTCTCGCATATCCCTCAACTTCAGCGCCCAACCCAAGTGTTCATCATGGGCGGCATCCTCGGCCAGTTCCGGAGCAATCTCCAATACGCGGTCAAGGTGCGTCAGGCAAGCTGCCACGTCGCCATTCCGTGAGTGGATCCGGGCGGCGTTGTAGTGAGCGGAAGCCAGATTAGGGTCGGCTTCCAGCGAATGGTTATATTCTTCTAGTGCCTCGTCCAAGTCTCCCAAAACCTCTAATACCGCCCCCCGGTTGCTATGTGCCTCCGCAAATGAAGGCCGCAACTCCAAGGCTGAGTTGAAGTCCTCGACGGCGCTCTCGTAATCACTCAAAGCATCGTAAGCCAGACCCCGGTTGTTGAACGCCTCAGCGTCGTCTGGCGTGAGCTCGATCACTCGGGTGTAATCGGCTATCGTCTCGTGTAGTTTGCCAAGGTAATAGTTGGTTCGGGCGCGGTTGAAAAGCGCGTGGGCATTCTCAGGATTCAGTTCGGCGGCCCTGGTGTAGCTGCTGACAGCCTCGTCATGTAATCCCAGTTCATCCAGGGAAGCGCCACGGTTCAGATGGGCATTGGAGATGTCGGGCCGGATCGCGTTGACCTTGTCGAACTGCGCCACTGCCTCTTGATGCCGCCCCGCTTGGCCCAACGCCACTGCGCGGTTGTACATCGCCTGGACATAGCCAGGGTCCAATTCGATCGCCCGGCTATAGTCCGCCAACGCTCTGTCGACCTGGCCAAGATCGTCGTGGCCGTTGCCCCGTTGGTAATAGGCCTCGGGCATGGACGGTTCTTGTACCAACATGGCGGTGAATTCCCGGACCGCGTCTTCGGGTTTTTTCAGCCGTAGGTTAGTTAATCCCAGGTTGAAACGAGCGTCCATGTTGGTTGGCTCCCGCTCCAAGATCGCGGAGTAAACCTCGGCAGCGTCGGCGTGACGGCCAACAGCGTAGCAACCATTGCCAAATATCAGCGACCCAGCAGCGTCCAAAAAGCCGTCTGGCGAGTCTCTAACGGCGGTCACCGCCTGATCCAATAAATCCCAGATCTCAGGGCTTAGCCGAGCGCCCCTCAGCCTCGGTGTTATGCGTCCAGCCCCGGTGGCATATTGGTCCAACAATTTCGCCAGGGCCGCCAGGTTCTCCGCCGTGGATTCGTCTTCAGAGTATTCAGTCATATGTGCCTACAGCATACCATTCCACGAGGGCCTAGGTGAGCGTCGCCAAAGAATCGTGGGCACAGCCAAGCATTCCCGTTGAAGAATCGACAGGCCAGCCGTACAATTACAGCCACATACGGATTATGTCGGGTTTGCCCGATAACATTTACCAGTCAGGAGTCAAACGTGGCCCAAGATAGCACGATCATTTATACCCACCCTGATTGCGCCTATTCATCCGCCGCCAAGATGGACTACCGGAAGCGCAAGGTGGAATACACCGAGATAGACCTCTCCAAACAAGCCGACCAGATCCCTGGCCTTCTGGAACTGACTAACGGCGAGCGTGTGACGCCAGTGATAGTCGAGAACGGCGTGGTGACCATCGGCTTCAAAGGCGGGACTTGAGATTTCTGACCTGGGACCAGTTGGTCCCAAGCTCTCGATAACCATCTGGTTATATAAGAACGTTTGTACTGACATTGCCTTCTTGTTGCCTGGTGGAACACGATGTTAGCATGCGGCGCAGGTTGTTCTGCCGCCAAGCGGTTTGGCAACAGATGTCTAACAAGGGACGAAGGATTGGTGAGGATGAAGAGCGCAGATAAAGACAAGCAAACGACCGATAAGCTAGCGGCGCTGGAGATTGCCCTAAGCCGGATCGAGAAGGACTATGGAAGGGGCGCCGTAATGCGCCTTGGCGAGATAAGCCAGTCTCTAACCACCGAATCCATTCCCACCGGCTCCTTGGCTCTGGACATTGCACTGGGCGTCGGCGGCATCCCCCGAGGCCGGGTCACTGAGATATTTGGGTCCGAGTCCGCCGGGAAGTCGACCTTGGCCATTCACCTTATGGCCGAAACTCAGAAACTCGGCGGAACCGCCGCCTATATCGACGTAGAGCATGCCCTAGACCCCGTCTACGCAGGCAACTGCGGCCTAGTCTTAGATGACCTTCTGATCGCCCAGCCCGACAGCGCCGAGCAAGCGTTGGACATCACCGAACAACTCGTCCGCAGCGGCGCGATCGACGCAATCGTCCTCGACAGCGTGGCGGCACTGGTGCCTCAGGCAGAGATCGAGGGTGATATGGGCGACACCCACATCGGCCTGCAAGCCCGGCTGATGTCCCAGGCTTTGCGCAAATTGACCAGCAGCATACACCGGTCTAAAACCGCAGTCGTGTTCATCAACCAACTCCGAGAGAAAGTCGGCGTCACCTACGGCAGCCCCGAGGTCACTCCCGGCGGACGGGCACTCAAGTTCTATAGCTCGGTTCGCATCGACCTGCGCCGGGTGGAATCCATCAAGCAGGGGGCCGAGGTCATCGGCAACCGCGTGCGGGCCCGTATCGTTAAGAACAAAGTCGCAGCGCCCTTCCGGGTGGCTGAGTTCGACATCATGTTCAACCTTGGCATCAGCAAGATGGGCGACATACTGGAGATTGGAGTAGACCAGGGCATCATCAAGAAATCCGGCGCATTCTATTCCTACGGCGAGACCAAGTTGGGACAGGGCCGGGAAAACTCCAAGGAGTTCCTGATCCAGCACCCAGAGATCGCCGAATCTGTCGAAGGCCGCATCCGAGGTCCCGACGGAGGTCCCGACGGAAACTCCAAGCCGGGCGACCAAGTATCCCCTGGCGAAGCATTGACCAACGGAGATTCGCCCCATGCCGAAGGCTCGGTCGCGGACATTCTGCCCGGCTTCATCTCCAACGGAGCGGGAGACGACGAGTAACTCCGGCTAACTGGCAAAAAGCAGCAAAATAAATCGACAAGCTCACCATGAGCGGATTGAAGCGAATTTACCGCTCATTCTGAGCTTGTCGAAGAAGTCTTCGGGGAATGACGGTTCGGGCGGAGTGGGTGGTTCGACGGGCTCACCATGAGCGGACTCCGGGCCATAGCGGACGACAGAGCATCACGGACGCCGCTTCCGGGGAAGAAACAGATTGACAAGACCTTGTAGATTCCGCTCATCCTGAGCTTGTCGAAGGAATCTTCGGGGACGGATGGTTTAGAACGACGAAACACACCACGACTGATTGCGCAACTCCCGATAACAGCCCCTGATAACCACGACCAAACAACCCATCATCCTGGAGCATCCACCGATGGCTGAAACGTCGCGCCTGACCGGATCCGCCGAAGCCCCTTACACCAAGGCCAAAAACGCCGCTCTGCGTTTGCTCACCCACAGGCAGCGAGCAGAAGCTGAGATCAAACGCCGACTAGAGGGTCGTTTCGCCAGCGAAGTCGTCGACCGCACAATCTCGGACCTGCGCCGCCAAGGGCTATTGGACGACGCAGCGTTCGCCAGAGAATGGCGAAATTCGCGGGAAAAGTTCCGGCCCAGAGGCGCTGGTCTGATCCGGCAAGAGCTCCAAAGAATGGGCGTGGACCGCGAAATCATTCAAGACGCTTTGTCAGACTTCGATTCCTCAGCCAACGCCTACCAAGCCGGTTCAAAATACGCAGCCAAACTATCAGTTGAGGATGCAGCTGCCTTCCGCCGGAAGCTCGGCGGGTTCTTGCATCGGCGGGGGTTTGGAGGAGAGGTCATAGGCCAGACGATCGATCGGATCTGGCAGGAATTACTTGACCCGCTGGACAGCCAGATAGACGGCGATGGCCAGAGTGATTAAGACGAAGAAGTCTCCCGGTGATGCGCCAAACATCCGGCTGATGATAAAGGCGCCAAGCACAGACCCGGCGGCGATATACGCCAGACCCCTGCTCCGCTTGGCGTTGACCGCAGCGCTAATCAGTTCGCCGGCGGCATAACCAACAGCCAGCGACGGCAGCGACAAGAGGATCCCCGAACCTGCGATGTGCAAGCTGAAGATTACCCAGTTGAAGGTTCCCCAGAGCACTCCACCGCCGATGGCGATTCCAATACCGACTCCAACCGCCTTGGCGTAGAAAGTCGGCTGGACATCGAAAGTGGGCATCTTGGCTGCCGTGCCGCACTCGGGGCAACGGATGCCGACCGCGGCCTGCACCATGCACCGGGTACACATACTCCTACCGCAATGACTGCAAGATAACCCCGTCTCAACATTGGGATGCCAATGGCAGTAAGCAGCTTGCTGTGATTCTTGGCCGGTCTCTGTCTGTTCTTCCATAGCTTCCCAGTAAATTCCCAGTAGATTCCCAGTAGATTCTAAGTAGATTCTAAGTAGATTCTAAATTTTGGCCGGGGCTTTTCCAGTCTACCTTACCCGTCTACCTTACCCGTCTACCTTACCCGTCTTTTTGATTCAGGAAGAGCCTTCCGGGATCCGCCTCACCCACCCGGTGCGTTCTGACACGTCGCGGTCCCGGACCAACCGGTTGAACAATACCCTCTTACGGGAAACGTCGTCTGGAAAAGGCGACCGGTTGGCGGACAGACGTTTGAGAATCACGATACCAAGGAGCCCAAAGCAAAACCAGATCAGATTCTGATTGTCCAACGCCAGGTAGGTCCAAAGAGGCAGGAGGGCCAGGGAGATCAAAACCCAGAGCCCGGAACTCTTAGTGATTCCCCACCCGCCTAACGCCACAACACCAAAGGCAACAACCAAAACCGGAGACAGGGCCAGTAGCGCTCCCGTGGCCACGGCAATCCCCCGGCCCCCTTGCAGTTTCAAAAAGACTGACCAGTTGTTGCCAGCCACCGACAACAACGGCGGACCAATGAGAAAGGCCGAAGTACGGCTTATGTCTAGGACGTAGAGGCTCAACCAGATCGGAAGGGCGCCTTTCAGCAGAATTTCGGCGGCGGCCACGGGAACAACCCACCGCTTGCCGACGTGCTCGTAAAGATTGGCGCTTCCCACATTTCCGCTGCCATAGCCGCGAATATCCAATCCTCGGACCAGCCGACCGATTATGTAGGCGGTGGGGATGGAACCCAGAAGGAAGGATCCTATGTACAGGGCTGCGATTTCCATGTAAATAGTCCGCTAGAGCTTATTGAGCTTGCCTGGACTTCGCCTCTTGGGCGGCCTGTTCCAGCAACCGTATGGTCTCCTCCGGCGGGCCCAGAGTTCCCGGCAATGGCTCTCCGGAGTTGCCGAGTCCATGATAGTCACTGCCGCCACAGGGAATCAGGTCGTATTCCTTGGCCAATCGCGCCAGATGGCGCACGGTGTCGTCATCGTATTGGGCGTAATAAACCTCCATTCCCAGCAGGCCCTCCTGCTTGAACCTGGAGATTCCTCCCTCCATGTCTTTCATAAAAGTAGGGTGGGCCAAAACCGGCACCCCGCCCACTTTCCTGATCATCTCAACGCCCTCGGCCGGGGACATCTTGGGCCGCTCGGCATAGGCCAAGCCGTCACGTCCCAGGTATTCGTCGAAAGCATCTTTGGGCTCCTTACAGTAGCCTGCCTCGACCATAGCTAACGCGATGTGTGGGCGTCCCACCGAGCCGTCGCCCGCGAAATGCAAGACCCGTTCCCACTCCAGATGAACGCCCAGAGTGTCTAATTTCTCCACCATCATCTCGGCCCGCTCGACCCGTCCCCGACGAAACTCCGAGAGCTTGGCTTGGAAATCCGTGTCTGCGTAATCCAAGAAATACCCTAGGACGTGCACCTCATCGCCCGGAACGTCAGCACTCAACTCGATGCCGGGAATGATCCTCAAGTTCGGAAACTCCCTGGCGGCCTCGTAAGCCTCCGCCAACCCTTCGGTGCTGTCATGGTCGGTGATGGATACGGTCTCGAGACCTTGTTTGACTACCAGTTGGACCAACTCGGTGGGAGTAAGCCGGCCGTCCGACGCCAAGGTATGCAGGTGCAGGTCAATCGTTGCGGCCAAATTATTCCACCATCCTGTCAATCCGTTCTATCGAAGATGCTTTGCCGGTCTCTTCGTCCACGTCCACCAGCACTGAGTTCAACACGCATGGGCCAGAGGCCACGGGGAGCCGTTGGGGCAGCGATGTCATGAACCTAGCCAATACTGCGTCCTTGTCCGAGCCGATAACCGAGTCTGTAGGGCCAGTCATGCCAACATCAGTAAGGTAGGCTGTGCCCTTGGTCAGTATCCGCGCGTCCACGGTCCCGACGTGGGTGTGGGTGCCGAACACGCCGCTGACTCGGCCATCTAGATACCAGCCCATCGCCTGTTTCTCAGATGTGGCCTCGGCATGAAAGTCTACGATGATGACGTTGCCCTCGCCTTCTTTCTTTAGATTCTCCAAGAGCGCATCGGCGGTCCGGAACGGGCAGTCCAGGGGCGCCATGAACACGCGGCCCATCAAGTTCACTACCGTTACCCCGGCTTGGTGCAGGTATCCTCTTCCAGGGGCGTCGGGATAGTTGGCTGGCCGGATCAGGGGCAGACCCCCATCCAAGTATGGGATGATCTCTTTCTTGTCCCAGATGTGGTTCCCCGAAGTGAGAACATCAACGCCGCATTCCAGAAGTTCCTTGGCCGTGTCCACGGTGATTCCAAATCCGCCAGCCGTATTTTCGCCGTTACAGATCACAAAGTCGATGGACTGTTCCCGTTTGAGGTCGGGCAGCAGGGATCTAACTGCGTCGCGGCCTGGCTTCCCGATCACGTCTCCGATCATTAGTATACGCAAGAACTGTTGTGCTCCTTGGCGATCATGAAAACTTAGTTGCCGGTTGATCCCAGCGGAATCGCTGATTATTGAAAAGGGACCCAGCAGCCGGGCTTTTCCCGCTTCTGGGTCCCCAATGTACTGGACTAGTTGTTGCCGCGCCAAGTTGTTATTTGGCGTATTCCACGCTGCGGGTCTCCCGGATCACGGTCACTTTTATCTGACCAGGAAAGACCAAGTCTTGTTCCACTCTTTTAGCGATGTCCCGAGCCAGCGCCGCAGACTTAATATCGTCCAAGTCGTCTGGCTTGACCATCACCCGGACTTCGCGGCCTGCCTGAATGGCAAAGGCACGTTCCACACCTGGGAAGCTGGTGGCGACGGCTTCAAGCTCCCTGAGACGGTTCACGTACAACTCCAGAGATTCTCTGCGAGCGCCTGGGCGTGACGCGCTGATTGCGTCAGCCGATGCCACCATGAACGATTCAACAGTTTCATGGTCGTCGCTGTGGTGCTCCAAGATGCCCCGGTAAGAACCGTGGTTGATTCCGTGTTTGCGGGCAATCTCGGCGCCGATCTCGGCATGGGGGCCGGACACCTCGTGAGTTACCGCTTTGCCGATGTCATGCAGCAAACCGCCGATCTTGGCGATCTGTACGTTGGCGCCTGCTTCCGCTGCCAGCATGCCGGAGAGCAACGAAACCTCTATGGAGTGTTTCAGCACGTTTTCCCCATAGCTGTAGCGGTACTTTAGTTTACCCAACAAACGGATCAACTCTGAGTCTAAGCCGCTGACCCCGGCGTCGAAGGTAGCTTGTTCGCCGGCCTTCATGATCGTGTGTTCAATCTCTTCCGTGGCGCGGACGACCATATCTTCGATGCGGGCAGGCTGAATGCGCCCGTCCGACACCAGTTTTTCGAGGGCGAGGCGCGCAATCTCGCGTCTCACCGGGTCAAAGCATGATACGGTCACCGATTCAGGGGTATCGTCAATTATCACGTCCACCCCGGTCAGGGCTTCCAAGGCGCGAATGTTACGCCCCTCACGGCCGATGAGACGGCCTTTCATCTCATCGTTGGGCAGGGTAACGGTAGAAGTAGTTACTTCGGAAACAACGTCGGTCGCAAGACGGTTGATGGCGACCGTAATTATCTTGCGAGCGTTTACAGTGGCCCTTTCCTTGTGCTCTTTCTCGAGTTCGTAGTACCGCTTGGCCAAGTCGTGCGAAGCTTCTTCTTCCCCGCGCCTGACGACCTGTTCACGGGCCTCATCTACGCTAAGACCAGCCACTTGCTCAAGGGCCTTCAATTGTTCCGCTTTAATCTCTTCGGCTTCCCGCCGGGTCCGTGCAACTTCCGTCTCTAGTGCAGCCAACTCGAGCTGCTTTTCTTCCTGGACTTCTATCTTCCGTTCCAGTTGTTCTTCCCGCTGCAGGTGTCTGCTCTCCAGGCGGTGGAACTCTTGGCGCTGTTCTTTCAGTTCTGTTTCGGTTTCGTTACGTAGCTTTAAAGCCTCTTCCTGGGCCGCCAAAAGGACTTTTCGGCTGTCCTCTTCTGCTTTGGTAGTTATTACTCTGGCATTCTCTTCGGCTATTTGTGCTTGCAGACCTTCATTTTTTGATTTCAGAGAGAACCAGGCAGTTCCACCGATCCCTGCGGCTGCCAGGACGGCTAGGATGACGATGATAATCCCTTCCACGGTAATCACCTTAACTTTTCCGTCTTTCGTGTCTAAATAGGAACCTATGTTCCCTGCCTAACATCCTACCGAGAAGAATGAAGGGTGTCAAGGCGAAACACGACTGTTCAAGGCCTGAAAACCTTACCATTCCGACACGCTAGTTACGCAATTAGGTGATGGCCCGTCTCCGTAATTTTCGGAGACCAATTCCGGCGCACATCGCTTGCCACAGGCTTCTTTGCTATTGAGCGGCCCAAGCGCCTGCTCTATAATGTTTGAGTAGCTGAATCTGGATTGGAGAGCAGAACACAACAAGTGTTCGTTAATGGCTAATACGGATTATTACGACCTTCTTGGCGTTGGCAGAGGCGTCGGAGATGAAGAAATCCGCAAGGCTTTTCGCAAGAAGGCCATGGAGTTTCATCCCGACCGGAACAAAAGCGCCAACGCGGAAGAGAAATTTAAGGAAATCAACGAGGCCTACCAGGTTCTCTCAGACTCGAACAAACGGGCGCAATACGATCAATTTGGCAAAGCTGGCGTGGGCGCCAACGGCAGGTCGGGTCAGCCCTTCGACGGTTTCGACGGCTTTGGTGGCTTTGGTGATATCTTCGACTCATTCTTCGGAGATGGCGGACGCCGGGGCGGCCGACAGGCGCAACGGGGCAGCGATCTGCAGCAAAGGGTCGTCCTCAAATTCGAAGAGTCGGTCTTCGGGGCCGAGCGTGAAGTTGAGCTTACCCGTCTAGAAGTTTGCGACATCTGTTCCGGGGCCGGCAACGAGCCTGGCACTTTAGTAGAGACTTGCAGCACCTGCAAAGGCAACGGACAGGTGCGACGCGCCCAACGCAGCGTATTCGGACAGTTCACTCAAGTTACCACCTGCACTAATTGCCGAGGACAGGGGAATACCTTTAAGACTCCATGCTCCAATTGCCGTGGCGTTGGCAAGGAACGCAAGTCTCGGAAGATCGCCGTTAATATCCCTGCCGGAGTGGAAAGCGGGATGCAGGTTCGCCTCACGGGCGAAGGCGATACGGGCAGCGAAGGCGGCGGAGCGGGCAACCTGTACGTACATATAGACGTGCGGGAGCACCAGTTATTTGAACGGGAAGGCTCCGACTTGATCTACGAGCTTCCGATAAACATCGCAGAGGCTGCTCTGGGAACGGAAAAATCCATCCCTACCTTGGACGGCAAAGACGAAGACCTGAAGCTTCCTCAAGGAACTCAGTCTGGCTCCGAGTTCCGGATCAAAGGCAAAGGCGTACCCCACTTGAACGGCAATCGCCGAGGCGACCTCAGAGTCTTGGTAGACGTTAGGGTTCCTGGGTTTTTGGACAATCGGCAGCAGGAGTTGCTCCGTGAGCTGGCCAAGTCCTTCGATCTCTCCAAAAAAGGCGGCAAAGGCGGCCCTTCTGACGGGAACGAACGCGGCGGCGAGGGTGACAAAGGAATCTTCGAAAAGATCAAAGAAGTTCTGAGCTGAGCCAACGAGCAACGGATGTTAAAGGATTTTCTCTAACCGTCATTCCCGCGAACGCGGGAATCCAGTCCTGTTGGCCCTAAACACCGTTCTGCCAACTGCGACGTTACGCCTGACTGACGGAATGCCTCTCTTTAAATAGCTAGCTACAGGAGATTTTCCTGGATTCCGGCTTCCGCCGGAATGACGGATTTTGCGCCTGGATCCGTCCGGCTTAGTAAACCCAAATAACTCGCGTTTGTTCCATTCCTTGGATACCCGGAGGGCCAGTGGTCTGGCAAGAATTAAGCATCTCAGTTCCCCATGAATTCGTTGAGCCCATCTCGTATCTATTTGGCCGTTACGGGAAAGGCCTTAGCACCGAGTTGGACGGCAAAGGCCGGGTATTGTTGCGCACCTACATGACCAGCGGCTCTCGCCAGCGTCTGGCCCGAATCGATGTGGGAGTGCGGCTGGTTGGCGCGGTTGCATCTATCGGCCCCCTTGAGATACGCGATCTGCCCGAAGACGAGGACTGGCTGAATTCCTGGAAGTCTCACTTCAAGATCCTGCGGATCGGCAAACACCTGGTCATCAAGCCAACCTGGCTAGAATTGGACCCCGCACAAGAAGACCCGGAAGATATTGTCATCGAATTGGACCCAGGCATCGCATTTGGCACCGGGTATCACCCCACCACCGATACCTGCATGCAGGCCATGGAACAGCACATCACCCCAGGCATGACCGTCTTGGACTTGGGAACAGGCTCTGGCATACTGACCATCACGGCCATCAAGCTTGGCGCCGAACGAGTGACCGCACTGGACATCGACACCCAGGCCGTGACCGCCGCCCGCCGCAATTTCAGGCGGACCGGCATTAGCAAACAGGTCATGTTGGTCAAAGGATCAGTGCCCCACCCCACTGCCGGCGCCGGGCAATTCGACCTGACCGTGGCCAACATATCGGCCAGGGGTGTGGCCGACCGCTGCCCATTCATCCTAACCGCTCTGAAACCTGGCGCATTGTTCATCGCCTCTGGACTGTTGGATACTCAGAAAGGAGAGGTCGCCGCAGCGGTAGAGCCTCTGGGATTCACCTTGGTCAGCGAGTGGCCCCAAGAGGAGTGGGTCACGCTTTTGTACAAGGCCCCCGACAAAGCACCCGAAAGTCCCCTTGAAAGTCCCGCAGAAAGTCCCGCAGAAACCCAGTCCGACGCCACCAGATAAGCCAAGGGTGACAAGGCTAACCTCAGGCTCGGATTTTGTTGCATTTTCCCAGTCCAGGGGGTACCATCCAATCGGTCTCAGAGTGAGGCTGTTTGAACTCAGAAACTGGGATTTCAGCGGACTTTCCGGACAATTTCACGACGTCCTGCCAATGAATCAGTTCCGAGCCTCCGGGTCAACTGTTTTACCTGAGGGAATCACTTCCCCAACCCCAGGTTCATCCCATATCCATAATGAAGCGGCTGGAGCAGCATCTTTGGAGAAGGTCGATCTAGAGCGTTACGAGATCACCGGGCGGCTCGGTTCCGGAGCCGACTACGAAGTGCGCGCCGCTATTGACCGGGAGACTGGCCAGCAGGTGGCGATCAAGAGGCCCGTGCCCCAGGCGATCAGCCGTAACCAACACGCCGCCATTGAGGCCCGCACCGAGAAGATCCTTCAAGCTTACCAAGAGGTGGGAAACTCCACGCCTCTGATCTCTCCGATACTCGGTTACACCGAACCAGCCACTCATGATGGCTTCTTTGGCGACGAGCTGGGACAGGAATACCAGGTCATGGTGGAAGAACGGGCCCGCGGCATTCCCCTTTTGGGCGACATGATGTCCAAGTTCAAAGGGATTCCCATCGGAGCCGGTCAAAATCTGTTCCCGCTGTTTCCCTTGGTCCAAACAAGCTCCGTTCCGGCACATCCGGTCCACAACCAACTACTGGACCTTGAAGAAGTCTTCCTCAAGGGCGGTTACGTCCTTTTGGACCTGCGCCCGCAGAACATCTTCTACCAGCCGGGCAACGGACAGATGGTCGTGATCGACTTCGGTGCGCTGGCGAAGTTGGACGGCGAAGCACCTAGGGGCCGACCGCCCTTCGACGTCAACGACGCATGCTTGGAGATACTGAAGTTCTACACCACGCCCTCGGAGCCGCCTACAGAATCCTCGGGCTACCGCGACCCCAGAGGCATCCGTCCGATAGTAAACATCGGACAGGAATTAGACGAGATGGCGAGGGATCTGGCTGAATGCCCCCCGCTCGTCGCCGATGCAGGAACGGCGATACTGGACAAGGTCAGGACGCGGTCATACACAGGCTATTCCCAATTTCGGGCCGACCTAACATCCTACTTGGACCGAATCGCAGAACGGAACGCCGCGATGGCCAACGCCGCCGAGGCTAGTCAGGCCTGGTTGGAGGCCGCCCAATGGTTGAAGGAAGACTATTGGCGGGGGTTCCTGTTCGACCCCGATATCGAAATGGCCGGGTACGTGGTTTCCGGTTACGTGGTTTAAGGAACGTGGCCAGGGCAATCGCATCTGATTTGAGGCGAGATGGCAATGGTAGGATAAGAGTCATCTTAGGGGTGGG
>JAQBXL010000046.1 GCA_027624135.1 Chloroflexota bacterium
GAATTTCAGATTGACGTGACCGGGTTGACCGCCCTAGACGTCGGCGCGTCAACCGGCGGGTTCACCGACTGCCTCCTGCAACGGGGCGTCCAACGAGTCTACGCGGTGGACGTTGGCCACGGGCAGATGGACTACGGCCTGCGGCAGGACCCACGGGTAACGGTGCTCGAAAAGATTAACGCCCGTTACCCATTCGAACTTCCTGAGATGGTTGACCTAGTGACCATGGATGTTTCATTCATCTCCCTGAAGCTGGTGGCCCCGGAGGCTGCCCGGCATCTGAATCCGGGACGGTACATCGCCGCGTTGGTCAAGCCCCAGTTCGAAGCCCCCAGAGAGCAGGTGGGGCGGGGCGGCGTGATCAAAGACCCCAAGGTCCATGCCGCCGTGCTGGGCAAGATGGTCAACTGGGCCGTCGGGCAGGGCCTGCGGGTCAGGAACATCTGCCGCTCCCCGATACAGGGTGATGCTGGCAATCGTGAATTTTTCATATTACTCCAGAAACCCGCAAACTAAGACAGAATGACTAGGAGGACTCCGAATGGACGTGGCGAAGATCGCTGAGATTCTGACAGCCAAAGGAAAAACCGTGTCGGTGGCAGAAGCAGATACCGCTGGCCTTATCGGCTACATGCTGGGTAGCATTCCCGGCAGCTCCAAGTACTTCCCCGGTGGCGTGATTGCCTACACCGGCGGACTCAAAGAGAAGGTGCTTGGCGTGGCCGACGATGTGTCGGCCACCCACGGAACCGTGAGCAGTGAGATGGCCAAGGGAATGGCGAGAGGAGTGCGGGAGTTGACTGGCACTGACTATGCCGTGTCCACCACCGGCGTGACCGGCCCTGCTGCCGGACGGGCCGGACTGCCCATCGGCACGTTCTGGATCGGACTATCGGTCAAAGACGGCGAAGACACGGCCATTGAGGTCCATTTGGACGGCGACCGGGACGCCTGCAAACGTGGCGCAGCACAAGCCGCCCTTGACCTTCTGGGCAAGGAACTTGACGGTAGTTAGTTGGGTCGTTGATCGGGCTCGAGGGTCTGCTCGGTCTCGCATGAAGCCTTGATACCGTCCCAGTCGTAGCCCATTGGAATCATCTTGACCTGCCTCCAGGTTTCTGACTGATCGGCATAATGGGGGCTGCCGGGGTGCCCGGAACTGCCCAACGGAACGACCCACAGTGAGTTCTCCCAATTGGATGGGTCGTAGGAGTAACGTGCCACCGATAGGCTGGTAACGGTAGCCGGGGCCGCCGCAGAATAGCCGCCCTGTAGCGGAGTGTCGCCGTCACCGCTGGTGGGGATCGCCGGTGGATCAAGCAACTCCGCCAACTCAGGGAAGGCAGCAGAGAGGTTGTGCTTGGGACGCGCCTGGTGAATCCTCTCCCACTGCCACTGGCCCAGGTCATCGCCCAACCGTTCGCTTAGCGTGGCCACGGCTTTGGACAGCGCCCTGCCAACCGCCGTGGGCCAGGTATCGCCCTGGGGCAGTAGCGACCGGTCATCCCGGCCGATCATCGCCACCAACTGAGCCTTTAGCCGGTTGGAGAACGAACCAAGCCCCCGGTCCGCTGGATGCCAGGCATCGTGGGCCAGGTTTTCGGTCAGGTTCGTCTCCAAGACTTCCTTCAGCAGGGCATCGCGCATCGCGCTGTAGATGGTCGGTTCCACCCGGCTGGCATCCATCTCCCCATTCCAAGCCAGCAGCCGATCCTTCGCGGCCGCACTCGCGGCATCGAGGGGTTCGACCTCTCTGATCACATCCAGATAGGCGAGAGCGGGTATGGACACCTTCTGGGCATGCACCTGGGCCATGTCCTCAGCCGTGGGCCGGTCCAGGGATTTGAGGCCTTCAGTGACCCTTTTCACCCTGAACTCAGGGGTGAAATCGATGGCGATGTAATACGGATAGTCGTCACCTACCGGACGGTTGTTCGCGGTAGCGATGTAGCCCTCGGGCGGGTTGATAGACACGGGAAGTTCCTCGAAGGGGATGTCCCCTTCCCACTCATGCTCTCCCGTCCAACCAGGCACCGGCAGCCAGCCGTTGACTCGGGTTCGGATGGGGATGCGTCCTCGGCAGAGATAACCCATATCTCCGTGGATGTCCGCAAAGAGTAGGTTGTTACAAGGGTCCACCCAATCCCGCATCCCGTCGACCAACTCGCGGCTGTTGTTGGCCCGCAGCATCTTCCAGAGTATGTCCGGCCAGGTGGAAGCCCTCTCGGTGGCGGTGTACTTGAAGGCGAGCCCTGATCCCTGGGCCGGGTCTCCGGCCATCACCGGACCGTGCTGAGTAACGGTCGTCTTGATCCGAACGTCGCTCCCACCTCGGACCTTGATCGTCTCGTTGTACGTTTCAGCATCCAGCCACTGGTCCTGGTAAAGGTACTTGGTTGGCTCATTCTCCTTGAACTGTTCCACGTATAGATCCTGGTAGTCGGCGGCTGTGTGAGTAACACTCCACGACACTTTTCCGTTGTGGCCGAAGTGGGGAAATCCAGGCACGCCGGGGAAAGACAGCCCCACCACATCGAACTCGGGGCAGGCTACTTGGTTCTGAAAGTAGGCGCTGGGCGTGTCCAGAGCGCGGTGGGAGTCACCGGCCAGTATGGGCTTTCCGGTGGCTGTCTCAGGACCGCAGAGGATCCAACTGTTGCTGCCTGAATCCATCTCGCTCAGGTAATTCAATCCGGCGACGCCCTCGGCCAACTCTTTCAGACCCACATCCAACGGGCCAGGAGAGGTTGAGCCTGGAGGGAGGATCATCAGATGGCCAGGCTCAAATCCGGGGAACAATTTGCCTGCGACTTCGGGTCCCATCTCCCGCACCATTCGCGCCCGCCAGACCTTGGACTCGAACACCCCCATGAAGATATGGCGCACCTTGTAGGCGATCAGTCCGTCCCAAGGCTGCCATGGTTCAGGTTCCAGACCCGTGATTCGGTATTCGACCGGCATTGCGTCTCCGCTGGTGATGAAGGCGTTTACTCCCCCTGCGTAGGCGTGAAATATCTCTTTCGTTCGGGCGTCCATAACTTGGTAGTCGGCTTTGGCGCTGGCCTCCAAGCGAAACCGTCGCATCAATGTATCCTGGGCCACCGCCTGCTCGCCAACAGCCTCCGCCCAGCGGCCGGCACCCCGGCGGCGGTCGTATTCCATATGCCACAACCGGTCTTGAGCCGTCACGAACCCTTGGGCGAAGAAGGCATCGATCTCCGACGTGGCCTTAATGCGGGGGATGCCATATCCGTCACGGTAGACCTTAACGGCTCCTTCCAGGCCCTTGAGCCGGACTGTACCCTTCAGACTTGGTATTGCCGATTTCAGGTCTTGCCCGGTAATCATTTCAGAGATCATAAGCGCCTTCCCAACCGTCAAAAATGTTCGAGGAATATTCGGGATAATACCATAGGCCCGCGAGTGCGGGCCGGGATAGGGATTGACGCCGTTTGAGCGCCGGGCTAACATCCCTTAACTCGACACCCTGAGCACAACTGTAACGAGGCAAGAACCGTCGCATGCAGATCACTGACCACGTTTACGCCACCCACATCGAAGAAGACCCTGGGAGTTTCGGGGCGATGCACCCCGGTGGCACTCACATCTACTTCGTGGGCGATCCAAAGGACAACATGGTGATGGTGGACTCGGGCGAGCCCTATCGCTCTTGGACGAAACAGATACTGGACTACCATGCTGAACTGGGAAAGCCACGTATCTCTTCTATCGTAATCACCCACGGCCACGGCGACCACATCGGCGGCCTGGACCGGCTGCAGGAGGAATTCGGCTGCGTCGTGCGCTGTCACCCCAAGTTAGAACCGGCGCTAACCCACCGGCTGGGCCAGGGCAATGTGGTCAAACTGCGCTCCCGCGAATCGGTTCCTGCCGGCGGCGGGGCAAAGCTGCGGGCTTATTTCACCCCGGGCCATGAAGAAGACCACGTCTCGTACTATCTGGCGGCGGACAAAGTGGTTTTCAGCGGAGACACGATCCTGGGTAATTCATCATCCAGCGTGCGCAACCTCAAGCAGTACATGACCTCGCTGGAAACCCTGGCCGGACTAAAACCAAACGTGCTTTGCCCCGGCCACGGACAGGTGATCAACAATGGCACGGCCCGAGTCGATTGGTACATCCGCCACCGGACCGAACGGGAGGAACAGGTGCTGGCAGCCTTGGCCTCGGGCGTGGAATCGGTGGAAGATATCGTTACTGCCGTCTACCCAAGGAACCTGCGCCGCAACCTGCGAAGCGCCGCAGCCCGCAACGTCCGAACGCATCTGGACAAGTTGACCGAAGAGGGCCTGGTTTCAGAGTCCCAAGTCACTTATTCGGTAGCGAAGAACTAATGCCGATGCAATTCAGGATGGGCAACAACCAAGGACCGCGCGCTGGGATCGGGTGCGGTGGACTCATCGCCATTGTCGGCCTGATCCTGGTCTCTCCAGTCGGAGAGTGGCTGATCAAGGGAATCGGTTGGTTCCTCATCATCATGGGCCTGTTTGCCGCAGCTACCGGCATCTACTTTTGGATACGTGGTCCCCGAAAGGACGGCTATCTGTAGAAAATCCAGAACCCCAACAAGAAAGGCCGGCGAAGATTTCGCCGGCCTTTCTTGTTTTCCCGATACAAAATTCTGCGTGTAAAACTAATCCGATCGTTCCAGCAGCTCGATACGGACATCACCAGGGGCGCGAACAAAGGCGATGCGCAGTCCGGGCCGCAGGTCCTTCGGCTCCATGGAGAACTCGGCCCCTTTGGACTTGAGATCGGCGGCGGCAGCTTCCAGGTCATCCACTCGAAGCCCAAAGTGGTCGAGTCCCACGTAGGCATCAACCGGCCCAGCCGGTGTGGCGTTTTCGGCCTGGGCGATGAAAATAATCAGACCGTTGATGTCGATATCGACCCTCGACTGACCATCTGACTGGACGCTCTCCAGAATCTTGGCGTCAAACATCTTGTTGAAATACCGGGCAGTCTCGATCGGTTCCCGGCTTCGTATGTGTATGTGGTCGTAACTGTAGGTAACCATTCTCTGCTCCTAGATCAGATGCCAGCTATCGGGCGATCCCGTAGGCCACGGCTTTGGCGGCTTCATCGTCATCGTCGCGCATCCGCTGGGCCAGCGCCATGGTCAGGGCGCCCATCGCTGTCTTCGACCAGAACCAATCGTGGATATCCCGGTCGGCGCCGTCCGGTCGTTGGGCCATTCGTGCCTCATAATAAAAGGCCTTTAGGTCGTCAACGCAGTAGCGAATGAATTGGGGTACTGAAACGTCCTCGGGCCTCTCTTTGATGTCCGACTCTTCGCCACTGATGTAGCCCTCGATGAACCGCACGACTCCCCGGAACCGCCGCTGGGGTATCACGCTCAGTCCCACCGCAGTGCGCCCATCGTGGGCATTGACCCACTGCTCGTAGTAGGCGCGGAGCGAAGTAAGCTCATCTGCCGCGCTAAGAGTTTCCGGCTCTGAAGCGGTCAACTCAGAGCCTTGTACCAGTACATCAGGAACCATATCGTCGGGAAGTTGCTCTAGCACCGGTCCGTGGTTTCTGTCCAACAGGTCGAATGTGGCCTGCAAGATACGGTGTTGATACTCTGGATTATCCGGCTCGCCCAGGGCATTGCCAAAGAAGAATGGCACGGCCAGCATCCGGGGAGGCTTAACCCTCTGGGCATGTTCTTGGATCAGCACGATTCCGGTGGTAGTCAGACCGGCTTCCTCGAAGACACGCGCGATAACGCTTACAGCGTTGGAGCAGGCGGGTCAAGTGGGGGTGAGCAGCACCACCTCGACGCCTTCGTCCTTGAGTCTGCGGGCAACTTCGGGGCCGGAATCTTCAACGATGCCGGTTACATCCCTGAGAGCGCCCATGTACGAGTAATAGTTGTCGGACAGAGAACCGATCTTTCCCTGGTCGACCAACTCTTGCAGGCGGTCGATGGGAAAGGTTACGTTGAGGTCCCGGTAGATGCCGGTATGGTCGAACCCGATGCTGGTGTGGCTCTGGATGATATCCGCCGCTCCGGTGCTGCGAGGGATGACCCGGAAAGACGTGTCGCCGCCCTGTTGGGTTGCGATAAACGGTTTGTCGCCTCTCACGTGCAGACCGGCGGTGGTGACCAGGGCCACTTTGCTCTCGGACAACGGCTTGGCCATCGGCGTCCACGGCGCGTCGTCGTGTTCCAGACACGGCCACATCAGCATGCTTTTCCGTTGAATCTCACCCAGAACCTCTAGCTTCGGCATGGTATCAACCTCGCTGCAATCTACTTGGATTCCAGCGTAGATTGACCCAAAGCCCCGCGAATTGTCAAGCTGATAGTCTCATGCTTGGTGGCGGCAACCTGCGTTTTCAGTTAACGACAGTTATAATGTGCGCCAGATAACTTGCAGAGAACCTGCGCGGCACCGGAGACAACGAATACTAGATGGCAGCAACGATCGTCATAGCGGGAGTGCGCAGCGGGGTGGGCAAGACCACCATCGCCACCGGCATCATGGGCGCATTAACTCGGCGCGGCCTGAAAGTGCAGCCATTCAAGGCTGGCCCAGATTATATCGATCCCTCCTACCACAAGCTGGCCTGTGGCGTTCCGAGCCGAAACCTGGACACCTGGCTCTGCGAGCACTCCACCGTTGTCGAGCTATTCCAAAGGGCCAGCGCCGGACGTGACGTTTCCGTGGTTGAAGGCGTGATGGGCGTGTTCGACGGACACTCCAGTCTGACCGAGGAGGGTTCTACAGCCCAGTTGGCCAAGCTGCTCGGCGCTCCCGTGATACTCATCGCCGACGCATCCAAGGTCGCTCGCAGCGTAGCTGCCGAGGTGCTCGGCTTTCAGCAATTCGACCCGGACCTGAACGTGGCCGGAATGATTTTGAACGGTGTGGGCAGCGACCGTCACCTGGAGTTCTGCAAACCCCAGATCGAGGCCACAACCGGCATCCCAGTCCTGGGCTACCTGCCCAGGAAAGAGGAGTTCATCCAACCGGAACGCCACCTGGGGCTGATCCCGACTGTAGAGGGAACCGTGGCCCGCCAGTGGTACGACAGCGTCATCAATCAGGTGGAGGCAACCATGGATGTGGACGCCATCCTAAGGCTGGCGCAGACGGCGAACCCCCCACAGGCAACACCCAAGGTCTATCCTGCAGATTCTTTGCCTGTCCGAACCACCATCGCGGTTGCTCAGGACAAGGCCTTCAATTTTTATTACCAAGACTCCTTGGACCTGCTCACAGCCTGGGGTGCCGAACTTGTTCCATTCAGTCCGTTGGAAGATGCAAAGCTTCCGCCGGGGACCGCAGGGATCTACCTGGGCGGCGGGTTTCCCGAACTGTTCGCGGCCCAACTGTCTCAGAACGAACCGATGCACCAGGCCATCCGCGACGCTGTGGCGAAAGGCGTGCCGGTCTATGCGGAATGCGGAGGTCTGATGTACTTGGGCAAAAGCCTGTCCGACCTGGAAGCCGTAACCCACCCCATGATCGGAATCATCCCCGCTGAGTCGGCCATGTCCCAGACCCGTCTGACGCTGGGATACCGGGAGGTCGAGTCATGCTCAGACAGTCCGGTGCTGACTAAAGGACAGAGAGTACGAGGGCATGAATTCCACTGGTCCACCCTGGCCCAGCAACCGGGCGCCGAGGAATCGGTGTATAAAGTGGTGGACCAAGACAACCGCCCCGACGGTTTTCGCACCGGCAACGTCTGGGCCTCCTATGTCCACATTCACCTGGGTAGCAAAACGGGGTTGGCGGCCCGGTTCGTGGAGAACTGCACTGGAAAGTCGACCTAACGGCAACAAAGACGCAATTGTGTTATGTAAGGTAAAATAATCGGCTAAGGCCGTTTTCAGGATAAATAATGAGCACCGACAAGACAGCGGATCAGAGCACCGAGGCAGAACCAGGTCCCCAGTCGGTCACTGGACCGAGGATCAATAAAGGACTGGTGATCGTCAATACCGGCAAGGGGAAGGGCAAGACCACTGCGGCATTGGGCGTGGCGGTCAGGGCCTGGGGCCGAGGCATGAAGGTAATCGTCCTCCAGTTCATCAAGCACTCCACCGCCAACTTCGGGGAGCAGCGCGCCGCTGAGAAGATGGGCATCGACATGCGGGCCATGGGCGACGGCTTCACCTGGCGTTCCAAGGACTTGGACCAGTCCGCCGAGTTGGCTCGGGCGCACTGGGAAGATTGCAAAGTTGTAATCGCGTCGGGCGAGTACGACGTGGTGGTGTTGGACGAATTCACCTATCCGATGCATTACGGATGGGTCGATACCGACGAGGTGATCGAGACACTGAAGACCCGGCCAGAGATGCAGCATGTGATCATTACTGGGCGCAACGCCCCTGAAGCGCTGGTGGAGTTCGCCGACCTGGTAACTGAGATGCAGGTGGTGAAACACCCCTATCAACAGGGAATCAAGGCCCAACCCGGAATAGAATTTTAGTTAAAACTTCCCGACGCGAGTTGGGACCGAAAGAGGCCCGATGCCCATCTCAGACCTGATCGACCGCACTATCCTAGAAATATTGCCCTTAGACGAAGCGGCCATGACCGCGGCTAGGGCCAGGCAGGATCAACTGACCAAACCCCAGGGCAGTCTGGGCCGCCTGGAAGATCTGTCGATACAACTCGCCGGCATCTTTGGCGAAGCCACCCCGGCCATCCGGCGAAAGACCGTGATCGTGGCCGCCGGAGACCACGGTGTGGTGGTCGAGGGGATCAGCGCCTATCCCCAAGACGTCACTCCCGCCATGGTGATGAACTTCTTAGGCGGCGGCGCCGCGATCAGCGTGCTGGCCAAGCACGCCGGCGCTGAGATTATCGTTCTGGACGCCGGAGTCGCCGCCGACCTGCCTTCCCACCCGCATCTCCGTTCAGTGAAGATTGGCCGGGGAACCGCCAACATCGCCGTTGGGCCAGCCATGACCCGCGAACAGGCGATCCAATGCCTCGAGATTGGGATAGAGACTGCTCGGGAGCAGATCGAGGGCGGTACCGACCTCCTAGCCTGCGGTGATATGGGTATCGGCAACACCACGCCATCCAGCGCCATAACCTCGGTGATCACCGGCGCGGGGACAGACGTCACCACTGGCCGGGGCACTGGGCTGGACGACGCCGGACTGGCCCATAAGGCTTCGGTGGTCCAGCGGGCCATCGACGTAAACCGGCCTGATCCCAAAGACGGCCTCGACGTTCTGATGAAGGTCGGGGGTTTCGAGATCGGCGTGTTGGCCGGGGTTTTCCTGGGCGCGGCGGCCGGACATCGTCCCGTCGTCGTCGATGGTTTCATATCGGGCGCGGCGGCATTGATCGCCTACAGCATCGCACCCATCGCTGGGCACAGGTTCATCGCTTCTCATCAGTCGGTGGAGCCGGGCCACCGCCTTGCGCTCAG
Organism: Chloroflexota bacterium; assembly: GCA_027624135.1. Classification (GTDB taxonomy): domain Bacteria; phylum Chloroflexota; class Dehalococcoidia; order Lucifugimonadales; family UBA3495; genus UBA9611. Next base: position 9,421 of record JAQBXL010000046.1, read on the forward strand.
CTCCATGGGTCTGAATCCTCTGCTGGATCTGAACATGCGGCTGGGCGAGGGCACCGGAGCTGCTTTGGCGATGCATCTCGTCGAAGCGGCCGCAAAGTGCCTATCGGACATGGCCACCTTCGCCGAAGCGGGGGTCTCCGAGAAGTCCGAAGGCGATGACCAGGAGGCGGCTTCCTGATCACCTCCTCGCTCAACCCTTTCCGGCTGGCTGTGACCTTCCTCACTATCTTCCCGCTCTCTCGCAGTATCGACCGTGGCCCGCAAGACATCAGCAACTCCAGGGCTTTCTACCCCGCAGTCGGTCTGCTTATGGGCCTTCTTTTGGTTGGGGTCGAAGCGGCGTCCAGCGAATTGTTCGACGTGTCCCTGTCCGCCGCGTTCCTGCTGGTGACCATGGTTATCGTCACGCGGGCCCTCCATCTCGACGGGCTGATGGACGTTTGCGACGGGGTGTTCGGAGGGTTCACCCCTGAGCGGAGATTGGAGATCATGCGCGACTCCCGGGTGGGCGCTTTCGGCGTGGTGGGCGGCGTGACCGTGCTGCTATTGAAATACGCTGCGTTGCTCGCCCTGTTGACCCTTTCGGAACCTGGCAAAGAGTGGGCTTTGCTGCTCTTCCCGGCCATCTCCCGGTGGACCATGGTGGTTCTGCTGGGAGCTTTCCCATATGTCAGATCGCAGGGGCTCGGATCGCCATTCCACGGTGGCGGCATCAAAGCTGCAACGGCCGTGGCCGGCGTCTCCGCTCTAGCGGCGTCCTTCCTGCTGGGTAGCTTCGCGGGACTTGGGTTATTTTTCGGGGCGATGGCGTTGGCCTGGCTGATGGGATGGGCGATGGCTAAATCATTGGGCGGGCTCACCGGCGACACCTACGGAGCGACCAACGAAGTGATTGAGACTGCCGTAATAATTGCCGCCGTAGCGCTGGCCGGCCAGGAATGGCTGAAACCGCTGCCAGATCTGCTGGACTGGTTTTGATTCTCTCAGGACCGGAGGATCTGGCGGTCCTGGCTTTGGCCGTGCTTCTTGACCTGACGCTAGGAGAGCCGCCTACGTGGGCGCACCCGACGGTCTGGATGGGAAAGCACATCGCGTTCGTCGAGAGATGGATGCCCAAAAAGGGTATCTTCGGGCTGGTGGCAGGTCTGGGAATGGCATTAGTGATGCCCGCAATCTGGGGAACTGAGATGTACGTCCTGTCGGCGTATTTGAAAGATGCCCACACGATCGCCTACATTCTGGTGGGCGCCGTCCTCTTGAAAACAACCTTTTCCGTACGGCTGTTGCATCGGGAAGCCGCCTTAATCCGGGGCCACCTGGAGCGAGGAGACCTGAAGCAGGTGCGAGGGCGGATGCCGTCGTTGGTGAGCCGCGACCCGTCCAATTTGTCCGCCGAGCAGGCCACTGCCGCCACTGTGGAGTCGGTCTCAGAAAACATCAGCGACAGCTTCCTCGCCCCTTGGCTATTCTTTGCCCTCTTTGGGCTGCCGGGAGCGTTCGTCTACCGCATGATCAACACTCTGGACAGCATGATAGGCTACCGGGGAGTCTACGAGTATCTGGGCAAGGCTTCCGCCCGTCTGGACGACCTGGTTAACCTGGTTCCGGCGCGGCTGGCCGGGCTTCTGCTGGTGGCCGCCAGTGCGTTTCTGCCGGGCCAGCAGATGGCGAGGGCTTGGCGCATCATGTGGCGTGATCATGGCCGCACCCAGAGTCCCAATGCCGGCTGGACCATGAGTGGCATGGCCGGGGCATTGGGAGTGCAACTTCAGAAGGTGGACCCGGACGTAGGCTACCAACTGGGCGATGGGGAAAGGCCGGTTGAACCCAAAGACATCACCCGCACTATCCAGTCCATGTACCTGGTAGCCCTCTTTGGCCTGGTCATAGCATTCGCGATAACCTACACCCGAGGCAGCGTATTCTAAGAGCCCCTGTCCCACCAGACGATTCGTAAAACATGCCAAACCAACCAAATGAAAACGCGGCGAGCCGCCGCCGCCGCCCGGTGCATGGGAGTATTCAGCCTAGCGAGTTGCGTGCGCTGGGTCTTAAGCCCGAAGACCTGCTGGACTTCAGCGCCAGCATCAGCCCCATCGGCCCTCCCGAAGGCGTGTGGGAGGCCATTCGAAGCGTCGATCTAAGTACCTACCCCGACCCGGAATGCCTGGACCTACGCGAGGCCATCTGTCACTACCTATCCACACCCACCAGGGAAGTGACTTTGGGGCGGGTGCTGGTTGGCAACGGCTCCACGGAGATATTCCATCTCCTGACCCGCGCCTACTTGTCGAATAGCACTGACCACCCTGGCGGTGGCTCCGCATTGTTGATGACGCCGACCTACGGTGAATACGAGGGTGCTTGCCGGATGGCCGGAGCCAAAGTCCTGACTCAGGTGGCGAACCTTTCGGGCGATTTTCGGTGGGACATCTCGGAAGCTTCCAGAATCATCCGAGACGATCGGCCGGACCTCGTGTTCATCTGCAATCCCAATAACCCCACCGGCGTCTATCTGACCCATGGCGAGATCGACGGGCTGGCCGATGCAAGCGCCGACTCTGGAAGCTTGTTGGTGGTAGACGAAGCGTACCTGTCCTTTGTGGAAGACCCCTGGGATTCCTTGGAGTTGCTGGAACGGCCCAACGTGATGCTGGTGCGCTCCATGACCAAGGACTACGCCCAGACCGCCCTTCGCCTGGGTTATGCTCTGGCTTCCGAGGACGTGGTTTCCCGACTCCGGTCCTACCAACCCGACTGGAGCGTCAACGGCCTGGCCCAGAAGGCAGGGATATCCGCTCTGGAGGACACCGAATATCTACCCAGGGCCAGGGAGGCCGTGTACCGCGCCAAGAATTACCTGTCCGCCGAAATCGGGGAACTGGGGCTGGAAGTGCCCCCATCCGCAGCAAACTTTCTCTTGGTCAAGGTAGGAGACGCCCCAAGATGGCGGTCCCAATTGCTGGCTAAAGGCATCGTGGTGCGGGACTGCACGTCATTCGGGCTCCCCGAGTATATCCGGGTGGGTATCCGAACCATGGAGGACTGCCAACGTTTGGCGGCGGCCATGGCCGAAGTAGCCGCGGAAGCCCTTGCTGAATCACGACCTGGCAATTAGAATCAGACCTAACAGACTGGCTCTACTTGGGCCCTACACAATAAAGTTTGAGGAGTCGATTGCCATGACTACTACAAGCACCGGGCAGATCGTCGGTGATAGCCGCTTCAATGAAACATTCGGCCCGCCATCCGACCGCGCAGTTCTTAAACTCAAGGCCCACCTGACTCCCTACGTCCAGGAATTCATCCAAAACGCTCCATTCGCCGTCATGGCCACCACTGGCGACGATGGCCGTTGTGATGCCTCACCCAAGGGCGGCAAGCCGGGCTTCGTCAAGGTTCTCGACGAGAAGCACCTGCTGTTTCCAGATGTGGCTGGCAACCGGCTCTTCCAGTCCTACCAGAACATCGACGACAACCCCTACATCGGGCTGATCTTCTTCATACCGGGGATCAACGACACGGTCAGGGTCAACGGGAAAGTATCAATCGTCAGCAAAGAAGAACTCGGACGTAAAGAAATCGAGCTGTCCCTCTACGAAACCGACGACAACTCAAGGCATCTCCAGGGGATGTTGATTGAGGTTGAAGAGGCCTACGGCCACTGCCCTCGGGCGCTGAATTTCTCCCATCTTTGGAACGCCGAAGAGATCGCCAAGAACCAGGCCGCATCTCCCATCTCGGAGCGGACCAACGAGAATTACTACCAGCACAAAGAGGACGGCGCCTAGCCCTCAGCTATCAGCTTACAGCCGTCAGCGACTAGAAAAAATATGCTCCGGACAGTAGTCCGGAGCCTATTTGTTTTTGGCCACCGAGTAGGGCAAACCAGATGTTCCTAATCGCCAACCTGGCAAGATTTCCAAGGTCCGACTTTGGTTTACAACGGCGGTGACCCACCGTAAGATGATTGAAAGAACCCAACCTTAAGCACCCAAGGATTTCTGCAGATGGTAACCATCTCCTTTGAAAAACACACACTGTCCAATGGACTGGATGTGATACTCCACGAAGACCACACGATTCCACTGGTGGCCGTAAATGTCTGGTACCACGTGGGCTCCAAAGACGAAGAAATGGGCCGGACTGGATTTGCCCATCTGTTTGAACATGTGATGTTCGAAGGCTCCAAGCACCACAACAGCAGCCACTTCGAGCCGCTCCAAAAAGCCGGCGCCAACCTGAACGGGTCCACCACCCCCGACCGGACCAACTACTGGGAAGACGTGCCAACCAATTACATGGAACTGGCCCTTTGGCTGGAAGCTGACCGCATGGGGTTCCTGCTGGACGCCCTCGACCAGCAGCGATTCGATATCCAACGGGACGTGGTCAAGAACGAGCGTCGCCAATCCTATGAGAACCGGCCCTACGGCATGGCCCATTGGCATCTGCAAGAGGCCCTATATCCGCTGCCCCATCCCTACCACTGGATGACGATTGGATCGGAAGAAGACTTGGACGCCGCCAAGCTGGACGACATCAAGGACTTCTTCAAGCGGTTCTACTCCCCGACCAACGCCAGTCTGTCCATCGCGGGAGACATCAACATGGGAGAGGCGCTGGAGATGGTCAACCGCTACTTCGGCGACCTCCCTCCCGGCGAATCTGTCCCCCGCAAGGGACGGCATGACTCCGGTCTATCCGGCCGGATCGAACTGGAGATGCGAGACAAAGTAACCCTGCCCAGATCCTACGTTGCCTGGCCGACTCCTCCCGAGGGCGACGTCGACGATGCGCCTCTGGAGCTATACCAAGCCATCATGTCCGATGGGATGACCTCGCGTCTGCACCGGTCTTTGGTCTACGAGAAGCAGATCGCCCAGAGCGCAGTCATGCGCTACCATTCCTCGGAGATCTCAGGCCAGTGCCTCCTCCAGGTAACTGCCGCCGAAGGCCATGAACTAGCCGAGGTTGAAGCAGCCGCCGATGCCGAAATGGCCCGGTTCCTCAAGGAGCCACCCACTGACGAAGAGATAACGCGGGTCAAGAACAGCATCGAAGCCAGCCACTTCCGTCAATTGGCTCGCATCGGCGGGTTTGGCGGCAAGGCCGACCAGCTTAATCACTTCAGCGTCTTTTCGTCCAATCCCGACCTGATCAACACCAGCCTGGACCGGTACATGTCCGTTACCCGAGAAGACATCATGCGGGTGGCAGAGACCGTCTTGGGTGACAACCAAGTACGGCTGCGGGTATTGCCTGAGCCAACCCTGTCGGCAAGCACAACAACGGTCGATCGAACAGTGATGCCGACTCCTCGGAGCGAACCTGTTTTCACGCCGCCATCCCCAAACCGAACCAAGCTCTCCAATGGCATGGGAGTCTCGGTAGTGGAACAGCGGGGTCTCCCGATAGTGGCCTTTGGACTACTGATGGACGCCGGAGCCTCCCAGGACCCGGCAAGCCTGCCAGGACTGGCCGGATTCACCGCTCAGATGCTACCCGAGGGCACCACCAACAAGACCAGCATGGAGATCGCCCAGGCCTTTGAGTTCATCGGCTCCCGCCTCTCGGCGGAAGGACGCCGGGAATACACCCTGCTGTCCGCAGAGACGCTGACCAAGCATTGGCCTACAGCCCTAGAACTGACTGCCGATCTGGTGCTCAACCCCAACTTCCCAGACCACGAACTGGAGCGAGTCCGCAGGGAGCACTTGACCGAACTTCGCCGTGGCAAAGACGAACCCAACGCGGTGGCCGAACAGTTGATGGCCGGTCTGGTTTTCAACAAGGACTCGGGCTATGGTCACCCGTTATCAGGCACCGAAAGCTCGATCGGGGCGTTGACCCGCAACGACCTGGTGCAACAGTTCACCCGCGACTATGGACCCGCCTCGGCCAACCTGATCGTGGTCGGTGACATCAGTATCGACGAAGCGGTACAGCGTGCGGAAGATGTATTCGGCGGCTGGAAGGCGGGCAACCCGTCAGCCAACGGCCGCGTGCCAGTGGAGCCGTCCAACGGCGCGGCCACCATTTACCTGGTGGACCGGCCTGGAGCGCCTCAATCGGTCATCCGTGCCCTCCATACAACCATACCCAGAAGTCATCCTGACTACCTGGGACTCACGCTGATGAACTACTCATTCGGCGGGCAGTTCTCCGCCCGTCTGAATCAGAACCTGCGCCAAGACAAGGGCTACAGTTACGGTTACCAATCTCATGTCCAATGGCATCGAGGTCCATCATTGATGCTGGCTGGCGGCGCGGTGCAGACCGAGGTCACCAAGGAATCGGTCTTTGAGACTCTGAAGGAGTTCAATGAGGTCAGGGGTTCCCGCCCGATCAGCGAGGAAGAGTTGGCCAATGCAAAAGCCGCTGTTTTGCGCGGCTTCCCGGCCAACTTCGAGCGTCCGGGCGCCATCATGGGGCAGGTGCTCCAGATAGTTCAATTCAGCTTACCCGACGATTACCTACAATCGGTAAGGGCAAGAGTCGAAGCCGTGACCTTGGACGAGGTGCACCGGATCACCCAGGAATTGATCCGCCCCGACCAGTTGAAGATACTGGTTGTCGGCGACCGTCAGCAGATAGAGTCTGGGCTTCGGGAGTTGGATATCCCCACCGTGATCTTAGACGTGGATGGGGTCGAGACCGCTTAATCCTCAATAGAATCCCCGCCACAAAAATAGGAGCATGCCCACCTGATCGGCATGCTCCTATTTTTGTGGCGGGGGAGTGGGACTAGATCACTGGCGAGGCCGCTCTCCAAATTCTAGAGTCAGTGTCTTACGTTCGCCGTCTCCGGTAGCTGTCCGGTAAACTTTCACCTGAACCTTCTCACCGACGTTGAATTCCTGCCTCAAAAGCCGGGTCAGGTCCGACACGGTAGCGACGTCATGCCCTCCAATGTTCACCACGATGTCACCGGCTAGGAATCCTGCCTGGTCCGATGGGCCATCGTCGGCCACAAACCGAATAACCACGCCTTCACGGATGGGCAAGCCCACTTGGGCGGCGACCTCTGGAAGCAGATCAGTTAGGTCGACACCCATATAAGCCCACCGGACACGCCCCGACTCGACCAATTGTTGTGCAACTTGCTGTGCGGTATCAATATTTATAGCGAATCCGATTCCTTCCACGGCGATTCCCCCGTTTTGGCCGGTGCCACGCAGCACTGCGGTGTTGATTCCAATCAAGTGTCCGCCTAGATCGATCAACGGGCCACCGCTATTGCCGGGGTTGATCGAGGTGTCGGTCTGAATCAGGTCGTAAAGCGTGACCCCTGGCGAAGCCTCGATAGACCGCCCCAAGGCCGAGACAACTCCCACTGTGACGGTGGGACCTCCCGGCAGCGCGAGGGCGTTACCGATGGCAATGACCCAATCACCAGCCCGCAGGTCTTCCCCTTCCTGTAGGGGTAATGACGAATAACCGTCACCGGGCAGCCGCAACACGGCAAGGTCAGATAGCCGGTCGGCGCCAACCACTTCTGCCGCGATCTGGGTTCCATCATCCAGAGTCACCGTGGCCTCGGCGCCCCCTTCGATCACGTGGTTGTTGGTCAACACCAGCCCTGATTGATCAAAGATGACGCCGGTGCCGCTGCCGAAGCTGGACCGCAATTGGCCGAATCCATTCTGAGTTATAACCTCGGTCACGATCGAGACCACCGCCGGGCGCACCCGCTCCACCGTGTCGGCAATGTTGGGCAATTGCAGCATGCCAACGTCGCCGTCTCCGATTATCGATGTCGGGCTAGGATTCGTTGCCGTTGCATCCGGAATTTCCGTCGAAGCAGGGTCCTCGCCGGAGCAGGCGACGGCGACAAGAGCAACCGATATCAGCACAGCCAGATACACCCTGATACCGGGCCTGGGAATATAGTCTCTGAATATGCTGAGAAGAGTTTGCATCATCACTGGAAACTCTTGGCCGCCTCACGCTGGATACGAAACAACGGTTCCATGCCACGGGAGGCCAATGACAATACCTCTTCAACCTGGTGGCGCAGGAAGGGTTTTGCCTCAGTGGCCCCCTGCAGTTCGACCAAACCCCCATCGGCGGTCAGGACCACGTTGAAGTCCACGTCGGCTACGAAATCCTCTTCATAGCAGAGGTCGAGAAGCAGTTCCCCTTTAAATATGCCCACGCTGATCGCCGCCACGGGACACAGCAATGGCAGTTTGGTCAGCACGCGGTTCTTCACCAACATCTGCAACGCCTGCTGCAGGGCAACGTAGGCGCCGGTGATGGCAGCGGTCCGCGTGCCACCATCGGCCTGTATCACATCGCAGTCGATGTGAACGGTTCGTTCGCCGAGGGCTTCCAGGTCTGTGACTGACCGTAGCGCGCGGCCAATCAGCCGTTGAATCTCTTGCGAGCGTCCGCTAGGCCTGCCTGAGTCCCGCTCACGAGAGTTCCGGGTGTTGGTGGCCCGGGGCAGCATGGAGTACTCGGCGGTGACCCAGCCCTTGCCCTGGCCTCGCAGAAACCCCGGCACCTTTTCCTCTAGGGACGCGGCACAAAGCACTTTGGTGTTGCCCATCTCGATCAATGCCGATCCTTCGGCATATTTCTGATAATCGGGCGTGATTATGGTCGGACGGTGTTGGTCCCAGGAACGTCCGTCGGGTCTTATATATTCAGACAATTGTCGTTGGTTCCTTGTTTTGGGGTTTTGGGTCGTTTGCCCACCAGACAAAAAAACTTCAATGAGGCAGAGCAGGTTGAAACTGGTCTAGGCAGCGAAATCCAGTATACCTTAAGCCTTCCTGAAGCATCCCTGGGATTTGCTTCTGAACCGGCGTTAACGTTCGGTTGTTACCCACAACTCCGCGCCGTCTGTGACGAACTCAACGTCGCCGTCGAGGTCGGTTCGGTAGAGGTTTTCTCCGCCGGTGTGTGCCTGTAGCCGGCCTAACACTTCCTCATTGGGATGGCCGTAGGGATTGCCTTCTCCCACCGATATCAGCGCCGCCGCCGGACCAACCTCGTTTATGAACCCAGCGATGGATGAGGTCTTGCTGCCGTGGTGGGCGACCTTCAGAACTGTGCTCTGTATTCCAGTGCCTCGAGACGCCAAGAGGCCCTCCGATTCAGCCTCTATGTCCGCCGTCAAAAGAAAACTGATGTCGCCGTAGGTCAGCCGCAGCACCAAAGATTCGTTATTGCCAGGCCGTCCAAACGATCCACTGGACTGAGGATTCATTACCTCTACCTCTACTCCCTCCCCTAAGCCGGGATTTCCCAAATCAAACCGACTTTCCTAGATATAGCCCCCTCTGGGATGGCGCCAACTATAGTCACGCATTCCAAGGATGTCAAATGCGGCCTGATGCGCTCAACCCCCCGCTTTCATAGGGCAACCACGGTACTGCCAAGCGTAAAAGCCCAAAACAACTGGTC
>JAQBXL010000047.1 GCA_027624135.1 Chloroflexota bacterium
GGCCGCATCCCCCGTTTCAGTGGCGCATTTGGCCCGCTCGCGTCTCGCTACACCCGTTCCACCACTGCTTCCTCGCCCCAGAACCCCCCGAGAGGGGCCGCACCCACCGCAGGCGGTGGATCTGGGGCGTGGCAGCCAACTTGACATCCACATCGGTTTGTACCAGAATCGTGGTGCCGAACGCCAGCCTCAGATAATAGATTGGTGGTCATATACGACAATCGGATACAGGTTCGCTGCGGCGAATACGCCTAAAGACGAGGAACAGATCATGACTCTATTGAAGACCGACAACCAAATGACCGTCAAGGTTTCGGGCCACGAAGTCGAGATGCACAAGGGCGGCTCAGGACCGCCCCTATTGTTTTTGCACGGCGGCGAGGGTTTCGGCACCTATGACCCGACAACCGGCCCGTTGGCTGAGCGATTCACCGTGTATGCCCCGTCTCATCCTGGGTTCTTCGGCACTCAGCGGCCTGAATGGTTGTACACCGTCACCGACGTAGCCCACTTCACCCATGATCTAGTTGCGACTCTAGGCTTAGATGGGTACGTGCTTGTCGGGCATTCCCTCGGCGGTTGGATTGCCGCTGAGATGGCGGCCATGGACCAACACAACATCAAAGGCTTGGTTCTGGTCGACGCCGCTGGTGTCCGTCCCGAGAAGGGAGAGATCACCGAGGTATTCATGGTCTCTGACGAAACCCGTCTAAAGCTCGGGTTTCACGATCCCTCTCAGGTACCCGATTACGAGTATTTCACCGCCGAGCGGACTCCCGCAGAGGCCAATATCATCCACTCCAACAAAGTGATGCTGTCCAGGCTCTGCTGGAAGCCTTATCTCCACAATCCCAGCCTGCCTCATTATCTAGGCGGAGTGAAGATTCCGACGCTGGTTGTTTGGGGGAAACAGGACGCGATCGTTCCGGTAGAGTGCGGCGAGATGTACGCGAAATTTCTGCCCAACGCCACCCTGAAATCGATCGACAATTGCGGCCACCGCCCTCAGATGGAGAAACCCAAGGTATTCAACGACGCCGTTACAGCGTTCTTGGACGGGCTGAAGTAGAACTGCCGGGTTAACTGAAACTGGGCGAGAAACCACGCGAGGAACTGAGCGAGAAAACGGGCGGCCAGTGGCCGATCCTGGAATCAGTCTCGGAACAGGGTTTTCACGCGGTCTAAGATTCGGTTGCCGACTTCGTACTTGGTCAGCAACGGCAGTTCTTCGACAGACAAATCACGGCCGATGAGCGTGACTTTGTTGGTGTCGGAGCCGAACCCACTACCCTCGGCGGTGATGTCGTTGGCCGCTATCAGGTCCAGATTCTTGCCGCCCACCTTGGCCTTGGAGTTCTCGATCAGGTTTTCGCTCTCGGCGGCGAATCCCACCCGCACGAAATCTCCCTTAACCGTCTTAAGGATATCCTCGGTCTTGGCCAGCCGGATGTTGAGATCGTCGTCGTTCTTCTTGATCTTCTGTTTGGCTTCCACCGCTGGACGGTAATCGGCCACGGCCGCAGCCATGATTAACGCGTCTGCATCTTTGGCGTGAAGTCGGACAGCCTCCCCCATCTGCTCGGCGGTTCGCACCTGGACTACTTTTACCAGGGCCGGGTCAAGGAGATTGGTGGGAGCGGTCACCAGCACCACGTTGGCTCCGCGGTCACGGGCGGCCTCGGCCAAGGCGTAGCCCATCTTGCCTGAGGAGTGGTTGGTAATCACTCGAACCGGGTCGATGGGTTCCATCGTGCCCCCAGCGCTAACCACGACTGTCCTCCCGGCCAGATCACCGTCTTTCCCCATGGCATAAGTGATGTAACCCAATAGTTCCGGGGTTTCCAGCAAGCGACCTACTCCAGTCAGGCCAGAAGCCAATCTGCCTGTGCCGGGCCCGGCAATGACGACACCACGATCTTTCAGCGTTGCCAGGTTGACCTGGGTGGCGGGATGGTCGTACATATTGCCGTCCATGGCCGGAGCCACAACCAGCGGCGCCTTGGCGGCCACGATCGTGGTCGTCAACGGGTCGTCGGCCAGACCAAGTGCCAGCTTGGCGATACAGTGAACGGTGGCCGGGGCTACGACAACTACGTCTGCCTGCTGGGCCAAGGCAACATGCTCAACGCTGTATTCGGAATCGGCGTCGAAGGAGTCGGTCACCACCGCCCGGTGGGTGATGCTGCGAAAGGCCAGGGGCGTGACGAACTGTGTGGCGCCATAACTCATGATGGTATCGACCAAGGCCCCGGCCTGCACCAGTTTGCTGGCCAGGTCCAACGCCTTGTAGCAGGCGATACTGCCGGTGACGCCCAAGACTACGTGTTTACCCGTCAGTAGTCCTGCCATGAGTTAATCCGATACCTGGGGAGACGGCCTGGGTTTTTCCCTGGTTCTTCCCTGGTTCTTTTCATAGATCAGCCGCAACCCGATGAGAGTCAGATCAGGATTGATGTCGTCAAACACATCGGCAACTTTGGAGATGATTCCCGCCAATCCTCCGGTGCCTACAACCTTGGCATCATCCCCTAAGATTTTCTTGAATCGGCCCACCAGGCCCGTGACCAGACCGGCGTAACCAAGCACCAAGCCCGACTGCAACGCCTCGGTGGTGTTTTGGCCGATAGCCGATGCAGGAGCAACCAATTCCACCCGACGCAGTTGGGAGGTGTTCAAGAACAGCGCCTCAGCGGCCACATTTATACCGGGAGAGATCGCCCCACCTAGATAGATCCCATCCCTTGAGACGGCATCGAACACGGTCGCGGTTCCGAAATCCACAATGATGATTGGTGGGCCGTACAGCTCTATGGCCGCTACCGCGTCCACGATCCGGTCCGTGCCCACATCCCGTGGGTTGTCATAGTTGATCTGCAGGCCCGTCTTGACCCCAGCATTGACCGTTAAGGGCTTCACTTGGAAATAAGTCTCAGAAAGCTCTTCGAACACCCCCGTCAACGGGGGGACAACGCTGCACATGCACACATCGGTAATCACCGTCCGATCGATGCCGTTCAAAGCTAGGAGGTCTCGAAGCATCAGGCCGTACTCGTCCGACGACCGTCGGGAGTCGGTCGATACCCGTAGGTTAGCCACTAGACGTTCGTCGTCGAACACGCCCAAGTTGACCATGCTGTTGCCAACGTCCACAGTTAGAAGCATTTCTTGAAATCTACCTAAACCTCGCCATTCGCTTGGCGGTTTCCTATTGGGGCAATTATACGGCACGCCAACAAAACCGAGCAATGACAGGCTTCGGGTTACAACGGTACAACGGTTAAACCAGTCCAAGACGCGAGGAATCGCGAGCCTTGGCCCTACTGGCCCTGATGCTCGCGCTTTGGATCCGGTTTCGTTACGCCCCAGACCTGTGGAGCGACACTGTAAGGATAAAGAAAATCCTCTCTTTGGCCCTGCCGGTGCAATCGACTATGGGGTATAATCAGCCGGGTGCGTGACCAAGGGCCGATTCCTAACCCGGACCAGATCATAGCCCGGCACTGCCCGTAATCTATCTACCTAACAGGGACTAGGTTGCCTGACCTACAGGGACCGAGTTATGGACCAAATGAGTAAATTTATTGACCGTCTGGAAGAGATAATCGAAGGCGCACCCGCCCGCATGGGTTTTGGGCCGGCCAGAGCCGAGAAGACGCCGGGATTGGCCTTGATCGTCCAAGTCTCCAGCAACCATCAATCAGGCGCTGCCACTGCCGCCGGCGTATCTCCGGACGGGGTGATAATCTCAGGCCTAACGGGTCCGTCTCAAGTCGGCGAGTTGAAAGAAGCCTTGTCGAAGGTCATCTGGGGGATCCGGACTGATTCCCTAAGTTCCGAGGACGCCAACAGCTACCTGGAAGGAGGCTGTGGGTTGTTGACCTTCCAGCTTAAAGGCACTTCAATCGGGGCTGTGGCATCCGAGGACTCCGCCAAGGTTTTGGTCGTGGACCCTGCCTCTGATGTCGAAGACCTTAGAGACATAAACTCGCTACCGGTGGATGCAGTACTACTACCCCTCCCCGGTGCATCGTCCTCTTGGACCTTGGACGATCTGGTCAAGGTCGCCCGGGTCCGCGCACGTCTTGGCAAGTATCTTCTGGCCGAGATCACTGAACCACCCGAGGCCGATGACTTAAAGATCATACGCACTGCCGGGATCAGCGGTCTGGTGCTGGACGTTTCCGTCGGCAAAGAAGCGTTAGAGTCGCTGCAAAAGTCGTTGTTGGCCATGCCCAAACCCGGTCCGCAGCGATCTGGCAGGTCCAACGCCATCCTGCCCGGTGCGGCCTATGCTCCTCCGGCAGAAGAGTCGGCCCCTGAGCCAGACGAGGACGACGAATAGCCGCCCCCGATACGGCTTAGCCAATGCTTCTGGGTTCCTTCCAACTGCTTCAGGACGACCCTTCTAGTTTTGTGCGCCTGGCGGTATTGATCGCTTTTTCTTTGGTCACCGCCGTCACCGTCCACGAGTTCAGCCACGCCTTGGTGGCCACCGGGCTTGGGGACAACACCGCACGGAGTTTGGGCCGCCTGAGTCTCAACCCAAAGCGTCACCTTGACCCCAGCGGCACGATCATGATACTCGCCGCCGGATTTGGCTGGGGCAAGCCGGTTCCAGTAGACCCAAAGCAGCTATCACGCGGGCACACTGATACTGCGCTGGTGGCCGCTGCGGGACCGCTGTCCAATCTGATCGTCGCCTTCCTGTTGGCGATCCCGTTCAAGGCGGGGCTGCTGGTTCCAGCCGGATTATCCCTGGATCGGGTGGCCTATGTGATGACCGGAGGACTTAGCGACGGCATTGCCGACATCCTAGCGCTGCTCATATTCTTCAACTTGCTGCTGGGGATATTCAACCTGATTCCCCTGGCCCCTTTGGACGGCTCCCGAGTCATGGCCGGATTCGTCCCATCCGAGCACTTTGCCGCCTACAGCAAAGTGCAGCGCAACGGCCCGGCCCTGCTGGTAGCCATCGTCATGTTGGACTGCGCCCTGGGTCTGGGCATCCTCTGGACGGTCATTGGTCCCATACTACGGACGCTGACGACTTTGGCGACTGGGTACTGATTCCAGTACTGAATCAGAGCCTATTGCACCCGATTTCAGCGTCTGATTCCGCCCCCTCTTCCCTAGCATGTTAAAATAGTGGCCGTCCGTCATGCCCAACATCCGCCCGTCGAGTAATGAGAGACAGCCATTATGGCAACAGAGCATTCCCACGAACATATCCCTGAAGAAGTTTACGGCGTGTTGCCGGCAGAGGGCGTCGTCGAATTGACGGATGCGTTGACCGGATACATGCACGAGATCGAGTTGGGCGGCCTGACCGACATCACGGGTCAGGTGCTCGACGATATTCTGGAACAATCGGGAGGCATGCCCGCCGATCTGAAGGCCAACGACGCCTTTGAGCAGATCACCCAGAACCAATTGGCCGTAACCCTGGCCTATCATCTGGGAAGGTTGGAAGGCCGGTCACCCCAGATTGTCCAGAAATTGATGGACGAAGCCATCGAAAAATGGGGCATCAACGATCTCGAAGAATCTGCCGAGATCACTGATCAAGACCTGGAAAGCCCCAAGATTCAGGTGTATCCACGCCTCAGGCGCATGAATTACACAGAAGTTACCCAAACCAACATTGAGCTCGGCTGGGAGACAAACCCAGCCGGTGACACGGAACCTTCTTCTGAAGGTTCTACTGAGGGTTCTGTGGAAGGTTCTTCAGAATGACCCTTTTACCAATCCGAACTAGGGGAAGCAAATGACTACCGCCCCTGCCTACGACTTGTTGCTGACTGGGGGAACCCTGTTGGACCCGGCTCAGGGTATCAATCAGCGCCGGGACATTGCCTTCAAAGACGGATTAGTTGCCGAGGTTGCCGAGCGCATCGACGCCGCGGCGGCCGCCAACTCCGTCGATGTGACCGGAAAGCTCGTAACGCCTGGATTGATCGACCTTCACGGTCACTTCTACCATGGCGGCAACCCGACAGCGGTTCATCCTGATGAGATTTGCTTGTCTTCGGGCACTACCACCGGCATAGACGCGGGCAGCGCGGGATGCCTGAACTACCAAGCGATGCGCGACTATGTCTTTCCAGCCCACCGAACGCGCCTACTCGCGTTTCTACACGTGAGCGGGGTGGGTCTGGCTAACAATGCTCTCTTGGGCGGCGGACTCCACGACATGCGCATGATTGACGTGGACCGGACCTCAGATGCGATAAAAGACAACCCAGGCTTCTGCCTCGGGGTCAAAGTTCGGATGCACTTCAACGCGGTAGCCACCTGGAACGCTCACGCCGCCATGAAGGCCGCCAGGGCGATCGCCGATCAGTCCGGAACCAGGTTGATGGTCCATGTCAGTGGCACGCCGATCCGGCTGCCCGACATATTGGAGTTTCTCGGTCCGGGAGACATCTCCACCCACGCCTTCAATGGTTTACCGGAAAATATATTGGACCGGAATCTGAAGATCCGCCCCGAGGTTAGAGAAGCCGCCGAACGCGGTGTCATTATGGACGTTGCCCACGCCGGGGTCCATTGCGATGTTGAGGTCGCTCAGGCTGCGATGCAACAAGGACTGCCTCCCAACACCATCAGCACTGATATACATAATCCGCCACCGGGCCGCACCGTCTACAAGATGAATGACCTGGTGAGCAAGTTCCACGCCATGGGTATGTCATTGCCCGACGCCGTCGCTGCCGCCACCAGCACTTCAGCCAAGGTGCTGGGGTTAGAGAGTACCATTGGCTCCCTGGCGGTCGGAATGAGCGGAGACGCCTCCGTGTTCGACATGCTGGAAGGCAACTTCAAGTGGAGCGACTCCGCCGGACACTACCAAGAAGGCCAGGTCCGCTTGGACACATTCCTGACCGTCAGGGCTGGCCAAGTTGGCTGGCGGGAAGGCCGCCTGATGGAGATGGGTCAATGTTAGGCGGGCAGCGGCGGCGCCGCATCGTCATCCACGGCTGGAGTCACCTAGCTCACCTCCAGAAACGCCTTTCAGTCATCTCAGGATGGATGGCAAGTCAAGTTCCACCGACCAATTAGAAATTGGCACGGAAGATAAATGGGCGAGTTTTAGACCCGCCCATTTATGCATCACGACATATTCGTATCGCCCCAGCTATTCCAGGTTGTCGGTGACTGTGGCCACGGTTTCGTCGTCCAGCCTGAATTCAAACTCGATCTGCCCCTCGCCAGGGAACTCCGATCGGTCCACCGTGACCATGGTCATAGGGGCGTACAGATAAGGGTATTCCCGGCCCTGGGAATCATCGTCTAGCTCCAGTTCAACCACGGCTCGATTTCCAACAACATCTATACCGACAACCGAAAGTGGGTCTCCTTGAACCGGCAGCCACATCAAATAAGCGACTAGGACAACCGAATCGGGGAATTCAGGTCGACTCAGACTAGCGCTGGTTCCATTCATCCGTTTACTAACCACGGTTCGGTTGAATTCTTCCATCTCCTGGGCGCTGGTGATCACCGCTGCTCTGAGTTCCCGTGATATCGCGTTTGTAGCCGGCTCGTTCATCGGCGAAACCCAGCCGCTGTTCACATAACGCCAGATGGGAAGAGCCTCGGAAACTTCGGACGCCACGTTCTTAACAGTTTCACCGTCTCCGGATGAATCTGATGTAGCTGAACCGCCACCACAGGCAACAATGAAGAAGATTGCCAGTATAGAGATCAGGAGTGCTAGATTGATAATCCGCATTCGCTCTTCTTTAAGGTGTCTATGGGACCGAGTCTGAGAATAAGCCAGGCCGAGAACTAGCCTTATTCTCTAGCTACGAATGATATCAAACTTCGGGTTTTCGACACACGGCGTTGCGACCAGCGAAAACCGGATTCCGAAATACCCCTAGCCTGAATTACGTGCCCTTGAAAAACCAAATCGGCACTGTCACACTAAGAACATGCGCATCGGTGATTTCGAATTCCCAGAGCCTCTGCCCGAGCTTAAAGACCCCCACGTGCTCGCTGTTCTACGGCCGTGGATCGACGTTGGCAATGTGGGGACCTTGGCACTCCGGCGACTTGAACGCCATCTCGAGTCCCAGGAGATTGGGCGGCTGGTTAAACCGGGGCGATATTACGACTTCACCCGCTACCGGCCGAAGTCGGTCATAAAACAGGGAGTTAGGGAGTACAGCATACCGTCCACCACCGTCAGCGCCTCTGTCCGCGAGCACGGCCCGGACCTCATCACCCTGCATCTGTTGGAACCCCACCTCTACGGCGAGGACTACACCGACTCGATAATCGAAGTGCTCAAGCATTTTGGGGTCAAGCGTTACTCCATGATCGGAGCGATGTACGACATGGTGCCCCACACCCGCCAGCTTTTGGTCTCGGGGGGTACCGTAGATGCCAACAACGAAGAGGAATACAAGCTGGTTGGCGTTCGCCCCAGCGACTATGAAGGCCCCACCACAATCACCTATTTGATCTCGAATACCGCTGAAGAGATGGGCATCGAGACCCGGATCTACGTGGTCCACCTGCCCCAATACTTCCAGGTTGAAGAGGACTTCACCGGAACGGCGCGTTTGATGGAGATTCTCTGCACCATCTACGGACTGCCCAGCCGTTTGGCAGACCAAGAACGGGGCCGTCAGCAGTACGCCTCGCTGCAGAACATCGTCACCGAGACTTCGGAGGTCGCCGGTCTCTTGCAACGGCTGGAAGAACGGTACGACCGGGAGAATCGGCCAGACGGCCCATCGGCCACTTCCCTTTCACCAATGGTCGAAGAATTCCTTCAGGGCTTGGATCGAGACCAGGATTCAAGCATGGACCTAGACGCCGATTCAGACCTGGACCTTGACGACGACCCCGACGACGAATAAACCCTTTCGCCGGGATAAACCGTGTCCGAAACTCCCTCCTCAGTTCCTGCCTCCAATCATCTAGACCCCGTTGCATTGACCGAGCGGCTGGTGCGTTTCAATACCTCCAATCCGCCTGGCAACGAAGCTCAGTGCATCCAGCACATAAAGTCGCTTCTAGACGGCGCCGGTATCCAGAACCAGGTGCTCGGCAAGTCACCCGATCGTCCCAATCTCATCGCCCGGCTTCCCGGGGACGGCAGCGCGCCTCCACTGCTGCTCCAAGGCCATGTCGATGTAGTGCCTGCGGACCCGGCCCGTTGGCGGCAAGCTCCATTTGGCGGCGATGTGGTAGACGGTTATCTCTGGGGCCGGGGCTCGTTGGACATGAAGAGCGGCATCGCCATGATGCTCTACGCTCTGACACGCGCCAAGGCGGACAAGTTGACTCCCGCAGGCGACATCGTGCTGGCTGTGGTTTGCGACGAGGAAGCCGGTGGGGATCACGGGGCAGGGTACCTGATCGAGAACCACCCCGAGCAGTTCCACAGAGGCAGATACGCAATCGGAGAATTTGGCGGTTTCAGCTTCAACTTGAGCCGTCGCAGGTTCTACCCCATCATGGTCGCTGAGAAACAAGTTTGCCACCTACGCGCCACTTTTCTAGGTTCGAGTGGCCATGCGTCACTAACGCAGCAGGACAATCCAATATTGGGAATGTCCAAGTTTCTACAGCGGGTCCAGTCCCGGGAATTACCGATCCATGTCACGCCCGAAGCTCGGATGATGTTTCAGGCCATCGGCAAACACCTGCCCAGGCCGGCCCGCGCCGGAATAGGCGCGCTCCTCAACCCGCGATTCACTGCCACTACCCTGACGCTCTTAGGGAAGCTCTTGGGAACCAAGGGCCGCACCTTCAGTCCTCTGTTCCGTAACACTGTCACTCCCACAGTGGTACGCGGCGGCGAGAAGATAAATGTCGCTCCCGATGAAGTGTCTGTCGTCCTTGACGGACGCCTACTGCCCGGTCTTGATCCAGACGTACTTATCGCAGAGCTTGGAGAGATTGGCGGAAGGGGCGCCAATCTCGAGATTCTGCGGCACGATAAAGGACCGGGACAGCCCGATATGGGACTGTTTGACACCCTCAGCGCCGTTTTGCAAACGGCCGATCCGGAGGGCATCCCAGTGCCGATGCTAATGCCGGCGGCGACTGACGGTCGACTATTTGCCCGCCTGGGCATCCAGACTTATGGGTTTTTGCCCATGCTGTTGCCGGAAGAGCTTGATTTCGCGGCGACGATACATGGTCCCAATGAGCGTATTCCAATAAGCGCCATTGGGTTCGGAGCAGACGCAATGTACAGCCTGTTACAGAGGTACGGGCGCAGTTCTTAGCCAGGCGTGGCGCACGCCGGAATCTGATTGACGTTCCACAGGGCGTATGCTAGAGTGATTTCACCTATCTTTCACGTAAAACGCGAGGATTTTATCGGAGGTACCAGAGCATAGCTAGACAATATCGGGTCAACGAGCGGATAAACAGCCCCAAGGTTAGAGTCATCGGCGATGAAGGGGCCCAGCTCGGTGTGATGGATCTCTCACGAGCGCTCCAACTCGCGCGCGATGCCGACGTGGACTTGGTTGAGGTAGCTCCCAACTCTGATCCCCCTGTCTGCAGGCTACTGGACTACGGCAAACTCCTTTACCTGACGTCAAAGAAAGAACGCGAGTCCAAGAAAGGCCAGAGAAGCACCGAACAGAAAGAGGTGCGCTTCCGGCCCAATATCGGGACTCATGACTTGGAAGCCAAAACCCGCAAGATACGCGAGTTTATCGAAGACGGTTCCAAGGTTAAGCTCACGGTACGGTTCCGCGGGCGCGAAGCTGCTCACCAGCAGTTGGGACTTTCGGTCCTGAAAAGGGTGGCCGACGAATTGAAAGACGAAGTGCGCTTGGAACGACCTCCAGCTATGGAGGGTCGGGCGCTGTCCATGGTGTTGATTCCGGCCTTGGTCAAGACAGAGAAGGCTGGGGAAGGCGCCGACGATAATAAACAGGATCAAGTAGAAGAAATGGCCGATGCCAAAAATTAAAACACACAAAGGGGCTAAGGCCCGTATTCACATCACCGCCACCGGAAAGCTACTCCGCCGCAAGCGCATGAGTAGCCACCTAAGGCGGAAGAAGCCGACCAAGGTAACCAGAAAGTTTTCCGACAAGCTGGCAGTCGATTCTTCGGATTTCAAGCGGCTGCGGAAGATGCTGCCCTACGGGTAGCCCAGAAACCTCAACTAGAAACCTCTACCGGAGAATGACCCTTGTCTAGAGTCAAACGTGGCGTTACTAAGCACGCCCGCCATAAGAAGATAATCAAAGCGGCCAAAGGCTATGTTGGTGCGTCTTCCCGCAATTACAAAAACGCCAAAGAAGCGGTCATGCACGCCTGGAGCTACGCCTACCGGCACCGCAGAGAGCGCAAAGGCGATTTTCGCCGTATTTGGATCGTTCGCATCGGCGCAGGCTGCCGGGAAGCCGGCACCACCTACAGCCAATTCATGCACGGCCTGAAGCTAGCCGGAGTGGAACTGGACCGGAAGATTCTGGCCGACATGGCAGTTCAGGATGCCGAGGCTTTCAAAAAGCTCGTTGCGCTATCCAGTGAGCAACTAGTGGCTGCGGCCTAAACAGCACAACTCAGCACAAACAAAAAAAGCCGGGGTGTTTTAACACCCCGGCTTTTTTATATTCTGGGAACTTTTTATATCCTGCAAGCTACCGTCGAGCAACCAGGCAAAAGAACGAACCTCTATTTTCTTGTGAACCCATAATATGTGTCACTATCCAAGATTCGAAGCAACCGCTCTTGGGTGAAGACGATCGGCCGAACGGGAGTGGCCCAGCGCTCGGTCAGCTCGTAATGAAGGTCCTTCAACGACATGGGCCGGTTGCCCCGGGCCAGCAGCGTACGGAAGATAATCTCCTGCACCGGCATGTCCGCCCGGATAAAATCGGGGTCGGTCTTGTAATTCTGGGCAATCTCGCGAATCAAGACTTTCACGTCGCCCAGTTCCCTCACCGGCTTTGACTTAGAAGGGCTGTTCGGCGACAGCCGTCCCGCCACTAGATGCACGGGAGAGCGTTCGAGTTGCTTCAACCGGTCGACGCTGATCAGAAACATCGGATTGTCTTGTTCTGGTTGTTCCTCAACCTCTTCTTCGGTTCGCGGGTCTGGAGTCGTCATATCTGCACCTCTTCGTTCCAGTCCAACATGATGATCTGCACGGTCTCTCCAGCATTCTTGCTGGGCAGATCCTCGGGGCAGATCGCCAGGCCGTTGGCCTTGGACATGGAAGTTAATATATTTGAGCCCTGCGGCCCCGTGGGAGTAGCGTGATATTTGCCGTCTTTCAACTCTACTTCCACTCTAGCGTAAACTCTACGGCCATCTTCGTTGTGGATCGACCCGGTCAGTACACCCTCGACCACGGGTCGAGCCACACTATCCTTGCCCAGCATCGTGCGTATCGCGGGTCTGGCAAACATCTCAAATGCCACCATGGCGCTCACCGGATTGCCTGGCAGGCCCAACAGGGGTATGGCCTTGCCCCCATCGCCATCAAGATGACCAAACGCCAAGGGTTTGGCCGGCCGCATGCGCACTGACCAGAAGTTCATTTCACCCCTCTGGTTGAGCACATCCTTTACGATATCATAATCGCCCTTGGATACGCCCGCTGAAGTGACGATCATATCTGCCCCTGCCGTGGCCTCCAGCTTGCCATTCAGGTCGTCCAGGTTATCCCTGGCGATGCCCATGAGCTTGGGGATTCCGCCGCTGGCCAACACCGCGGCCGCCACGCTCATGCTGTTGGCATCATAGATCTTGCCACCAGAAAGAGGCGCTCCGGCTGTCTCCAGTTCGTCCCCTGTCGCCAACACAGCCACCACCGGGCGGCGGATGACTTTGACCTTAGCCAAGCCCAGCGAGGCGATAACCCCAATCTCAGCAGCGCGCACAACGGTGCCTTTCTCCAGCACCAGCTCGCCCAAAGTCACATCCTCACCAGAAGGCCGCACGTTGCAGCCCACAGGCATATCTGCGTAGATGGCCACCTGGTCCAGGGGTTTGCCCTCTCGTTTGCGCTGAATCTCGTCAGTTTCCTCGAATGGCACCACCGTATCAGCGCCATCGGGCACTGGGGCTCCAGTCATGATTCGTATGGCGGTGCCTGGGGCGACAGCCTTGTCGGGCATCTGCCCCGCGGCCACGACACCGATGACTTTCAGGTGCTTGGCCTTTTCCTGAGACGCGCCCGCGATGTCGATCTGGCGCAGTGCGTATCCATCCATCCCTGAGTTTGCCAACGGAGGGAGCGCCAACGGCGAGTGGATGTCCTCTGCCAACACCTGCCCGATACAATCAAGCAGTGGTTTCTCTTCAGCCTCCAACGCCTGGAAGCTGGCCATCACCCGCTCGTACGCTTGCTCTACGCTGAGCATGTCCTCAGTGGAACTGCGACGGCCATGGCTATGGGAATGGACTGGCGGCGCGTGGTCTGCGCCATGATTTTGGTGACTAGTCATATACGCTAACGTTTACGGTCTTAATCATAGAGTTTGAGCTGATTGAATAGGCCAATCAGGCCCTCATCGTGATATTCAATTCACGCTCCAGGGTCCGCAGCAGCCCGTCCAACGAACGGTTCACCTCTTCATTGGTCAGGGTGCGGTCCCTCGCTTGGAAGTATACGTGAAAAGCAAGAGATTTGGAGCCTTCAGCGATATTCTCCCCTGCGTAGATATCGAACAACTCTGCCCGGTCTATGCCACGATGGCGCAAGATCAATTCAGTCGCCTGGCTAGCAGCCACGCCGGCAGGCACAATCAGGGACAGATCTCGGGTGGCCGAGGGGTACCGGGGCAACGATTCGAACTGCTGTCGAGACTCAGGCAGCACGGACAATATGGAATCTAGGTCAAACTCGAAGGCGGCAACCTGCGGCTGTTCCAAACCTACCCGCGACATAACCGACGGGTGAATCTCGCCAACCACACCGAGCGCGACGTCGCCAGCATTGATCTTCGCGCACCGTCCCGGATGAAACGCTGGGTGGTCAAACGGCTCGTATGTGGCAGCGACGCCCAATCGGTCCAGCACTTGCTCGACCACGCCTTTAGCGTCATAGAAATCCAGTAAGCTTTCATCCTCTAACCACGACGGCTCGTGTCTCAGACCAGCCAATACTGCGGAGACAGTCTCCCGTTCGTCGGGAAGGTCGCCCTCACGCGGAAGGAACACCCGGCCCGCCTCGAACATCCGGAACGGTCCGGCGCTATTCCCTTGGTTGGAGGCCAGATTGGCCATCAAACTAGCCTGCAAAGTCGTGCGAAGGTACTCTCGGTCAGAGCTCATAGGGTTGGCTACGCGCAAAGGCAGAGTGGATGGGTCTAGCTGCTCGACCTGTTCCAACTGTTCCAGGGTAACCAGAGGGTAATTGATCACTTCCTGGAATCCTGAGGCGGCCAGCAGGTCCCTAACCTGGTCTCGAAGTTGCATGATCGGCACGGGTTGCTGAACAGGGATGGGACTGGAGATCATGGTGGTCGGAACGGAATCGTAGCCGATGATTCTCACCACCTCTTCAACCAAGTCTTCTTCGATGTTTACGTCGTTTCGCCAGTAGGGCACCGTGACTTTAAGTTCACCTTCACCAGTGGTCTCCCAGGTGAAGCCCAGAGCATCCATTGTTTCTTGTGCCTGCTCTATCTTCACTTCCATACCCAGCATCCGCTTGATGGTGCTGACGCTGAGCCGGACCACTGGGGCATCGACGCCCTCACTGGAGACGATATCCACGATGCCTGGCGCCACGGTTCCCCCAGCAACCTCTTGGATCAGCCCGGTGGCTCGGCGCAGGGCGATGGGCGCCAGCTCGGGGCGGAGGCCTTTCTCAAACCGGAGCGTGGCCTCGGTCCGCAGATCCATCGACTGGGCAGTCTTGCGGTTGTTCGGACCATTAAACGTGGCCGACTCCAAAAGCACATTCACTGTGCCGTTGCTGATCTCGCTGTTAGCTCCGCCCATCACCCCAGCAAGGCCGATGGGATCGTTGGCGTCGGCGATCAGCAGGTTCTCGGTATTTAGCTTACGCACAACGCCGTCCAGAGTGGTTAACGTCTCGCCAGGCCTCGCCCGCCGGACGATCACAGTGGCGTCTTTGATCAAGTCGTAGTCGAAGGAGTGCAGCGGCTGGTTGTACTCCATCATCACAAAGTTGGTCACGTCCACCACGTTGTTGATGGGCCTCAGGCCTGCGCGGGTCAACCGGTCTTGCAGCCACTGGGGCGACGGGCCAATCTTTACGCCTTGAAGCAAGCTGGCGGTGTAGCGCCGGCAGAGGTCAGGATCGGCTACGCTGATCTTGACCTGCTCCGCGATAGGAATTCCAGATTCTTGGTAGCTAGATTCCGGTTCTCTGACCTTCTTTCCAGTCAGGGCCGCCACTTCGTGCGCCACTCCCAATACCGAAAGGCAATCCAGCCGGTTGGGGGTCAGCTCCAGGTCCAAGACTGTGTCGCCCAAGTACTCGTCCAACAATGTTCCGGTGGGGGCGTCGTTGGGAAGGACTATGATGCCCGAGTGATCGTCGCCCAGACCCAGTTCCTGCGCGGAGCAGATCATACCCTGAGACTCCACTCCTCGGATCGTGGCCGCCTCAAGTATCTCGTACCGGCCAGAGTGGGTGTCGAAGATGTTTGCTCCGACCTTCGCAAAACAGATCTTTTGCGACGGGGCGACGTTAGGGGCACCGCAGACCACTTCCATCGCCTCGGCGCCGGTACTCACGACGCAGAGGCGCAAGCGGTCGGCGTTGGGGTGAGGTCGGACGTCCTTCACCAGCCCGACAAAAACCTCGCTCCAACCGCCGATGACCTGCACTTCGCCGACCTCAGTCCCAGCCATGGTCAGCAGGTGGGCTAATTCCTTGGCGGGCAGGTCAACATCCACGTATTGTTTGAGCCAGCTAAGGGGCACTTTCATCTATCTATCTCGTATCGCCAGAGGGGCCGCAAAAAATCTAAGGAGAGATCAGCGGCCAAGAATATCGTTAAAATTGCCGCAAGAACCGAAGGTCATTGGCGTAGAAATGCCGGATGTCGTCGATGCCGTATTTCAACATGGCGATACGCTCCGGACCCATGCCAAAGGCGAAACCAGTGTATCTCTCGGAGTCATAGCCCACTCCCTCCAAGACTCTGGGGTGGATCATCCCTGCACCCATGATCTCGATCCATCCGCTGTCTCGGCAGATGCGGCAACCATCACCGTCGCCGTTACAGGCGAAACAGTCGATGGACATGTCCACGCCAGGTTCAACGAAGGGGAAGTAGTCACAGCGGAAGCGGATCTGCCGCTCCTCGCCAAACATCCTGCGGGCAAATTCAAAGAGTGTTCCCTTAAGGTCGGCGAAGGTGATTCCCTCACCAACAGCGAGACCCTCAACTTGGTAGAAATGCCACTCATGGGTCGCGTCGGTGGCCTCGTACCGGTAACACTTGCCGGGCACGACCACCCTTATCGGCGGCTCCCGGCCCTCCATGATTCTGGCCTGCATCGGCGAGGTGTGGGTCCGCAGCAACATGGGGGTTTCGCCAGACTGGTCTTGATAATCGACCCAAAGCGTGTTCCACATGTCCCGAGCTGGGTGGCCCTTGGGGATGTTCAACATCTCGAAGTTGTAGTGATCCCACTCGACCTCCGGACCTTCGACGACGCCGAAACCCATGGCCACAAATGCGTCGCAGATCTCCCGGACGATCTTGGTGGTGGGGTGGAGGCGTCCTTCCAAAGCTGGGCGGCCAGGCAGAGTAACGTCCAAGCGATCCTGGCTGGCTGAAAGGGCGAGGGCCGCTTCGTTGATCTGACGAACCCGCACCTCCAGACGGTCCTCCAAAGTTTTTTTTGTGTCATTCGCAGCGGCGCCAATTGTCCGACGATCCTCGACATTTAGGGATGACAACCCGCGAAGCACGGTCGTAAGACTGCCCCGACGACCCAAATAAGCAACACGCCACTTATCCACAGCATCCAGACTTTCTAGAGTGGTCAAAAGCTCTACGGAGGTACTACGGAGATCCTGCGCTACATACTGGAGTAGAACCTCGAAGGAAGGTGGAGAGTCGGCGGACTGTTTCTCAAACTGTTCTATTACGGCCCAGGCTCTTTCTTCTTCCGGCGATAAATTATTCTGGCCTATGGGCTCGGTCAATCGGGGTGTCCTCCGGGAGTTCTTGTCAGCAGGGAATGTCACAGGTCAGGTGCAAAGATATCGAGCCTGCGAAAAGCAATTATAGAAACAGCGAAATCAAGGGTCAAGACTGCCAGGCTCGGAGGACATCAATATCTATCGCAATGTTACGTCAATCTGACATGGAAACATTGAATTAGAACAATTGTTCTGTTATCGTAATCAGGTCAGTAAAGCGTACCCAGACCACTCAGATAACCGGACTGACCTAGACGTGAGGTATCGTGAATTGGTTCCGGCTAAAATGCTGTATCAAGTGCCAGGGCGACCTAGCTGCAGACAACAGCGACTGGCTGTGCCTGCAATGCGGCACGTACTATTATACCGGGCTGTACCAATTGCACCCGCAGGTCGATGATAGCCCAGAAGCCCAGGAATCGAATGTTCCGAAGCAGCCGGGGAAGAAGCACTTGGGCGATGTGACCGCCCCTCTGTTTCCCGCTCTTAACTCCCCGGCTCCCCATTATCCAGCTACGGTTTCAGTCGTGGCGGCCGCGATGATTGCGGCGGACGCGCTTTGACCGCCGAATCTGCTTCTTCGGTGCTATTAGCCCTGGACGCAAGCGTACGGGAGACCGGATGGGCTGTGTTCAGGGATGGCGAGGTGGCCGCAAGCGGGGTCACGGGACTCAAAACCCGCAGTAAGGTTGGGCCTGATGTCCGCATCGCTCATCTGATTGAGTCTCTGACTGAGTTGGCCGGCGAATGGCTTCCTCAGGTGATGGTGCTGAGCCAGCCCAGTGGGATCAACTGGCCGGTGCCCGCGTTGGACTTGCTGTTGGCGTCATTGACCGCATGGTCTTCGGAACGCAGATTGCCCCAATTCTCCTACACGGCTCAGGAGGTCCGCACGGCCATAGCCGGGCATCCCAACGCCTCCCGAGACCAGCTGGGGTACGCCATCATGCTTTTGCTGGGCCTGATTGGTCAGGGGCGTTCCACCCACGAATGGGAGGCGATTGCCGTAGGCCACTATCACCTGACCCGAAAAGAGCAAACCCCGGCCTAACCGGCTTCGGCATCCGTAAATATCTTCTCGCCAGCCTTGATGGCCACTGAAAGACGGTTCTCCGCCAGAGGGATGGGGCAGCTCCAATTGGGGTTGTAAGCACAATAGGGGTTGTAGGCGTAGTTGAAGTCCACCGATAAGCGCCCGTCTCCGTTGTCTACCAGGTCCAGATAACGGCCGTTCGAATAGGAATCCTCGCCATTGGTCGAGTCCATGAATGGCATGAAAACTTCATCGCCGTCAACGTCACGGTAAACCGTCAGGACCACCGGGGTTCCGTCAACCTCAAACCTGAGCCGGCCCCACCGAAGATAGGCTTGCGTCTGTCCAGTGCTAGTCGCCATCTCGATGACTTCTCTTTCGTCCTCGGAGAACTCGTCGACCGGCAGGACGAACTGTAGTTTTGGGTTCTCGGGGAAGTACTGCAACCCTCTGAGCCGCTTCCGCTGCCCTGGAGTCAGCGGCGACTCTTTCCCGCTTCCGAAGTGCTGGTCCTTTCCTTTCCTGAAGTCACCTATCTCTGACACAACTATTCCTGGCCCCCATGTCAATTAATTTCCTGCTAGTACTCAGTCAACCGTTGATTCGAAGGATACAGGCGATGGAGTTTCGCCCTGGCATCTTGGACAG
>JAQBXL010000048.1 GCA_027624135.1 Chloroflexota bacterium
GTAGCAACTTTGGTCAATTTCTTAAATAACTACCAATATGTGGTTGACTGAGTACTAGTTCCAATTTCTTGTCGAGATGTATTTGAAAGCAGCGACTGCAGCCGTAGCGCCATCGCCGGCAGCGGATACTAACTGGGAAGACGAGTTCTGCCTTAAGTCGCCCACCGCATAGACGCCCGGCACCTCCGTCTCCATGGACACGTTCACTGGGATGTGGCCGGCATTGTCCGTCTTCAACAGACCGCTAACCATCCCGGAATTCGGTTCAAGGCCTACGTAAACGAACAGGCCTGAAAGCTCGATGGCGTTCTCCATGTTGGTCACGGTGTTGCGGGTGCGCAGGCCAGAGACGGTGTCCGAGCCTAAAACTTCCTCAATGACAGTATTCCAGACCACTTCTATCTTGCGGTTCTCGTTGACTCGGTCGGTCAGGGCCTGTTGGGCGCGAAACTGGTCGCGCCGGTGGATCAGCAGAACACGGTCGGCGTACTCGGCGAGGGTCAGGGCTTCGTCGGCAGCCGAGTCTCCGCCGCCTACCACCGCAACCATCTGTCTCATATAAAGGGGGCCGTCGCAGGTGGCGCACTGAGAGACCCCACGGCCGAAGAATTCTTCCTCTCCGGGTATGCCCAGTTGCCGCAGGGTGGAACCGGCCGCGATGATCACTGCTTTGGCCCGCAGGTCTCCGGCGTCGCTGGATGCCACCCGGTAGTTGCCGTCCTTGGTGATCTTTTCGGTCTCGCCCATGATGAAGTTCGCCCCGGCGTTCATCGCCTGTTCTTGGACCGCCGGCGCCAACTCGGCCCCGGAGATGCCCTCGGGGAAGCCGGGGAAGTTATCGATCTTCTCGATATTGATGATGGACGCTCCGCCCATCATGCGCTCCACGATGCCGGTGCGCAGGCCATGGTTGGCGGTGTACATCCCTGCGGTCATTCCTGCCAAACCTCCGCCGACAATCAAAACATCAAAATTGTCTGCCAAAACGGACACCTCCACGGGGGTTGAATGCTGAGTTGAATGCT
The DNA here is from genome assembly GCA_027624135.1 of Chloroflexota bacterium. Classification (GTDB taxonomy): domain Bacteria; phylum Chloroflexota; class Dehalococcoidia; order Lucifugimonadales; family UBA3495; genus UBA9611. The sequence continues at coordinate 1,026 of JAQBXL010000048.1, forward strand.
GATTGGTCGGGGCGGACCTGCCGGACATCTTGGTGTCAGGCGCAAGCCAGAAGACTGGGCCTTTTCGTCCCGTATCCAGCCACGTGGTAGGCACGGATAGAGGCGGGCAGACCAGCTGGCCTAACTATATGTTGGAGCCCAATGCTTGTCAACATAATATGGGTACATCAGTTGACTGGTTGCGGCCTGATAACGTACGGCCATAGTATTGTCTCGAACTGTGGAAGTTAGTAAATCAATCGGAGCTAAGTAGATGTCCCGTGATAGTCAGGCAAGCGAGCAAGATGTCCACACCGACTTCACGGCAAAACTCATTGACGTCTACCCATCGTCGGTGGACTACCCCGAGAGTTATACCCTGAACCTTACCGACGGCATCCTACGCGTGAAATTCAGGGATTCATGAGAACAGCTAGAACTGATGGAGCCGGGAGTGGTTTACCAGGTGCGACTGGATTTGATGCCCATCTCCAACCTATTCGTGAAGGGACACCGTATTAGGCTGGACATCTCATCCAGCGATTTCCCCAAGTTCGACGTGAACGGAAACACAGGCGAGAATCCTGGGACTTCACCGGCGAAAGTTACGGCCTTGAACACCGTCTACCACGATGAGAATAGGCCATCCCACGCCCTGCTGCCGGTGATACCAAGAGCCCGAATCAGCGGTTGGTCAGGATAGTCAGGTACTGCTCTGCGTTTACGTCCTTGGAACTTTGGACCCTGAACCCGCTATCTTTGGCGATCTGACCCAACTCGTCGGGCGTGATGCGCCTTTCTTGCGGTGGACCTGACTCTGTTTCCTTCTTATGCCACTCGAGGATGAAGCACCATCCTCTCGGCCTTAAAAGCTCCCTAACCGCCGTTAGGAAACGCACGCGGTCGTCTGGATCATGGACCACGAAGGCGATGAACAGGCCATCAACGCTGGCAGGTTCGAGGGGAAAATCATACTCGCCGCACTTCATCACAGCCACATTGCCCATATGGGCATCGTCGATCCGATGCTGGCACGCCTCGATCATTTCATCGGAAGTGTCCAGAGCGAAAACCTTGCCGTTTATAAGGAACTTGGCCAAAGGAAGTGTGAAATACCCTGGGCCACAGCCGATGTCGGCCACAGTGTCCCTGGGATTCACCGGGCAAAGGCTGAGCACCCTGAATGGGTCCAAAGTTTCGATCCGCTCTGGATGTAGCAACTGCTCGATATAGCTAGGCACTGGACCGTGACTTGAATCCGTTGACATTTACGGCACACCTCCGGATAGACGGTTACTTTACATGACTGGATTGATCGCCGCAATCGGCTTGAAAAAGTTCCGTTGACACCCCAGATACCCCATCGTACACTACCCAAAGATTCGCGCAGAAACGCGGAATCACCCACGGAATCCCGCTTTGACGCGCCGCAAATAGCCCTCACTTCAACACTTAGACCGGCTGGCAAACCGGCCGGCAGATACGGCCATATTCCCTGGTTTCATCGGTTTCATCAGGGAACAACTGACTCTTAGGAGATCCCAATGTCCCTTTTGTCCCAGGAAGACCCACAGGTAGCCCGCGCCTTGGAACTTGAAGACCAACGTCAGCGCGATTCTATCGTCTTGATCGCCTCGGAGAATTACGCCACCAAGGCCGTTCTTGAACCAGGCGCCAGCGTGATCAGCAACAAATACGCCGAGGGATACCCTGGTCGCCGCTATTATGGGGGATGCGAGAACGCAGACGTTATCGAGAACCTGGCCATTGACCGGGCCAAAGAGCTGTTTGGGGCCCAGCACGCCAACGTCCAGCCCCACAGCGGCGCTCAGGCGAACATGGCGGCTTACTTCGCGGTTCTTGAGCTTGGCGACACGGTCATGGGCATGAAATTGGACCACGGTGGACACCTGACTCACGGCGCTTCGGTGAACTTCTCCGGCAAGAACTACAACTTCGTGCCCTACGGCTTGAACAGAGACACTGAATTGATCGACTATGACGAGGTTGAACGGTTGGCCAAAGAGCACCGGCCCAAGTTGATCGTCGCCGGTTGCAGCGCCTACCCGCGCCTACTCGATTTTCCTCGATTCCGGGCTATCGCCGACAGCGTGGACGCCCTTCTCATGGTTGATATGGCGCACATCGCAGGGTTGGTGGCCGGAGGGGCTCACCCATCCCCTTTGCCCTACGCCAATATCGTGACGTCGACCACTCAGAAGAGCCTTCGGGGACCCAGGGGCGGATTCATCCTCTGCGACGAAGACCTGGCTCAGAAAGTGAATTTCGCTGTTTTTCCCTTCACCCAGGGTGGCCCGTTGATGCACGCCATAGCTGGCAAGGCAGTCTGCTTCGGCAAGGCGCTCCAGCCGGAGTTCTCTCGCTACGCCCATCAAGTGGTGGCCAATTGCAAGGTTTTGGCGGCGGATCTTTCCGAGGCGGGTATCAGGCTGGTTTCCGGCGGCACCGACAACCACATGGTGTTGGTGGATGTGACTCCCCTGGGAATCACCGGTCAGCAGGCTGAATCGGCCCTGGAATCCGTTGGTATCATCACCAACAAGAACGCCATTCCCTACGACCCCAGGCCTCCTAGAGTCACTAGCGGGCTCCGGTTGGGCACTCCTGCTATCACCAGCCGTGGCATGGCTGAGGCTGAGACCAAACAGGTTGCCGCGATGCTAGTGAAGGTGCTTTCCGACGTGGAAGACAAAGCGGCCCATGAAAAGGTGGCGGCTCAAGTGAAAGAATTGACCTCCCACTTCTCAGTGCCAGGCATAGATAACTAATCGGTAACTAGTTGAGCCAGACAATGCCCGATGCTATAATCACTGAGCTTGTCTTCTCAAGGCTAGTTATTCTCAAAACACGCAACCAATTAAGTGTGTAATTTCCCGAGGGGTACCGTTTGCGCCACTATGAACTTGTAGTCGTCCTTAGCCCGATGTTAAATCCGACCGAAGTCACAGATACTTGGGACCGGATAAAAGGGTTTATCACCACCCGGGAAGCCGAGATTAGTCATGAAGAGCAGTGGGGGACTCGCCGCTTGGCGTACCCCATTCGAAAGGGACCGCACCAATTTTTGGAAGGCAGCTACCACCTAACACGGTTCGCCACGGAGCAGTCCTTCAACCGCGACTTGGAAAACTTTCTGAAAGTAGATGACGAGGTGATTCGCTCAATGGTCACCGTGTCGTTGCCGGAAGAGGAACTAGCCGCTCAGGCCGCCGCAGCAGCCCGAGCAATCCGGCCTCCTCCTCCCCTGCCGGCTCCTTACGGCGCACCGGCTGCTCTTGCTCCAGCCCCGGCGGAAGGAGATGCGCCAACCGCAGTTGCCGAAGCTGACGCACCTGCCGCTGAAGCGCCAGCCGAAACGACCGAAGAACCTGTTGCAGAAACGGCTGAAACGCCAGTGGCCGAAGCCGAGCCTGAACCATCGGCCGAGGAAGAACCGGAAGCTGCCGCTGAGCCAGAAGCTGTAGTCGAAGACGACAGTGAGCCCGCTGCCGCTGATGAAAGCAGTGATTCAGAGGCAGAGTCGGAAGAACCGGACAAAAGCGAGGCGTAGAAGGGAGGGAGACGTGAATAAGATCATTGTCATCGGGCACCTGGGTAGAGACCCTGAGATGCGCTACACACCCAATGGTCAATCGGTAACCTCGTTTAGAGTGGCTTCCAGCCGCCGCTACACCACCAGCGCTGGAGAACAAAAAGAAGAAACAGAATGGTTCAACGTTAGCGCCTGGGGAAAGTTGGGCGAAACATGCAACCAATACCTGGCCAAGGGCCGGCAAGTCTACGTGGAGGGCCGCCTGAGCAGCCGCACCTATGAGGGTCGCGACGGCCAGACGAGAGTATCCATGGACATCTCCCTAACCGACGTCCAGTTTCTGGGCGGCAGGGGCGGAGATGGTGACGGAGCCCCCGCGTCAGGCCCTTACGAGGCAGGCGTCGGTGCCATTGCCGACGACGGATCAGATTTCGACGCGGTAGACGACCTACCGTTCTAACCTACGTATTTAACCTACGCGGGTAACTTACACAGGTAAACCAACGGGTAAACCAAAAGGAATTGAACTCGAATGACCAGTGAAGGCTCTAGAGGACAAGGCGGACCACCATCCAGATATGGCGGAGGCGGAGGTGGCGGCCGTCCCGGCGGAAGGCCGGGTGGTCCCGGCGGCCCCGGTGGACCTGGCGGGCGGCCACGGGGTCGATTTGTCCGGCGTCGCAAAGTCTGCGCCTTCTGTGCAGAGCACGTCACACACATAGACTACAAGGATATTGACAAGATTCGCAGGTTCGTTTCAGAACGAGCCAAGATTGAGCCTCGCCGCCGAACGGGCGTTTGTGCCAAGCACCAGCGGGCTCTTCGTACGGCGATACAACGGGCCAGGCAGATCGCGATGGTGCCATTCGTGGCCTACCACGCATACAGCGGCGGCACTCGCAGCTAAACAAACCTGTCCCAGCGTCCGGCAGCGTCCGGCAGCGTCCGGCAGAGATTGTTAACGGCGGCGCAGGCGTTCTGCCACGCCGCCGAACCTTTCCCCAAACACACACCAAAGCCGTCGAGGTTAGACAATGGCATTTCCCTGGCTCCGATGGTTCGGCTCTGCAGAAACTGGCAGAGGTGGCCGCCGCCACAGTGTGCGGGCTCAACGGCGAACAGGCGGGGAAAGCCTCACCCCACAGGAAGACCCCAAAATCGCTACCGAACGTCGGCAGCGCAGGAACGGCATCGGTATCGGCGCGGCATTCTTGATGGTTATCATCGGAGTGGTGGCCTTCGGTTATTATCAAGAATTCTACAAACCTCCTAGAATCTGGGCCGGTTCGGTAAGAAACGTTGAGTTCTCAATGGGCGACCTGGTCCAACGCATCCGCGTGCTGCAAGGCGTAAATCGCTATCAGGGCGGCCAGGTGAATCTCAGCACTGTGCCCTTCGAGTATCTCCAGGATCTGGTCAACGCGGAGGTGCTACGCCAGCAGTCACCATTCCTCGGCATCGACATCACCGATGAAGATATTGAACGGGAATTGCGGCGGCAGTTCGTTCCAACACCGGACGCAGGACAAGAGACCGACCCAGGTCAGATCGAACGGGAATTTCAAGCGAACTACGGTTCTTTTCTGACCGCTACCGGCCTGGCAGATGGGGATTTCCGGGTCATTTTGGAAGAGCAGATCTCTGTAAGGGCGCTGGCGCTCTTATTGTCACAGGAGATTGAAGATCCGCAACAACAGGTGGAGATTCAATGGATACAGATTCCGCTGGATAGTGAAATATCCCCGAATGATGTGACACGGCGGCTGGAGAACGAGGATTTCACCCGGATCGCCCAAGAACTCAACCCTCCCAGCCAATTCGCTGGCTCCAATGGCTATGTGGGCTGGGTGCCGAAAGGCGCGTTCCCGGACCTCGACGAAGTAATCTTCGGCAATGTAGATAAAGGAATCCTGCCCCTGATTCCTGGCACGGTCAGCGATTCCATTTTCACCAACGACGGATCATTCCTGGTAAAAGTGCTTTCGGGCGCGGAAGAGCGACAACTGACGAACACCATCGGCTCCAAGTTGCTGCAAGAGTCGGTTGATAAGTGGCAACGGGAAACGCTGCTTGCCGGGACCACCGAGGGTGTCGTCCGGATGAACTTCAACAGCCGCTTGTATGAATGGGTTGCCGACCAAGTGTTCATCACAGCTCCACGGATCGAACAGCCAACGCCAGTACCCCAATTTCCAGGGTTGGGCTAAGAATCGCCGATGATGCAGTCTACAGTCGATCCGTTGTCGGTCCTTCTATGACGTCGACCGCGACATCAACAGCGATCAACGTCGGCTTGATGGGGCTGGGCGTGGTTGGCACAGGCGTTGCTGCCACACTGCTACGCGAGAACTCGCCCATATCCGATGTGGCTGGCCGGCCGGTGAATCTTAAGAAAGTGCTGGTCCGGGACCTTTCCCGTTCCAGAGACATCGATCTCCCATCTGGCTTTTTGACCGCCGACCCGGAAGATATCCTTTCCGACCCCGACATCCACATCGTGGTGGAGGTTATGGGTGGAACTGACCCTGCAAAAGGATATCTGAAGCGAGCCCTGTCTGCTGGCAAGCACGTGGTTACTGCCAATAAAGAAGTGATGGCCAAATCAGGGCCGGAATTGCTGGCATTGGCCCGGGAGAACGGTGTCAATCTGTTATTTGAAGCCAGCGTTGGGGGAGGCATCCCCATCGTAGGTTGCCTGATGAACGAACTAGCCGCCAACGAGATTCGATCCATCCGCAGCATCATCAACGGCACTACCAACTACATCCTGACGCGCATGGCTAACCAGGGAACGAACTTCCAGGTGGCGCTTAGTGAAGCCCAAGGGCTGGGTTATGCCGAGGCCGACCCGACCAACGACATCGAAGGGATCGACGCCGGCTACAAACTAACGATTCTGGCATCTTTGGCCTACCGGCGTCGGTTCAAGCCGGAAGACGTCTACCTTGAGGGAATATCCAAGCTCGAACCCCAGGATTTCCGTTACGCCCGGGAGTTGGGGTATGCGATCAAATCCCTGGCAATATCGAGTTTGGACAACGGCGCGGTTCAATTACGCGTGCATCCGGTTATGGTGCCCAACGAACATATGTTGGCTAAGGTTGATGGAGTGTACAATGCCGTGGAGGTTGATGGCAGTCTCTGCGGGCAGGTTCTGTTTCACGGGATGGGAGCAGGACGAGAACCCACCACCAGCGCCGTGGTCGGCGATGTGATCGAGGCGGCGCGCAAGATGGGCGGTCATCCAGCCGGTCCACATCAGGGGGCAGCACAGAATGAGACGAGTATCTCGGTGCGGCCCATGGGCAATCTCCAGACCAGGTATTATATCCGTCTGGACGTGGCAGACCGTCCGGGGGTATTGGCCCAGATTGCCAAAGCGCTGGGAGACGGGCAGATCAGTATCGCCGAAGTGCTTCAGAAGGATACCCAACCGGAGACTGAGAGCGCTGAGTTAGTGATTACGACCCATCCTGCAAAGGAGGCGTCGGTTCAGATGGCCCTCGAAGTCATCGCCGGTCTGCCCGAGGTAAGACGGGTTAGCAATACACTCAGGATAGAGGAATAAGACCGGTGCAAGAGCAGTTCTGTAGAAAAGAGGGATCGGTTTAGATACATGGGCGTTGGCGTCTTAACCAAATACCGGGATTTACTCCCGCTAACGAATGCAACCCCCATGATTACAATGGGCGAGGGCGATACCCCCTTGGTCAAATCGAACCGTCTGGGCAGAGAATTGGGCTGCCCAGAGTTGTATTTCAAGCTGGAAGGCTGTAACCCCACCGGTTCCTTCAAAGACCGGGGCATGGTGATGGCGATCGCCAAGGCGCTGGAAGAGGGCAGTCGGGCGATCATGTGCGCTTCCACGGGCAACACTAGCGCATCGGCCGCGGCATTCGGGGCCTTCTGCGACCTGCCCACATACGTGTTGATACCCAAAGGTGAAGTCGCCATGGGCAAGCTGGCCCAGGCGATGATCTACGGCGCCAAAGTAATTATGGTCAACGGCAATTTCGACGTAGCATTGAGCCTCGTCCGGGAGTTCACCGAAAGAAACCAGGTGACTCTTGTTAACTCGTTAAACCCCAACCGGATTGAAGGGCAAAAAACCGCAGCATTTGAGATAGTGGACACCCTTGGCGATGCGCCGGACCTGCTGTGCATCCCGGTGGGTAACGCCGGCAACATCACCGCCTACTGGAAGGGCTTCCGAGAGTACCAGGACCTGGGCCGCAGCCAGACCCTGCCGCGCATGATGGGATTCCAGGCCGAGGGCGCTGCGCCGATCGTCAGAGGAGAACCGGTCGCCAATCCTCAGACCATCGCATCGGCCATCCGCATTGGCAACCCTGCTAGCTGGAAAGGGGCGATCGAAGCCCGCGACGGATCGGGTGGAGTCATCGACTCGGTTTCAGACGACGAGATATTGGAGGCCTACCGGATGTTGGCCAGCAGAGAGGGCATCTTCTGCGAGCCAGCGTCGGCGGCGTCATTCGCTGGTTTGGTAAAGATGCAACGCCAGGGGTTGGACCTCCACGATAAGAGGATCGTTTGCATCTGCACCGGAAATGGCCTGAAAGACCCCGATCTGGCAGTCAGCAGCTCTAATGTGCAGCCCATTGAGGTCCCTCCGACGATCGAGGCTGTCGAAGAGGCGGCACACGGGCAGAGCAAGTAGGGGTATCAAAACGGCCCAGCAACAACGCATAAAACAGGCAGTGGCCGAGATATTGGAGGCCATTGGAGAGGACCCAACCCGCGAGGGGTTGCTGGACACCCCTGACCGGGTAGCCCGTATGTATGAGGGACTGTTCTCGGGGATCGGCGCCAGCGCCGCCGTGGCGATTGACACTGTTTTCGAAGCTGAGAGCCATGATTCAGTGATCGTGACCGGGCTGGACTTTTATTCCATTTGCGAGCACCATCTTCTGCCGTTCTTCGGCCAGGCCCGGCTGGGTTATGTGCCCAATGGTAAGATTGCCGGGATCAGCAAGCTGGCCAGAGCTCTGGAACTGGCCGCCCACCGGCCACAGGTCCAGGAACGGCTAACCTCCGAGGTCGCAGATGCCATATTCGAGGTTCTCCAGCCTGATGGTGTGATTGTTGAATTGGAGGCGGAACATCTGTGCCTGGCCATGCGGGGCGTGAGGAAACCGGGCGCAAAGGTGCTAACCTCAGCGGTCCGAGGCGAATTTAAGAATCACCCATCGGGGCGGGAAGGTCTTTTAGCCTTGATGCATAGCAGGTAGATAGTGGCAACCACACCAATCACTTCCTTTCAAGATATTAAAAGCGAATGGGAATCCGTGCTGCAGGAATCTCCGGCAGACACCCTGTTCCTGACACCCGAGTGGCAAAAAGTGTGGTGGGATACCTTCGGCGACGGCCATACCATGGTTGGATTCTCCTATCCTGCTCCGGACGGGGCAACCCCAAACGGAGTGGCCGCCATCGCCTCCCTGGCCAAGTCTGGCGACACCGTTTCCTTTGTTGGCAGTCAAGACACCTTCGACTACAATGATTTCCCCATCAGACGGGGATACGAAGTGGGTTTCTATGAGACCCTGCTTAATCGCTTGGATGAGCAGGATTGCCGCCTGCTGCGCCTAGACTCCCTGAGGGAGAACTCTCCGACCCTAGAGCACCTGCCTGAGATGGCCCGGAGCCGGGGATATACCGTAGAGATCGAGCAAGAGGACGTTACCTCAGGCATCGACCTGCCTGGCACCTGGGATGAGTATCTTGGTCTCCTGAAAAAGAAGGACCGCCACGAACTGCGCCGGAAGATCCGCCGGATGGACACCCAGACTGATTGGAAGTGGTATAGCGTAGCCGAACCGGCCCAGGTGGAAGAAAGGCTGGGCGAATTCATCTCATTGATGCGCATGAGCCGAGCGGACAAAGACGAGTTCATGACCCCTATACGTGAGCAGTTCTTCCACAACATCACCCAGCGAATGGCCGAACTGGGTCAGTTGAAGTTGTACTTCTTGGATATGGACGGCTCAACGGTGGCCACCAGTTTGTGCTTTGACTACGGGGGTTCCCGCCTGTTATACAATAGCGGCTACGATCCGGAGTATGGCTATTACAGTGTGGGATTGCTTCTCAACGCTATGTGCCTGCAAGATGCCATCGGCCAGGGCCTGACCTATTTTGATTTTTTGCGCGGCCCCGAGCCGTATAAAGCACACCTAGGCGGGCAACAGAGGAGCCTCTATCAGATGGTGGTAACGAAAAATTGAGCGTGGAACGGGCCGCGTTCATCACCCTTCACGCCTGTCCATTGGCGGCTCCCGGCCAGGGAAAATCGGGAGGCATGAACGTATACGTCAGGCAATTGGCTGCAGCCCTGGGCAATCTTGGCACCCAGGTCGACATATTCACGCGTGAGCATGCCTGTGTCGCCAACCGCATCGAGACCATTGGCCCCAACGTTCGGGTGATCCACATCAAGGCTGGCGAACCCGAAGCGCATGTAGGGGAACTTTATGCCCATCTTCCCGAATTCTTGGAACAACTGAACGAATTCAAGGAAGAGGAAGGATTGGAATACGACGTAGTCCATTCCCATTACTGGCTCTCGTCATGGGTCGGGCGTGAGCTGTCTCAGGCGATCGGCGCTCCCCATGTCGTGACTTTTCACACCTTAGGACTCATCAAGATGCAGTCCCGGGCCGGTGAGGTGGAACAAACCGAAAGACCTGTCGTAGAAGCAGAGGTGATGGCCAGCGCTGACCGGATAATCGCATTCAGCGCGCACGAGCGTGACGCCATGGCCCGGCTGTATAACGCCGACGCCAACAAAGTTTCTCTGGTGCCTTGTGGAGTAGATCTCTCCGTGTTCAAGCCGTTGGACCAGAGGTCGGTGCGAGACCTGCTAGGGCTGAACGGCGAAAAGATTCTCCTATATGTTGGGCGGATCGAGCCCCTGAAAGGTCTAGACCTTCTGGTTGAGGCCGCAGCCCAGATGGACACTGGTGAAAGCGTCAGGGTGATAGTGGTGGGCGCCGATGCCAACGATGGGCAGGAATTGGGGCGGGTTAAACAGTTGGCCAAGGAGAGAGACCTGGAAGACCAGATAGATTTTGTCGGTCAGGTGAACCACTCCGATCTACCGTTGTATTACAACGCCGCCGACGTTTGCGTCATGCCGTCATACTACGAGAGCTTCGGTTTGGTCGCTCTAGAATCCATGGCTTGTGGAACTCCCGTGGTGGCCGCCAGGGTCGGGGGGCTGCCAACTATCGTTCAACACGGCCGCACCGGTTACCTAAAATCGTGGCGGTGTCCTGAGACTTTCGCCAATTCGCTGGAAATGATTCTCTCAACCGATGGTCTTCAGCAGAGCATGGGCGAGGCAGCCCGAAAGCGTGCCGAGGGTCTGGGTTGGGACAATGTTGCCGCGATCATGTCGGACGAATACGATTCTTTGATCGAAAACGCGGCACAGTCGGCACAGGGAGAAGAGCGGGACGAGCCCGCTTCCTTGACTGCAAACGCGGCGAAAGACGATAATAAGTGTTGATCGGCCTGGCTTGAACCAATCTCCAAGCCTCGAAGTCACCCCTGCCTTGGCTTCGGACCGGATCGAATCCTACCAACCTGACCGGTAGGTTCTCGTGATTCCGCCGGAGGGAATGTTGCCCCCAGAATTCCAAGATACAGACAGTGGCGGCCGCCGCAATCTGCTCGGCCCATTTCGCCGTCCGATGCTCCATTTCCAACGGACCCTCGGGGCCGGCATCTTGGTGATACTGCCGATCGGCATGACCGTGCTCATCCTGAAGTTCTTCTTCGATCTGCTGGACCCCTTGCTCAAACCAGCCTTAGATCTGCTACCCGGTCCGGTGGTTGCAGGCATGGGGCTGCTCGCTCTCATCGTGTTGGTCTATGTGCTGGGGCTGTTTGCGGCCCAGGTAATTGGACGGCGACTGATCGACCTGGGGCACCGGGTCATGGAGGTGATTCCCGTGGTGAAGGGTATCTACGGCACCACGCGAATGGCTATCCAGATACTCTCTAACTCCAGTAATGGCGCTTCCAACGGCAATGGTAATGGCGATGCTGAGGCGCACCAGTACTCGGGAGTGGTTTTGATCGATTTCCCCAGGTCAGGGACCAGGTCGATCGGGCTGATCACGTCCACCATGACGGACTCGGATGGAGAAGAGGTGCTTTCCGTGTACGTCCCAACCACACCCATCCCATCGTCAGGGTTCTTGGTTATCGTGCTGGCATCCGAAGTTACGCGGACTGACATGAGTGTGGAAGACGCCATGAGGGTGGTGATGTCAGGGGGGATACGCCTGGATACGGTGTTCCAGCGGTATGGTTTTCAGGTGCCTGGCAGAACACGCTCGAACCAGTGACGTTTGCCCAATGTCTTGAATCCGATGGAAGTGTACAGCCGCACTGCCGGATCGTTGTTTCCGTCCACTTCCAACCCGATCTCGGTCTGACCCACCGATCGCAGATGCTTCATTCCGGCTTGTAGGATGTGCCTGCTGACACCCTTTCCCCGGAACGCCGGCACAACGCCAATCATGCCAATCATGCCACGCACTCCGCCGTTGACCGGGACCAGCACGGTCCAACAATAGCCCGCTGGAGTATCTCCTTCAAACAAGAACAAGATGCCAGCCTTGGACGTGTTTGGCATGTTGGTGCGGTACTCGATCTGCTCCTCTGTATTGGGGCAGAACCCCCAACTTCCTGTGAAAGAGTCGTTCTGGACCTGAGTGAGCAGCGACGTGTCACCCTTCTGGAATGAGCGCACCGAATAACCCTGGGGCACGTCCAATCCTGGCAAGTCGCCCTGATCCCATAGCATGTCCAAGTAGGTGCGCACCGGGGCAAACCCCAGTTTCTCTAGCATCTGGCCCCTGTCCGAATCTGGAGGAACACAGACATGGGCCACATTGATGCCCTCGACCGTGGCCAGCGCCAACGCCCGGTGCATCAAGTCGATGTCTTCTGAGCTGCCGGATAGCTCCGGTGAAGTCATCACTTCGATGACTGAGCGCTGAATAGGGAGTTCTTTGAAAACTATGGCCAGTCCCTTGATCTGCCCAGACTGCTCCAGCACCAGGCAGTTCTCTGTTGGCTCCAGGCCCGGCTGTCCCAAAACGCCCTGGAATATGCCGCTGCAAAGATCGTGCGGCTCGCCGACTGGGCCACTATGAGACGCGACGAATTCAACCAAAGCCGATCTATGGTTGTTTGTGTATTTAACGACTGGCAATCGGGCCTTCCAGGCTGGTAAACTCTAAAACTGGATGCTTGATGAGCAAGCCGACGAAATTCGACACCACAAGTTGCAGCAGACGGGAGATGGGTTGGTCAATAGCTGTAGCGCCATGCCTGGCAACTTTGGCCGATTGTAGCAGAGTATCATAGGGTTAACAACGCCTCTGGATTTCGGTCTCATTCCTGACATTGCTCAGTTGTGCTGGACCAAAAATGGCGGGTTTCCGCCAAAACGCTTGCGAATATCGTAATATATATTTACTGGATCTAATCAACCCGAATCACTACCCCGACCGGTACGAGGCCAATTCCAGAATAAGAGACCCTAGGAGGTTCCAGGCAAATGCCCACTGACGAAACTCCCCAGCGAGTGCTGGTTGTAACACCGCATCCCGACGACGCCGAATTCTGGTGTGCCGGAACTGTGGCCAAATGGATCGGAGACGGAGCAAAGGTACGCTACGTGCTGTGCACCGATGGCGGTAAAGGCACCACCGACCCCAACATTTCTTCCGCCGACCTCTCCAAGATGCGGGAAAAAGAACAGGCCGACGCGACGGAATCGCTGGGGGTTCAAGAATTGGTGCTGCTTCATCACCCCGATGGCAGCCTGGAGGACGATGATGAGTTCCGGAAGGAGTTGGTCAGACAGATTCGCCAGGTCCAACCCGACGTGGTGTTGGCCCCCGAACCTTACCGCAAGAACCTGGCTTGGCACCGCGACCATAGGATCGCCGGCCAGGTCGCCTTGGACGCGGTCTTCCCCTGTGCGCGCGATCATCTCCACTTCGAGGAACTGTGGCGCGACGAAGGATTGGAACCCCATAAGACGCCGACCATATTGTTCTGGGGAACCGAACTGGCCGACACGATCGTCGACATTTCAGAGACAGTTGACGCCAAGATGCGCGCGGTGCGGGCCCACAAGAGTCAAGTTGACGGTTGGACCGAGCAAGAGATCGGAGATTTCGTGAAGAATCGCGCCCGAGACGCTGTCGGCGACTCTGGACTGGAATTTGCGGAAGCCTTTCGGAAGATCACTTTCCGAGTCTAACAATCTCCGTGATATTCTAGTTCTATGCTGAGTTCCATGGCCGCAATCAACCCAGGAGGCAAACGAGCTTGAATCGTTGGGGATCTGAGGGGCCGCCACCCGAAGCGTACTCGCGCATCACGAACCCAGAGCGGTTCGCGCCCGTACCCGAGTTCGCGGGCGAATTATTAAACCGATTGGAAGCAGAGTTTGCGGTGGAGAGGACCGAGGGTTACGGCCTCGACCCTGAATTGGAATCGGGTGAACTTGCCCGACCCGGTGTTAGGCTCACTCCTGCGGATGCCGATGCCGCGCCCATCATTATTATCTTCACGGCATTCCCCGGCCTAAGGGTCCGATTCGGCCGTTGGTACACGAACCCATTTCCCAGTTGCGGATGAGATGCGTGTGATGAGACGGCAGAAGGCGAGTCCAGTCGCCTCGAGTCATTGGTCGATGAAGCAACCGCAGGCCGTTTCCATGAGGAAGCATGGGAGCCGGAATATGGGGACGCATGGCTGACGAGTAAGTTCTGGTCACCAGGTGGGGGTTCGGAAGGTCGCGGTCGGCTCCTTCGTAGCAAAGCTCGGCAGTTGCTCGCTCGAGGCGATTGGTCATTGTACGGGTGGAAGCCGTGGCCGGTCAGGTAAGCATCGACGCCTGCACCAGCTAAGCCTTTGAGATTGGCGCGGTGCAGCCACCGGTAGAGCTGACCCCCTCCTCGCCATTCCTAAAGCGGCGGTCCAACTCCGAAGCCAGGCCAATATCCAGTGTTAGCACGGTCTTGCCATTTCAACAGCGTCCTAACCTGCTGAGGTGTCTTAGGACGAATTATTCAGTACAATGTTGGCTAATTCGCTTGGAGGCCTATGAGCTGGAGTAGTTGGGGATCTGATGGGTCACCACCTGATGAAGCGTACTCGCGTGTCACGAACCCAGAGCGGTTCGCATACCTGCACGAGTTCGCGGGCGAATTATCAAACCGGCTGGAAGCGGAGTTCGCAGTGGAGAGGACCGAGGGTTACGGCCTCGATCCTGAATTGGAATCGGGTGAACTTGCCCGACCCAGCGTTAGGCTCACTCCGGTAGACGCTGATGCTGCGCCGATCCTCTTCAACTTTTATGTATTCCCAAGCCTAACTGTCAGTTTCGGCCGTTGGCACCGGGACAAGTTTCCGGATTGCGCCTGCGATGCGTGTGATGAGACGGCAGAAGGCGAGGCCGAGCATCTAGGGTTAAAGGTTGATGACGTAATCGCAGGCCGTTTCCGTGAGGAAATAGTGCTTCCGGGCGATGGGGAGGCAAGGCAGCCGGCTTATGGGGACGTATGGCAGACGCGTAAGTTCCGGTCACCAATTGAGGAGTCACGGGATCCGTTCGCTGATTGGCCATTGCTGACGCATGCGCTCTGGTGTGATCCTAATAGGCGTTCGAGAGGTGGCGGCCGAGTTAACCCAGCTAGAATCAAGCGGTTGCTCGCTGGAAGCGATCGGTTATTGTACGAGTGGAATCCGTCGCCGGTCAGGTAAGCAGCGACACATTCACCAGCCAGGCATTTGATCTCGGCGCGGCGCTGCCACTGGTAGAGCCGACCCCCTCTGCAACCTAAAGCGCCGGACCTCCAGCGTTTTTGAGCATTGCCGGGCGTAGGAGCGGCAACGCTGGGCCTCCAAATGATAGCAGGCGGTCGTGGAAGTCTTTTAGGTTGTAGGCGCTGCCTTGTTCTTGCTGGTAATCCTCCCGCAGCTTTAGGATCATCAGCTTTCCCAATGTATAGTTCAGATACCCTGGATCAAATGTCCCCCGCAAAGCCTCTCTCCGGGCCGGTAATTCGGCCATGTACGCGTTGTCCATGAAGAACCGGGTGGCGTCCTCCAGCGTCATCCCCTCCGTGTGCATCCGTAGAGAGCACATATAGCGGCAGTTGCGGACCAAGGCTTCCAGCAACTGGGTCAATAACAGTCTCGGTTGCCCTTCTCCGTACTTCGTCTCCAGCATCATCTGCTCTGTGTAATGGGCCCAACCCTCGGTGAAAGAGTAGGATGTGGCGACACGGTTGACCAGGGGCAACTCTCGACCGTACCGATTGTGCAGGTTGTGCACGAAATGGCCGGGGTAGACCTCGTGGATGGAGATAATTTTCAGCGTGTCGTAATTGAAGTTGGAAAGCCATTCCTCTCGTTGCTGGCCGGTCCAGTCATCTTCCACTGGAGTCACATAGTAGAACGACTCTCTAGCCTTGGTCTCGAGGGCGCCGGCGCTGTCCATCGCGGCAAAGGCGTAGCGCATGTAGGTTGGCGTCTCGATAACTTGGCAGCGGTCCTCGGAGGGCACGCTGATCACGTCGAAGTCGATCAGCGACTGGCGGATGTCTTCCAGCATATCCCGTGTTTCAGGGATCAAGTCCTGGGCCTGGGGGTGGTTTCGGCCGATCTCTTCGACGATCTCTTTGACTGAACGCCCTGGTGAGATGCCCTGAGCCACTTCCTTGATGCGGGCCAGGTTGTCTTCCAGATTGGCCTGTCCGATAGCTGCTATCTGGCTTAGAGGAGCTTCCAGGCCCTCGCCGGTCGCCAGCATGTCTGAATAGAGCTTCTGACCGATGGCGAATCCTTCTGGCCCATTTGATCCTCTGGGCTTGAGTCGCTCGACGAAGCGGTCAAGGGCTGCCGCAGCCGTTTCCCGGGCTTCATCGAATTCCCTTACGACCTCAGAGTCATTTACGCCCTCAGTTGCTTGGGCCAGGTCCACGCGATAGAAACGGGCCATTCCAGCATAGCTTTCCACACTCATGTCCACGACATGGGAAGACAAAGTATCCGAAAGAGCCCGGTCCAGCACATCCAGAAAGTCGGGAGCTTGTTTCATGGCGGAGGCAGCCGAACGCAACCGATCCTCCAACGGAGCGTAATCGCGTCGGATATAACCGCTCACGATCAGGTACCCGGTATGGCGCATCGGGTTATTTTCAAGGGGTTTGAGATCGTTGAAGATAAACAACTCCCGGCGCAAGAACAACTCCATGATGCGATAGCTCAAGTTGCTGGCTTGGTCCAGAGCATTGGCATCCAACCCGCGAAGCTCCGTCAGGCCCTGGCGTAGTTCTCCGACACGGCGTGCGTTCTGGGACGGCGAGAGGTCGGGCAAACGCCCGTCGTATTCGTGTCGGCCGATACGCGACCCGGCGGTGGGATAGAAGTCCCAATGATCCTTGATCAATCTTTGGGACAACTGTTGGAACGCTGGATCCGTATCGTTCTGAGTCATACCGCTCCTCAAATCAAAAAGGGCGGCCCGGATAATGGGCCGCCCTTGCTTATCGGTGCCCGACCGGGGTTAGAGCAGCGTCTCGCTGATTTGGAACTGGGGCTTGATGTCGGTGTAGTTGGAGATGTCGCCCATGATTGCACCGGCGTGGGCCATGAACGCCGCATGTACCTCTTCGGTGGTGTTGAAGTAAAGATGTCCAACTGCAATGAAAGGAGCCGGGGTGCTGGGATCGGTTCCCGACACGCCTTTCTCCATCTCTCCGTTCACGAGGCCCATGGGGCCCAGCAGGCCTTGGACCAGGTTCAGGTGTGTGGTCGTCCAGTATCCGTGGTCGAATTTTTTGCCCTCTTCGTTGGGGTATAAGACCGTGACTTTAATCATGATTTCGACTCCTGATAGATTGGTGGTGTCTGGAAAATAATTGGCAGTCCAGACGCGCTCCGCCCAGTTTACTAGTCGCAAACGCCGGTGGCAATGCCGGAGGTTTGTCCCAGATCCACCGCCTGCGGTGGGTGCGGCCCCTCTCGGGGGGTTCTGGGGCGAGAAAGCAGTGGTGG
>JAQBXL010000208.1 GCA_027624135.1 Chloroflexota bacterium
GTGCTTTCTAATGTATGCATCCCAAACCCTGGACGCAACCTCCCCATCGTCAGGCCCTGGTGGCCGGGTGGGTTTTCGGCCATCACGGTGGGTGGCTTTTCGGTTGACATTTACAGGTGAGGACCAGAAACTAGAACACATGCTGAAGGATGTGCTTATGCGCATACCATCGGAATACCAAGACAAGTTTCCCTATGTTGAGGTATATGAGGGATCATCTCAATGGGGCGCGCACGTTGAAGCGCCAAACACCGTAATTCTAGATGGCGTGAAGCTAGGCTCAGACACATACGGAGTAGCGGTGGGCACCATCGCTCATGAACTTGCTCATGTATTCCTTAGGCATCCTGTTACGGGGGGCTAGAAGATGAGTACGCCGCAGATGAATTACCAAGACGGTGGGGGTTCGACCGGGAGGTCATCGAGATGCGAAGCAGGTATGGCCCACCTACCTTGGAATAATGACGGATGCGCGGGCCCCAGAATCTGCCCAACTCGTCACTGCTAAGACCAGCAGCCCGTGTTTCAGGCCGGGTTCAACTCTACCCTGTCTCCACCATCCAGCACCACCTAATCCGGACGCCTTAAGCGGACGGCTCAAATCCCCCGCCGGTTTCGACAGGACGCCTCGCGCCTGAGGAATCTCTCCGCCCTTGACAGCTCGATTTGTGTCCGGGCCCAAACGCCCAGCTTCACGATAAATTGGCCCTCGTTGGCCGGGTAGTCGCAGCGATAATCGCGCCTATTCAGGGGAGAACGGCTTGAGCTGCTGGGCAGGCCCGGAACGGTCGGACACTGGTGCGACGGTGCGGTGAGTCGGTGATGCGATGAGGCGGTCCGGCGCATGTGCCCCATATTTATAATAGATATAGGGGACATTGACACGGGGTACAGGACGCCAACGCCAATCCGGTCTCGCTCGGCGTAGGCAAACCGGCCAAGCCAGGGTTTTATGACCGCGACAGGTAGTTCAGTGCCCGGCCCTAGGTATCGGGGTTTATGGCGGTTTAAGGCACCCCTAGCGGCCCTGGCTTCACCGCAGTCGTCCCCGCCCAGCCACCCTGTCGTGGGAATCCGAGACTCCCGCCCATCACATCAGAGGAGGCTCATCTTCCATGGCCTCATCTTCATGACGGTCCGGGCCTGACCAACGCTCCACAGCGCCGCCGTCGAGAGCTTGCTCGAAGAGGGCCTTGGCAGACTTGTGGGCCTCTTCTAGCCAACGTTTCCCGTTCTCGGTCTCCGTGAGGTGTTTCAAGACCAGGACAGCGGTCTCGTACTCCTCACCGCGACCCGGCTGATTCCGCAGACGTCCGACGGCTTCGTTTAGGACCTCCAGGAATGATTCTTGGTCTAGGAGGCAGCCAAGCACCACACCATGGCCTGTGCCCTGTTCCTGAGCCTTATCACGAAGATGCTCCACGTAACCCGCAGGGTCTCCGTTGATGCCTTGCTCCAGGTCCGACCAGTCCACCCGTTTCGCGAATTCTTTTTGGAGGGCTGCGGAGACAGAGCGCATCGTAGCCGGGTCCGTAGGGGTCGGCAGAGCTTGCCCTTGGGTCTGCGGTCCGGCCTGCTTGCCTATGTCCTCTGTTTCCTGGTCCGCTAGGGTTGGCTGCTCAACAGTCCCCGGTTGGTCCATCGGTGATGCGGAACCCTGAGGTGGTCCCGAGGGCGGCGTTGACTTAGGTGGCGGCTCCGATGTCGGCGCTGTCCCCAACCCCGTTTCTTTCTGCGCTGTCTGAGAACCATTGGCCGCGTCCGGCTGGGGGAGCGGCGTTGATGGTCCGCCCGGGACCTGGGTTTGTGCGGCCTTCGGGTCGATTAACCGTCCAACCAGACCTGGAACGACCGCAGCGAACGCTTGGAGGGCATCCCGTGCAAGGCTCGGTTCAGGTTCACCGGCGCGCTCGAATTTAGCGATACTTTCCTTGAGATTGGCCATCTGGGTGATCTGGTCAATGAACTGATCGACCTCAGTCTTCGTCTCGGGCAGCTTTACCCCTCGCTTCCGGAGCTTGGCCTCGACAACGGCATCTTTGGCTTCAGGGTTGTCCTCCAGGTACTCAGCGAGCCACTGCTCATCCTGGGTGGGCTCCGGCGGTGGCTCGGGTAGTTCGATGCCGTAGGTCTTTGCGACCAATGCTCTCTGAAGATGACGCCCTATTTCGGAGCCGCTGTGGATCTCCTTTTCTAAGAATCCCGAAGCGTACCTAGCCGACTGGTCTTCCAGTTCTTGCCTCGCTGTTTTCGGTGGAGCCCCCTCGGAATGGAACGTGGACCGGCCAGCAACACTAAATGACTTGATCGCCCCTGGTTGCCCCTGAAGGTGGATGGAGTATCGGCCACCGCCATAATCCTCATAGATTTCTGCGATGACCTGGGGTTCGGACGGAAAATAATCGAAGGTGGCAACGACCGGAGAATGCTTACCCATGACCTTTCGGACCTCGAAACTGCCGCCTAACTGGTCGTGCTCGTAGACCCGGGCCAGCCGCTTGGCTTGCCGCGGCAAATCGAAGTCCTCGGAGTAGGGCAACCGCCGGAGTTCAGCCAAGTATTCTGGTGAGACTTGGCTCACGGGCGCGTCTCTCTTTCGTTTACGCTGGAAGATGCCCAATAAATACGCCTCTACACGGCTTTATACCGTAATATTTCACACCTGATCCGTGCCTACATGATATCATGGTGGTATCGAATATCGTTAGCTGTGTGTCGCTTTTCACCATTCACGCGTGATTTATTATTGATTAAAGGCTAAGTTAGGCTGACTGTAGTATCAGTTGAAGCTAACTTAAGACCACCTGATATGAGAAAGTTGATGAAAGAGCCACCGATCATGGACGTGATTGGGGACCGACCGCCTCGGGCAAA
>JAQBXL010000209.1 GCA_027624135.1 Chloroflexota bacterium
GCTGTGAAAACGGGAATTAGCTCACAATTAGACAACAATTGAAATAACAGCGACGCATTACTGAGAGAGCTTTTTAGCCATATGGGAAATGTGGGTTTAGATCACCCGGCGAACTTCACAAGAAACAACAATCCCACCGCCACTAGTCCCGCCATCACTATAGTGAACCGGAACAACCAAGGCGTCTGCCGGGTCGGCTGGCCGGTCTTCTCAGACATTCGGCGGCGCAGGGGCCCAACCATTTCCTCGAAGGAATCGTGACCTTCAGCGCGCAACGCGGCAATAGTCTCAAGCTCTAGCTCGTTGTAATCCTTCTCTTTTTCTGGCTCTTTCCGTGGCTCTCTTTCTGGCTCTTTTCCTGGCATTTCTTCAGTGTGTTACTGCGCCACTCGAAGCCGACGAGACCAATTTTGCATACTTGGCCAGGGCGCCAGTGGTGTAATTGGGCGGAATGGGCTGCCACTTGCTCAGCCGATCGGCGATCTCTTCGTCGGTGAGATTTACGTTCAGCTGCCGGTTCGGTATATCGAGGGTGACTATATCGCCCTCTTGCAGTATCGCGATGGGCCCGCCCACAGCGGCTTCGGGGGCTACGTGGCCCACCATTGGCCCATGGGACGCGCCAGAGAACCGGCCGTCGGTGACCAGAGCCACATCGTCGCCCAATCCCTGACCCACGATGGCGGCGGTGACAGACAGCATCTCCTGCATGCCGGGTCCGCCCTTGGGGCCTTCGTAGCGGATGATGACTATGTCGCCAGCCTTTATATCTCCGCGTTGGATCGCTTGAAAAGCGGCAGGTTCCTGGTCGAAGACCCGCGCTGGGCCTTCAAACTTTCTCTCCTGGTGTCCGGCGACCTTGATCACCGCTCCGTCTGGGGCTATGTTGCCCC
Source organism: Chloroflexota bacterium (assembly GCA_027624135.1). GTDB lineage: Bacteria > Chloroflexota > Dehalococcoidia > Lucifugimonadales > UBA3495 > UBA9611. Next base: position 894 of record JAQBXL010000209.1, read on the forward strand.
TAAGGATGGCCAGTCCGCCGGTGGGGCTGCGAGGCGCGTCGATCTGGTAGATAACTGGTTGGTCGTCTATCGTTTCGACAGCCTCCACGTTCTCTCTCAGCGTCTTGCCGGTTACAGTCATAGCGTCGCCGTGCAGTAGCCCCGCATTAAGCAGCCGCTTCATCACGAGAGCGATGCCGCCGTAACGGCTCAGATCGGCCATGAGGTATTTGCCGGCTGGCTTCATGTCTGCGATGTACGGGGTGTTGCGGCTGATGCGGTCGAAATCGTCCAAGGTCAGTTCGATATCGACCTCGCGGGCGATGGCAATCAGGTGCAGCACCGAGTTGGTGGAGCCGCCCATGGACACGGCGACGGTGATGGCGTTCTCAAAGGCGTGCCTAGTCAGGATGTCGCGGGGGCGTAAGTCCTCTTCCAATAGGCGCATAAGGGTCCGGCCCACGTCCCGGGCCTCGCCCAGCTTCCGGGGGTCGATGGCCGGTATGGAAGCGTCGCCGGGCAGGGACATGCCCATCACCTCGATGCTGGTTGACATGGTGTTGGCGGTGAAAAGGCCTCCGCACGACCCTTCCCCAGGGCAGGCCACACATTCCAACGCCGTAAGGTCCTCCAGAGTCATGTCGCCCTTGGCGTAGGAGCCCACGGCCTCAAAAACATCCTGGATATTCACGTCCTGGCCTCTGAACTGGCCGGGCATGATGGACCCGCCGTACATGAAGATGCCGGGCACGTTCAGCCGGGCGATGGCCATCATGCAGCCGGGCATGTTCTTGTCGCACCCGGCGATGGTGATCAGCCCGTCCATTCGCTCGCCAAATGTGACCAGTTCGATGGAATCGGCGATGACTTCACGGCTGACCAGCGAGGTTTTCATTCCTTCGGTGCCCATGGAGATGCCGTCGCTCACCGTGATAGTGCCGAATTCGAAGGGCACACCATCAGCGGCACGAACGCCTTCCTTGGCCGCCTGGGCGAACCGGTCGAGGTGTACGTTGCAGGGAGTTACGTCGCTGGCCAGGTTGGCGATGGCGACGAACGGCTTGTTCAAGTCATCGCTGGTCAGGCCCATGGCTCTCAGCATGGCCCGGGCCGGCGCCCGCTGGGGGTCGCCAGTCAATTCAATGCTGCGGTGCTTCATGTGGGCGGGGCGGCTAGTTGTCGCCACAGGGTCATCTCCTGCTTGCCGAAAGATTACCGGAATTTAATAGATGCGCTCTGGCAAGGCGGAGCGCGGAATCAACCAATTATAAGTGCCTATACTAAGTGGTTACAAGACGCCCGCTGGTATGTAGCCCGGTACGTAGCTAGATATGGAGCTAGGCAAGAAGAGAGTTGATCCGGGGGGTTGCGCCTACACCGAATTTTGATTACGATTTGGGCTGCTTCAAATCAGGTGTAGTCAGGAGTGCTGCCATGTTCAATCCCATAGGTTGGTTCAAACCAGAAATCGCACAAGCACATTGTGATGTCCCATGCGGCATCTACGACCCATTCTCGGCCAAGATAGCCGCCCAGACCGTGCAGAAGATGGTCCTGCGGATCCAGGCTTTGGCGCCGGCCGATCAAAACGACGCCGCTGCACGCCAGGATTACGTGAATAAGATCGCGCGGTACGTGACGGTCAAAGAGGAACACGCCGAGATCTGCAAACATGAACTCAGCGTCCTGTGGGCCGACTACGCATGGCCGAACCTGCGGGCGGATTTCGACCTCCACGGTACCTTCAACGCAGCGTTGAAACTGGCCGGCCGTTGCAAGCAGACCGTGGACATGGCTGCCTGCGAAGAATTGGTGGCCTCGGTCGACAATATCGCCGCAGCCTTCTGGGCCACCAAGAACGTAGAGTATAGCGACCCCAACGCCGCTGCCCGCTACGGCTCTTAGTCCTCAGTTAACCTAGGGCAAAACAAAACATGAGTCATCCCGGAGTTTCCTGGCAGATGGGGAAGGCCGGGGGATAGGCGGTCCAG
>JAQBXL010000049.1 GCA_027624135.1 Chloroflexota bacterium
GTCACCGTCGTTACCCTGCGGATGAAGCGCCGCTGCGGCCTCGTTCGACTTGTAACGAATCTTGACGCTAACCTCGGTCTGACCTTGGGGCGGGCTTCCTAGGCAAGCAGATCGAGTTCGTTGTCGAGGATGGCGAGTCCGATTGGCCGACCTTTGCTGAGAAAGCTCGGAAGCTGATTCAGCTTGTAGGCGTTCAGCGCCCAATGTAGAGGGTTTAATGCCATGGGTGGTGGGGCCGCTGGGTGTCTAAACCGAAGGGTGCCCTTCTAAATACAGAAGAGCACCCTTTGGCAACTTAGGAGTTATCGGATTCCTCTACATGGATAAATAGGTCTCCGGGCTGGCACTGGAAATAGACGCACAGGCGATCTATCACCGATAGAGCGACCCGATCTGCTCGGTCATTTGCTAGCCTCGTCAACGTGGTTTTGCTGAGGCCCGTCTGAGATCTAATGTCGTCGTAGGTAACTCTTTTGCGCACTCTCCGGCCAGTAGATGCCATTAACTCACGCAACCTGCATTGAATCATCTTCAACCCCACACCTTCATCCGAATTCCAATCAACATGGATAAGTCGACATTGCCAATCGAATGTTGACATCCAGCGATTATATCTGCGATAATAGTTCAGCTAGCTGCGATTATAGTATATGTATTCTCGAGGCTGATAACTATGTCCTGCGAAATCTGCGGCGTCCTTCGAAACCTTGACCGTCATCATGTCATCCCCAAACGCATGGGTGGCCGCAAAGATGCAGCGATCCATGACGAAGGCAACCTGATGACCCTCTGCCGTAGTTGCCACCGGAATCTCCACGAAGGCCGATGGGACCTGGTCCGTTCACAAGATGGAATCAGCGTACTCGACAAAAGTACGGGTGAACAGGTGATGCGCCGCCGCTATAAACCGGATCTGGATACACCCTCCATATTCCAGAGCCTTAACGTTGCTGAAGATTCGTTAGCCCAGCTCTTTCAGGTGATGGCTTATCTCAGTGACGACCAGCTGGTGGAAGCGTTCAATTACGCCGCGGGTTTCGGCAAACGCAGTTGGCTCGTCCAGGCAGCCGTGCTCTATGAGGCCCAAGAACGGAGCATCTACGGTAAACAGAGCCTGGAGGCGATCGCCCGGCGCTTCGAGATCGGCATACGACAAGCTCAGAAATACGCCCTGGTGTGGAAGGTTTTCTTCGAGCGTGAGGGAACGGAAGAAAACGTCAATATTGACGCAATTGTCCTTGATCAGCCTAGTTGGTATGTCGTAGCCGCTACCGAGACCAAGGAGCCGGAAAAATGGTTGGCCTACGCCCAAGACCGCAAACAAGAGGACCCCAGATACTCGGTCGCTGATTTTAGGCGTGATGTCCAGCAATCCAACTTTGAGACAGATGGCAATGACGAGCGTTACTCAGATCAGCCAAACGCACCGCTGCCGGTCCTTGTCCGGCAAGATTGTCCTTGGCTAAGACTTGTCTGCGTCCAGTCCGGTCGGCTCTTAGCTATCGACGACTGCAACGACTGTCAATTCGTAAAAAAGTAAAAAATGCGAAACGAACCCAAATCTTACCGGAGGTATGATCATGCCCAGTTATGACCAGAAGCTAGCTGCGTTCACTGAAGGAAAGAGCCTGATCCGACTTCCTCGGCCGATCCGAGACCGGGCCGATGCTAGTTGTGATGCTTGCGGGTCGAACCACCCTAGAACCTTGTATGGCCTCAAGGAGTCGGCATCTAATCGGCACTACTTTGTGGGAAATACTTGCCTGAAAGAGCTGATCAAGTTGGGAGTAATCTTACGGAGATTCGGCCGAGAATCGGGCCAGGCGGCCTACGAGAACGAGATGGAACTCCGATCGGCTAGCAAAGCAGAGCAAGGCGTCAAAGATTCAGTCAACGGGAAGAAACCAGATGCTCCCCGGGCGGCGGTGGAGCCGAAAAACTTGGGCGCATCTGCCGGAGATCCCAACGGAGATCATGTCCTTATCCCCTCGGTCCTGATCTTAGAGTCGCTAGAACACTACCAGGCAGTGGTTTCTTTCATCTCTGCACGAGGGGTCGCTTACGGTTGGGGATCTGCCTTAGAACCACGCTATACGAAACACTGGCGTCAAGGAGGCGACAGAGGTCTAGTGCTAGAGGAAGTGAAAGAAGAGAATCCCTTTGCTTCCAGACGCTGTCTGACTAGTGCCTGGTACGAGGCCATCTCTCATCTAGATGCGTCATCCGGGTTGTCGGCCGCCTTGGATGAGATTGGCAGGGATCACCTCGAATCGATTTTCGGTGGACCACTCCTCACGCTGCTTCGTTTGGATTCCACCTGTGCTGCAAGCGCGGACTTTTCTCCAGGCTTCAGGATGGTATGCCAGTCTCATTTGCAGTCGCTAGCCAGTCTTGGGTCTTCTCGTTAACGAGTACCGTATCCATCAAGCAGGCGTCGTAATGACAACATCAGAGCCGACCATCCATCATCTGCGGGAGTTGGTGCAGCGGGCCAGCCGGGAGAATCCCCACCTGACAACACGCCTGGAGAAGGCCGCGTTCCTAGTTCTGCTAAGGCCCTTGGTGTCGGTGGGTGACGATCACTACCGCGTCGGAGCCGAAGATGGTCTGCGTCTCTACGAGGTGCTGAATGGGCACTGTGAATGCTCCGATTACTTGCGCCACGGTGCCGGACACAGTTGTAAGCACCGACTGGCCCTGGCTTTGTACCAAGAGCTTGGGAGCGGAGAGTCGCCATCCGTTTGTCGCACCGGGTTGAGGGTGTCGAACCGACGATCAAATGTCGACTAACCCTTTATTGGCATCAGGTTAGCCTTCAGACTCCGGGTACGAGCATTAGCGGGCAGGATCTCTGTTTGATGGGGCGTTCCGACACAGCTTGATCCGGCGACGTCAAGTCAATGGTGGCCCGGAGGAGAAAGATGTTTGCGCTGATATTGGCTGGGGGATTGGGCGAACGGCTCCGTCCGCTGACCGACAAAATTCCCAAACCAATGGTTCGCGTTTGCGGCAGGCCCATACTGGCCCATCAGATTGATTGGCTCAAGGCAGGAGGAGTCACTGACGTGGTTTTTCTTGCCGGCTATTGTTGGCAGGCGATTCAAAATCATTTCGGGGACGGGCAGGATTTTGGAATTCGAGCCCACTACAGCGTGGAGGACTCCCCTTTAGGAAGGGGCGGGGCAGTGAATTAGGGTCTTTCCTTGGTGCCCTAGTCCAGCAATCACGTGGTAGTCCTTAATGGAGATACCGTTACAGAAGAACCGCTGGTTAAACTACTGGAGAGCCACCAACAAAGAATATCCGATAATCCCTCGCACCTTTTGACGATGGTGTTGGTTCCATTTGTAAGTCCGTATACCATTTTCAAAATTGGCTCTAGCAACGCTGTTTTGGGGATTGAAGAAGAACGCAGATTGCCTTATTGGATTAACGCCGGCGTTTACGTTATGGATAGAAAGATCTCCGACGAACTACCCGAGCTCGGAAACCATGAGACTCTAACGTTTTCTAGGCTGGCGGGCAGGGAACAGATTCTAGGTGTTAAGTCGACGGAATTCTGGATCGGGATCGATTCGTTCAAGGAATTGGGCGAAGCTGAAGACCACCTAAATAATCCGAAATAGGTTCGAGTGACGTGCCAGCGCCTGTTGGATTATCCCTGGTCTTTCGCATGACCAGCTAGATGTGCGTCGACATCCTCGTGACTATGGATAATCGTGCGGTCGTTGCCACGCCGGTTAAAATCCATATTTAGACGCACCCGTGGCATCCTTCGCCGCCGGCCCCTGGATTGCCGGTAGGCCTCTGCAACGGCATTGGAAACCTTGGTGGCGTCATGCCGGGCAGTTTGAACGTCATCAAGAACATCTGCTTCGACTAACAGGACATTGTCGTTCCAAGGTTTAGTGGTCCGGATGAAATTCAGTCCGGCGGGCGTAGTGCCATTGGGCAGATTGTTGTTGGCAATGACTGCATCAACTGCTCTGTCGCCTCCGTAGTGCCGGACTATATTCAGGTGGTCTACTACGGTATAGCCTTCGGTTTGGGCCGGTTCCTCGGCGACATTGCAGACGTAGACCTTGAACGCGGGGGAATCCGCCAGAGCAGCCGCGATGCCGGAAATCAGAAGGTTGGGAACGATGCTGGTGAATAGGCTGCCTGGCCCAATCACTATCATGTCGGCGTCTTCGATGGCCCGGACCGCCTCTGGATGGGCGGTGGGATCAGCCGGAATCAAAGTCAGCGACCGGAGGCGGTCGGCCGAATGACCAACCCGCGTCTCGCCGATCAAGGTTTCTCCGGAAACAGTGCTACCCACCAACGTTACATAATTAGATGTTGAAGGCACCACTCTCCCGCGTATGGCCAGCAGTTCTCCCGCAACTTCGACACCGCGATAGAAATCTCCGCCGATACCGGCTAACGCGGCGATAAGGATATTGCCAAAACTGTGGCCGTCAAGCTGCCCATTGGACTCGAACCGGTAATCCATAAGTTGCTGCATCACATCTTCAGAGTCAGCCAGCGCCACCAGGCAGTTTCGAATGTCTCCAGGAGGAGGGATTCCCAGTTCGCTCCTTAGCCTACCGGAGCTTCCGCCGTCATCAGCAACCGTCACCACCGCGCAGATGTTAGAAGTGTAGTGCTTCAGGCCTCGCAGCAGATTTGGCAAGCCACTGCCCCCGCCAATAACAGTGATCTTTGGCCCGGAGCCAAGAACCCGGTCTACATAAAGGGAATCAAGGATCGGCAAGTGCCTGCCCCGTCGCTGTACGTGACCCAATGATCGCGAAAGGCCCAGACCGGCAATTATTGCTCCCACGACACCAAGGCCGATGAAGATGCTGCCTCGCAGATAGGGAGACTCGTTGCGCAGACTGGCTGTTTCCAGGAAAGAGATGAGGGTGGGGCCGGTGGAGATATTCAGCGTGAAAATCACGCCCAGAGTAACCAGTGCCAGACCCAGGAATCCCACAGCTAGCCAACGCTTTAGAGAGATCCCAGGCATCAAGAGAAAGAGTATATATTGCTGGAAGCGCCTGCTGGTCAGCGTTTTAAGCGCTCGAATCATGTTCCTCTGGCACTGGAATCGCCCAAAACTCCGATGGCCTAATCATGTCTGAAATCGTAGAGAATTGTGCGGCGGCCGAACTGAAAAAGCCAATCGAATCAATTGGATTCTAGGGAGAGGTGTATGGGAGTGTCAAGGCGAATCAGGGTATCCGATACTGGGACCTGTTAGAAAAATCGTCTTCGTAACAATCAAATCTACACTTATTACGAGTTAGTTGTCCTGGATATTTGGAGCGATACGGGTGTGCCAGGGCGTCGCCTGCTCATACGCGTACGCGGTCCGGAACAGGGTTTCCTCTGCGAAGGGCGCTGCGCCCAGTTGCAGGCCGATGGGCAACCCGTCACCGGTGAACCCGCCAGGGATCGAGATGGCTGGCAGGGCCGTCAATGAATAGAGGCCAGTATAGGCGCGCCGGAAGAAGAACCGGGCACGCACATCCTCGGCATTTTCGAACTTGGCGGTTAGGTCGGTGTGCTTGGGTGCGGGATAGGGAGAAGTAGGTGAAACCAATACGTTTACGTCGTTCAGGGCCTCCATTACCTGGCGTCTCAGCAAGACGCGGGCCTTGGCCGCACGGTTATACACTTTAGCTGGCACCAAGGCTGCCGACTGGAGTCTGGTGCGGCTGGCCTGGTCCAGATCGCCGGGCTGATTGCGCAGAATCTCGTCCCTGGCCCCTGCGCCCTCAGTGTCGGCTACGCCCACGAAGATGGCGCCGGCCAACTCGGCCAAGGGTATGGACACCTCTTTGACCTCAGCGCCCAGTTCCCGGAATTTCTCCAAGCTGGCTTCAATGGCGGACCGCACGTCTGGGTGCATGTCCTCAGTGTAGTGAAGTTCCTTTATCAGACCGATCCGCAGGCCCTGAACTCCCTCTCGCATCCGGGCTGTGTAATCGGGGACCGGCTTGCGGCTGGTGTATGGGTCTTTCTCGTCATAACCCGCTATGACCCCCAGCATCAGGGCGCAGTCCTCCACGGTCTTGGTCATGGGAGAGGCAGCGTCCATGAACCAGCACATGTGGGTCATGCCGAAGCGGCTGACCCTGGTAAAGGTGGGGCGCAGGCCGACGACTCCACAGTAGGACGCCGGACCCCGGCCCGAACCGCCAGTGTCTTCGCCCATTGACGCAGCACAGAGGTGTGCCGCAAGGGCCACGCCCGAGCCGCTGCTGGATTCACCGGGGGTGCAATCGAAGTTCCAGGGGTTGGCCGGGATGCCCCAGGGTGGATTCTGGGTGCCGCCCATGGCCAATTCGCTTAGATTTAGTTTGCCCAGCAGTATGCTTCCTGCATCTCGCAATCGTCTGATAACCGTCGAATCCTCATCGGGAACGAAATCTTTATATACCTTGGAGCCATTTGTCGTGAGGATACCTTTGGTCCAGTATTGGTCTTTGACTGCGATGGGCACCCCGGCCAGAGGGCCAACATCTTCACCTCTCTGGATCCGGTCGGCAACGACTCGAGCGTTGTCCAACGCCTCTTCTCGGACCACGGTGATGTAGGCGGCTAGCCGGGTGTCCAGCCTGTCGATGCGCTCCAGATATGCTTGGACCGCATCGACCGGAGACAGTTCCCTAGCCTTGACTGCTTTGACGGTATCGGCCGCAGAAAGGAAGGCAATATCGGTGGAATTCATTTTTCACTCCAGGGGATTTCCGGGGGTTTCCGGGGATTGCCAAAGAAAAAATTACAGGGACCTGATTCTTGACCAATGGGGCATTAAATCTGCCCGTCCTCTGGGAATATGCTAACCGGGTGGATGTCGGTTAGGTCCAACTCTTTGAGGCGGTCGAGCTCCAGCATGAGGCTGTCGAAGCGGTTCGTTACTTCATCAAGCTCGTCGCTGGCAATCTCAATATCGGCCAGTTGCGCCAGTTTTTGGACAGTTTCTTTGTCAACGGCCATCCTTTGCTACCTCTTCTGCTTAGGCCCGCATTGTAGGGGCCGGATATCTGGCGACAATATAGCTTTGGGCCACAGAACTGTCCAGCATCGTTCCAATGGGACCAATCGTTCCAATCGGTCAATTCGAACCAATTCGCGGAACTGACGATACTCGATTAAATCCGGTAACCTGGTTGGGCGGCAAAATCGCATTAAATGTCCAGCGTTGATATACTTTCCCAACGGCGGAAAGGCCACCGAAAGGAGAAACAGGGATGAAATGGACCTCTGCCATATCTGAACAACCAGCTTTAGACGACGCGATTGAAGAATGCGCCGTATCGATAAGATCCTCGGTCGGAAATGAACCTCTGGACCTGGCGATCGCTTTCATATCGCCTCATTACGAAGATTCATTCGAACAGGTAACCGACCTGATGGCCGAGAAATTGGGCGCCAAACACATGTTTGGCTGCTCTGGCGGAGGCGTGATCGGCAACGGCCTCGAGATCGAGCAAAGGGCCGGAGTTTCGATTACGGCCGCCATACTACCGAATGTGGGCATTAAACCCTTCCACCTTCAGGCCCATGGACTGCCAGACATGGATGCCGGCCCTGACCAATGGGAGACCTTGATCGGCGTGACAGCCGATCGCGACCCCCATTTTGTCATGGTGGCCGACCCATACTCATTTCCAGTCCAGGACCTATTGATGGGTATGGATTATGCGTTTCCCAGGGCCACCAAGATTGGCGGTCTGGCCAGCGGCGCCAGCCGGCAGGGAGGAAACGCCCTATTTCTGGATGAGCAGGTGTTGCGCACGGGAGCGATCGGTCTGGCCCTAGACGGCAACATCACCGTGGACACTGTGGTGGCCCAGGGATGCCGTCCCATCGGACACCCCATGCGTATCTCCAAGAGCGAGAGCAACATGCTTCTGGAGTTGGATGGACGCCCTCCAATGGAAGTGCTGCGAAGCATGGTGCCGGAATTGCCTGAAAGGGACCGCGAACTGTTGGGACACTCCCTCTTCTTGGGAGTGGTGATGGACGAGCTGGTCGATCATCCTCTCCAGGGTGATTTCCTGATCCGAAACGTGATGGGGATGGATGGGAGCAGCGGCGGCCTGGCCATTGGAGAGATGCTCAAGGAAGGGCAGTTGGTCCAATTCCACCTCCGCGACGCGGAAACGTCCACCGACGACCTGATGGCCGTACTGAGCCGGTACGCTGGTGATAACCGGGAGAACGAGATTCCAGGGGCTCTGTTGTTCTCGTGTTTGGGCCGGGGGGAGTATCTCTACGGTAAGCCCAACCACGACACCGACCTGTTCCGGGAAAAACTAGGCGAGGTGCCGTTGGGGGGCTTCTTCTGCAACGGCGAGATTGGACCGGTGAGCGGCACAACGTTCCTCCACGGCTACACCAGTTCCTTCGGCCTATTCCGTCCCAAACTCTAAGCGGCTCAGCCGCGTTTCCTTGGGTTGATTGTGGTGCTGGGTGCTTTAAGCGATGAGCTTGAGGATATCGTGATTAGGCCGTGACTCTTCTTGTCGGTATGCCTGTGTCCCTCAGTGGGCAGTTCCGGGCGCAGGGTCGACAAGCCTTGGCCGGATTACAAGCCTGGGCCCGTGACGCCAACTCCAAGGCGCCAGGCTCCTTCCGCGTGCTCCACTACGATGATTGCAGCGACTTAGCCAGCGTTAGGGAAGTCACGCGGCGTCTGATCGTCGATGATCGCGTGGACATCCTTATCGGTCCCTACTCCAGCGTTCTCACTTCCGCTGCGGCAGAGGTCGCTGAATCCCACGGCAAGCTCCTTTGGAACCAGGGCGGAGCGTCGGACAAGGTCTACGAACAGGGATACCGTTGGACTGTTGGAATCCTAACCCCCGCCAGCCGCTATTTGACCGGCCTTCTCCCGTTGGTGCGCCAGACCGATCCTTGTGCCGACTCAGTGGCGTTGCTTCGGGTCTCCACTGGCGAGTTTCCCAGGGCGGTGTGCTCTGGAGTAGAGGCCACCGCCCCAGAATTTGGGTTCAACACCGTGATGCAAGCAGAATTTCCAGCGTCGGCTGTTGATTTCTCGGAAGTGCTTGAAAAATTAAGCACTTGGAAGCCCGATGTGGTTGTTGTGGTGGGCCGGGTAAGTAACGACCTTCGCCTGGCGCGTCGGCTGGTAGAAAGCGACATAAACGCTGGTGTAGTAGTGGCAGTGGCCGCAGGGATACAGGAGTTTCAAGACGACTTGGGAAACCTGGCGGACCGGTTCGTAGGACCTAGCCAATGGGAGCCGGAAGATGCCTGCACCCCTGATTGTGGGCCGTCCACCGAAGAAGTGATTGCCTCCTTTCAGAGGGATGGCCATCGGCACGTCGACTACCCGATGGCCCAGGCCTACGCGGCGGGGATCGTCGTGCAACGGTGCCTGGAAGAAGCTGGCAGCGCAGACAGTGAGGGTTTGAGAGAGGCTGTCTCAAAGCTGGAGTTCACCACGTTCTACGGTAGGTTCAAGATCAACGGAGAGACCGGACGGCAGATAGGCCGAGAGACATTATTGGTTCAGTGGCAACGAGGCCGGAAAGTGATTGTCTGGCCGCCTCAAGCTGCTCAGGCGGGCCTGATCTACCCCTGGCGTTGATCTCGGCCTTAGTGGGACAGCGGGTTAGCGGGGTTACGCGTTATATAAACAAAAGGCGGCCCTGCCGCTGTCTGATGGCAGGACCGCCTAATGCTTTTGGTTCCAGATGGGCTTAGCTCTCTAGCTTGATGGGGTTGCTCAGGACGCCGATGCCTTCGATCTCGATCTCACAGACATCGCCGTCGTGCATCTCTTGAGGCTCGCCAGGCGTGCCGGTGTAGATCATGTCGCCGGGTTCCAGAGTCACGTATTCGGTCACGAACTCGAGGATGGTCGGGACATCGAATATCAAGTACGTGGTGCTCTCGCTCTGGACCTCTTTCCCATTTATGCGGCCGGTGACGCGTATGTTGTGGGGGGCGAGCTCAGTCTCGATGTAGGGGCCTGCGGGAGTAAAGGTGTCAGAAGACTTGGCCCGCCACCAGTTGCGGTCGTCGCGCTGCCAGTCGCGGGCGGACACGTCGTTGCCACAGGTGTAGCCAAGCACATGCTGCATGGCGTTGGCCTTGGTCAGTTTGTGGCAGCGGTCCTTGATCACGACGACCAACTCGGCCTCGGCGTCCAGCTTCTCGGTGCCCTTGGGCCGGATGATGGTCTCGCCGGGGCCTATGACTGAAGTTGGGGTCTTGTAGAACACCATGGGTTCGGTGGGAGCAGGACGGTCGTGAAGATGGCTGGAGTAATTCAGGCCGATGGCCAACACCTTGCTTGGCTCACATGGGGCCAGCAGCTTGACTTCGGATATCTTGTGGGTGTGGTCGGTAACGGTGAAATCTTCGAACGGGCTGGCGCTCAATTCTTTGACAGAGTCCCCTTCCACGGCTCCGTAGCTGATCTGACCGTGGGCTAGATACCTGGCAATCTTCATGGGATCGTTCCCTCCTAATTTATCGTGGCGCCGGTCTAGCCGTTCGGTCTTGTCTCATCGAGACCGGAGGCCAATCGTGCAATAGCGGCGTAATCTTAACGCGTTGGGCTTGTATTGGCTACTGTAGTGGGTATTAGGCCAGCCTTTATTTAGACTTTGACCCGAACTACCAGCACAGGCATTCCAGCGTGGCGAACTAGCCGGTCGGCGACGCTACCCATCACCCAGCGGCCCACACCAGAGCGCCCGTGGGTGGTCAGGGCGATCAGGCTGTCGGGAGTCCCGTCGACCAGGTTTAGGATCGCGTCGGCGGCGCCGCCCCGCAGTAGACGGCTTTCGACTTGTGAGATGCCATCTTTGCTCAGCCGTTCTTTCATTTGGTCCAGGTAGTTCGTCGCATCTGCGTCTGCCTGTCCGGCAAATTCTTCAAAACGGTCGGGGTTAATGCCGGCCGCCATCGATGGATCCATGAAACGGTAGTACGACTCTATCGATGGGGTGACCCTGGTCAGAATCACGTTCAATCTGAGCGATTGGGCTACCGGTACCATGTGGGGCAAGATCTGCTCGGCCATCGTTGAGCCATCCAGCGGGACGATGACGTTCTTCAGACTGACCTCGGCGTCACCTTCAGCATCCCCTTCACGGGAATGGATGATCAGCAGCGGGTTGGCTGTGCCGTGCAGCACGTTGTCGGTAATACTCCCCATCATCCAGCGCCCGATACCAGAACGGCCGTGAGTGGCCATGGCGATCAGAGTGTCGGGGGTCTTTTCCGCCTCGCTAATTATGTGGTCGGCTGGATTACCCTCGTAAACAGCGCTGGAGACGGGCGTTCCCGTGTCGCTAAGTTTCGACTTGATCTTATCCAAATATGCGACGGCCTCGTCACGAAAATTGGCGGATATCTGAGGGTCGTAAAGAACGTAATCTGGGTCTGCCAACCCGGGGGGTATCGGATCGAAGACACTGATCAGGTCGATCGGTATTTTGGAGGCGCTTGCCAGAAGGCGAACGTAGGGCAAGGATTGCTCAGCGAGTTCGGAGCCGTCTAGGGGAACCAGAATCCGGGTAAACATGAGGAAAAATCCTTCAATTAATCTGTTACCAGAGAGCTTGCCAGAGAGCTTCTAGGTCAATCTGGGAATCAAGGGCCTAACTTTCAATCACAAGCTTGCCGTAAAAATCGCGGTCTTCCATGGCCTGGTGCGCGCCAGCCACGTCATCCAGCGGGAACACCTTGGCCACGATTCCTCGGAGTGAGCCGTGGTGCACGACCTTCATGAAGTCGGCGAAGGTTCGGTTGCTTCGGCCACCGCTGCCCATGAGCTGCAGGGGACGTCCGTGAAGCAAAGAGAGGTTCATCTCCACCTGCGTACCGGACGTTACCCCGGTGATGACCAGTCGTCCTCGCGGGGCCATTGACAGCAGGTTCTCGTTCCAGATATCTGCGCCGACGCAGTCGAATACCAGATCGACACCTTGTCCGCCGGTCAACTCTTTTACCCGCTCGCTGAACTTGGGAGTATCGCGGTAGTTGATCACCTCATCGGCGCCCCATTCTTTGGCCTTGTCCAGCTTCCACTGGCTGCCGGCGGTGGTGATGACCCTTGCGCCAAACATCTTCGCCAACTGGATGGCCATGCTGCCCACGCCGCTGCCGGCCGCCTGGACCAACACCGTGTCCCAGGGCTTGATCTGCGCCTGGGTTACCAGGCAGTGCCAGACCGTGTGGGCTGCGATGGGTAGAGTGGCGGCTTCGGTGAATTCCATCGAGTCGGGTATCACGTGGGCATTAACCGCAGGGGCAGTTACGTATTCCGCGTGGCCTCCGTCTATGTCCACTCCGATGCGCTTGCCGTTGGCACATGCCTGATCCAGACCCAAGTTGCAGTTGTCGCACACCCCGCAGGTGACCCGGTTGTTGAGGATCACCCGGTCTCCGATCTTGAGCGAGGTGTTGGCTTGAGGGCTGATGGCGGTGATCTCTCCGGCGATGTCGCAGCCCAGAGTCCGGGGCAACTGGCCATTGTACGACTTTCCGTCTCGTAGATTCAGGTCAAGATGGTTCAGGGCGCTGGCGCGGACCCGGAGCATGATCTCCCCTGGGGCCACTTCGGGTTCGGGCCGGTCGCCGTAGATCAATTTGTCGGTGCCGCCGTGCTCAGTGATGTAAACAGCCTTCATGGGACTGCCTCCTGGTGGTTTGTCATGTTTCGGTTCATGGGCCAGAGCCGCAGCGATGATAACCTGGCTTGGGAGCACAGTCAAAGCTCAACGGCTCCAGTCGGGTGCTTCGCTTTGACGTCTATTGACCCGTTCAGCACTGTCCATCTACTATCCCCTCAGAGATACTGAAAGATACGCAAATCAGATTCCTTTGGAGTTAGAAATGAGCCTGCCTGAATTCGACATTACGGGCCAGAAAGTCTTGGTCGTAGGCGCTGGCCGGGGCATCGGCAAAGGCATCGCTTTGGCTTTTGCAGAAGCAGGCGCCGATGTCGCCATCGCTAGTCTGACCGCGGCGACGGTCGGCAAAGTGGCTGAAGAGATTCGCGCCATCGGCCGCACTGCTTTGCCGGTAACAGGAGACGCCACTAAAGCCTCCGATATGGACCGGATCACTGCCCAAGTTCTTGCTGAATTCGGTCACATCGACACCCTGATCACCTGCGTTGGCGATTCCATCCGTAAACCCGTGGTCAAGTTGCCGGGCTCATCGGAAGAGGGCATGACGGAAGAAGACTGGAACAACGTGGTGAATATCAACCTGACCGAAGCATTCCAAGGTTGCCGGGCCGTTGGCCCCCATCTGTTGGAACGCGGCCAAGGTTCGGTAATCAACATCTCGGGCTGGGCATCCTTCCGGAGCCGGCCCGGCTATTCTGCGTATGACGCCGCCAAGGCCGGAGTGATGCGCTTCACGGAAACGGTGTCCCAAGAATGGGCGCCCTTTGGAGTCAGAGTGAATGCCGTTGCGCCGGGTTCATTCCCCGACCCGGAACAGATGTCTGCCGAGGCATACCAGACCCGGCAGGAAGACGCGAAAGGGCGGGTTCCGTTGGGTAGAGTTGGGAAACTAAAAGAGCCGGGCTATCTGTGCGTCTTCCTGGCCTCTCCTGCCGCTTCGTATATCACCGGTCAGACCTGGGCCGTCGATGGCGGGATCAGTATCAAGCATCCATAGGTATCTCTAAGATTCGATCATCGTTTCACAGCGAATTACAGCGAAACCAATCGGAGGCGACACCAGCCATGATGGACTACCCTCTTCTGGTAAATCAGTTCCTGGAACGGGCAAGCACCTTCTCTCCGAAAAAAGAGATAGTGACCCGCGAAGGGGAGGGAACCCACCGTTACACCTATGAAGACCTCATGCGACGGTCGACCCGCCTGTCCAACGCTCTGGCGGGTCTGGGAGTTGGCATCGGTGACCGCGTTGGAACGTTTGCCTGGAACACCTACCGGCATCTGGAGGCCTATTTCGCGGTTCCGGCGATGGGGGCGGTGCTTCACACCATCAATATCAGGTTATTCACCGAAGACCTTGTTTACATAATCAACCATGCCGAAGACAAGGTAATCCTGATCGACCCAGACTCGGTTCCGATCTTGGAGCCGTTGGTGTCTCGTTTGAACAACGTGGAACACTTCGTAATCATGACTGACGACCGGAGTTTCACTACCTCTCTCCCCTCGGCCCATAACTACGAAGACCTGCTTTCGGGCGCATCTGATACATACTCACCAGTCAGATTGGACGAAAACTCCCCTGCCGGTCTTTGCTATACATCGGCAACCACCGGCCGACCCAAGGGGGTGATCTACTCCCATAGAGGACTCGTCCTTCACTCGATGATGGAGGCCCAGGCTGACACTGTAGGCTTCAGCGAGCGTGACGCAGTGCTGGCAATTGTGCCCATGTTCCACGCCAACTGTTGGGGGGTGCCCTATACCGCAACTATGGTGGGGGCGAAGCAAGTGCTAACCGGTGTTCGACCGGACCCTGAGGCCATCTGCACTCTATTTGAATCAGAAAAAGTGACGTTGAGCCTAGGCGTCCCCACCATTTGGATCGGCGTATTAGACTACCTTGAAAGATCTGGCAAGACCTACGATTTTTCGAACCTTCGAATGATAGGTAGCGGCGGATCGGCCGTTCCCATAAGCCTTATTCAAGCGTACGAGGAGAAACTCGGAGTCAAGATGGTGCAGGCCTATGGAATGACAGAGGCAACCCCGGTCATTTCTTTTAATAGGGTATGGAGCCATCTTGACGATGCCCCTGAAGACGAGAAACTCCGGATGACGGGCTCCCAGGGCGTTCTGGTGCCGGGTGTCGAGATGCGGCTGGTTGACGACGAAGGCAATGACCTGCCCTGGGATGGGGAGCAGCGAGGGGAACTGCTGTTCAAAGGGCCGTGGATCGCCGACAGCTACTACAAAGACCCCCGCAGCGATGAGACCTTCATCGATGGTTGGTACCACAGCGGCGACATAGCTTCTGTGGACCCCAACGGCTACATCCAGATCGGAGACCGGGTCAAGGACATGGTGAAGAGCGGCGGGGAATGGATCTCATCGGTGGATCTGGAGACGGCAATAATCGGCCATCCTGGCGTGCTGGAGGCCGCAGTCGTTGCCATCCCCCACGAGCGGTGGGGAGAGCGCCCCCTTGCCTGTGTGGTCGCCAATGCCGATTCCCAGGGAACACTTCAGAAGGCCGAGCTCCTAGACTTTATCCGTGACCGGTTCGCCTCTTGGTGGATGCCCGACGACGTGGTGTTCATCGACGAGATCCCCAAGACCAGCGTCGGCAAGATGGACAAGAAGGTGCTGCGGGAACGCTTCAAGGACCATCAGCCGGGGGATTAGCGGCTGGTCCGGCTATCCGGCGCCTTCGTAGCCGCCGATCTGCCGGAGCACGGTTAGGGCGTCCCAGTTGATCCACACTTCCGATATCTGGTCTCCGGCGAATTGGCTCACCATCGTCAACGTAAAGTTGACCGGTCGTCCGGTGGGAGCAACTCCCATCAGGTCTCCATTATGAGTGCCGGTAAAAACTACCCGCGTAGCCACTTTGTCATCTTCGCCAAACACCTCTACGACTGTCGCTCGCAGGTGGTTCAAGGCATTCCTATATCCATCGACTAGTTCTTTCATCTCGGCGGCACTGGTAACGTGATGGTCCCCGTCGTGGTATTGGAAACCGACCGTGGCGATCTGGTCTAGCAAGTCAACTTTGCCTTGGCTAATGACCTCGCCGAAGAATGACCGCATCGTGGCTTTATTCGACTCAACAGACATGTTTCTCGTGTCTCCATGATATCTCGGTCGAGATAAGAAATCCTTTAAGGTCACATTTGCCATGCTGCTTCCGTCCATTTCCCACTCAGATACGGAAGGTCTAACGCTCCGCCCCTCACGGGGCGGAGATAGGGGTTCATGTTTTAACTGGATTAGCCTGAGGCGGTTGAATGCCGTTCCCGAAAATCTCCAACGGATATCTTCAACCGCCGTGAGTTGCAGTTAACCTTTTGTTTTGGTTCTCCTAAATAGCAGCGCCGTCTGGCCTACCGGCGGTGGCGCATGAATTCAAAGCCGTTGATGTTCCGGGTATCGGTGTGCTTAACGAATTCGGTCCATTCCTCAATCCGAGGACCGACCGGCCAGACCGCGTCCCAGGAGTAAAGCGCCGGCTGGACCACCTCGTCGAACATGAACTGGGCAACGTCGCGTTGGATAGTGTCCAGTGCTACCGGGTCGATGGTGTTGTTTCCGAGGTTGATTTTATCTTCCAAGAACTGATGTTCCCATCCGTGGGTGAATGCGGAGGCTCTGAGGTGAATATTCAAGCCCACGATTGGTTCGGTCCGTATTGGTATGCCGTGGCAGGTCAGGCCATTATAAGTACGGCCAACAATCGTCGGGCGCAGCGTGCTGTACGGCAGGTTCTGGAATTGAACGTCTACGCCAATGGCCTCAAACATACTGGCTACCGCTTCACAGACCGCGTCCTCGGCAGGAGCGCCGCGTTTGGAGGTGGTCAATGTGGCGGTGAAGCCGTCGGGATAGCCCGCCTCAACCAATAGCTCTTTGGCCCGGACTGGATCGTATTTCCATTCCAGCCCTGGGGGCAACACGTCTTCGTTCCCAGTGTAGGACTCCAAGATGGCCGGCTTAGCGAAGCCCAACAGCAGGTTGTCGATTATTGATTGCCGGTCGATGGCCAAAGACATGGCCTCGCGGACCTTCCGGGCGCTTATCCACTCAGGTGAGTCCACATCAGAATTGGACGAGACCCAGGCTAGGTCGGAGTCATAGCCAGGTTGTTCCTCGTCGGTCCCAACGCCCACATAAAAGTTTCCGTAGAAGTTGAGATTCATGGCCCCGGCCTGAGGCACGGTCACGAACTTGGCGCCTGGCACATCTTCCACGGTGGCGATCGAGTCGAAGGCCATCACGAAGGTGTCGAGCTGACCCGTCTGGAACCCGGCGATCCTGGCCGACTCTTCGGGAATCTCCCAGAACACCAACTCCTCAAAGTCGGGAGTCTGCCGCCAGTGGTCCTGGACGGCACCCATCTTCCAGAATTGGGCGCTGCCCTCTTCGAGGAATTCCCATGGGCCGGTCGCCGCTATGTTCCGGTCAACCTCTTCTTCGCCCATCTCGTCTGACTGCTTTTTGCTGGAGACCCAGGTCGCCCCGCCGAATGGGAAGGCCATGAACTCCAGTATTGGGGACTGCGCGAGGGGAGTGCCCGTATTCACGACTATGGTGTAGTCGTCCGGGGTCTGGACGTTCCCCGCGGGGTTATTCTAGAAGGACTTGATGACTGACCCTCTGGGATGCTTGGTGTTCTCCGACCACTCGTTATATGACCAGACGACATCTTCAGAGGTCAGCTCGCCGTAACCTTTGTGGAGTTGGACCCCTTTCTGGATCTCGAACGTCCAAGTGGTGAAGTCTTCGGAAATGCTAAAGCTCTCGGCCAGCATATTGGTCAGCTTCCGGTTGGAATCGAAGGTGAACAGCGTCTCTCCCAACGGAGCAGCGCTGAGCAAGAAAAGCGGTGGGTTGCCCACCAAACGCGGGTGGGCGGTGAAGCGCCCCATGTCGCTCTGGCCCATGCTCAGAGTGCCGCTGGGTTTGGCCGCTTGCGTCGGAGCTACCGTCACAGCGGGCATCGCGGTGGGCGCCGGGGTAGTGGTCGCCGTGGGAACCGATGAAGCCCCGCCAGACGTAGGTGTGGCGGTGGCAGAGGATCCACAAGCTGCCATCAGGGCCAGGCTGAAAATAAGCGCTAGGAGTAAATTAGTCCGACTAATCCAAGAGTACGACATTTATTTGGTCTCCCTTAGTATCAGAATGGGGCGTAATCTCCAGGGGCCAGGGCCAAGTAACCGGGCCTGCCATCGTTACAACCTCCAACGTAGCTAGAAATCGATGGGAATCCGAAATACGTATACAATTTTCAGGTAAAACCCTCTTTTCGAAGACGATTTGCTGATTCGATTTGACCTAATATCTCTATCTTAGATACTGGTTACCTTCGATTATCATTCCTATTAGTAAGTAATCCGGGATTTCCCAAATCAAACTGACTTTCCTGGCTATAGCTCCCTCTGGGATAGCGCCAACTATAATCACCAATTCCAGGGCGTCAAATGCGGCCTGATGCGCTCAACCCCCCGCTTTCATAGGGCAACCACGGTACTGCCAAGCGTAAAAGCCCAAAACAACTGGTCTGCGCCCAAGTCTCTCCCTTGAGAAGCCCTTTTGCCCTGGACGATCCCTTAACCGTCACCAATCCCGAC
>JAQBXL010000050.1 GCA_027624135.1 Chloroflexota bacterium
GCTTGCGGAAGGACGGGGCTCTTACTTATTAACCACATTTTGTGCCAGCCTACCTAGATACTAGGTGGCGTTAGGTGGGTTGTTACCCCTCCTAGCTCCGCTTATACGAAGCTTCCTCTGCGCCTCCTGACATCGTAGTAGATGGCGGCTCCGATGATCGCGATGATGGCCAAAAGGATGCCGGCGATCCCGCCCGCCGGGAGGGCCGCTCCGCCGCCACCGTTTCCAGGTGTTGGCGTGGCTGCCGGAACCGGCGTAGCTCCCGGGGCAGGAGTTGCTGCCGCCTGTGGAGGCACGGCTGTCGGTGTTGGCTGACCCGATCCTCCAGTTGAGATGGGAGTCGGGGTCGGCGTGGGAGTGGCTGATCCGCCGCCGGCTCCACCACCGCCGCCGCCGCCGCCGCCGCCTCCACCACCGCCAGTAGCGGTGGGCTCGGGCGTGGGTGCCGGAGTCGCTTCGGGTTCAGGCGCTGGTGTCGCGGTAGGTCCCGGCTCCGGTGTTACAGGTTCCTCAGGCGTCACCGGTTCGCTGACGGTGATCTCGCGGGTAGCGTCTCCAGCCTGATTTGAACTATCGGTGGCAGTCAACCTGATGGTGTGTAATCCGGCGCTGAGCGTGGTGGAGAAAGACTGTCCAGTGCCAATCTGGCCATCGATGCTCGATGTCCAAACCAAGGAGAGACCGAGGAGGATTCCGTCCTCGTTATCATCTCCCGAGCCGTTAAAGTCGATACTGCCAGTGGTTAGGAAACTTGAGTACCAGGCAGGGCTGTTTATCTGTGCACTGGGCACGGCGTTGACTGTTGGGCGCACGATCACTAAGAAGTTGGCGGTGACCGCCTTGTCGGTGTCCATCGTTACAGAGCCAGGATTGGCCGAGCCCGATAGGGATCCTGACCAATTGCCGAAGAACATGCCGGCATCCGGAATTGACGTCAGTTGAACGCTCGTGCCGTGGGTGTAGACATCGTCACAATCGGTATTGGGGCAGACTATTGATCCCACGTTGCTGTTGACGTCGCCACCACCGGACACACTTGCCGTCAGGGTGTGGCTGTCTGGCGTGAAGTCCGCAGTACACGTCATGTCGTTATTTAGGTTAAAGGCGGAGCCGCAGGGATTTTCTACCCCTTGCCAGCTATCGAACGTGGAGTGGTCTCCGCTGGTTGCCGTGGCTTGTACCGATGTTCCGTGGACGAACGTTCCATCACCACCGACGTTGCCATCTCCGCCCACGTCGATGCCAATCAGCACCGTGAATGTGTGGGTATCGGCAAAGTCGGCCGTGCAGGTCTGGTCGCTGACGAGAGCGAAGGAACTGCCGCATGGGCTGCCTTCCTGCCAGCTCACAAAGGCCGAGTGCGCGCCGTTGGTCGCGGTGGCCTCTACTATTGTTCCGTGGGGGCGGTCTTCAGCACCGCCGCCGACGCTGCCGTCTCCCTTGGGGTCAATGCCAACCACCACCGTTAGGGTGTGGGTGTCACTGTCAGCGTCAAAGGTAGCGGTACAGGACTTGTCGATGACCATGTTGACGGTACCGGAGTCACACTCGGTGCTGTCGGTGCCGGTCCATCCCACGAAGGTGGCGTGGGCATCTGAGGTGATGGTCGATGTGTCAGCCGCATCTCCGTGGGTGTAGGAGCCGTCGCCACTGACGCTGCCCGGCCCAACCACTGTGATGGTCAGGTCATGGGTGTCGCTGTCGGCGGAGAAAGTGGCGGTACAGGACTTGTCGATGACCATGCTGACGGTACCGGAGTCACACTCGGTGCTGTCGGTGCCGGTCCATCCCACGAAGGTGGCGTGGGCATCCGGAGTGATGGTCGATGTGTCAGCCGAGTCTCCGTGGGTGTAGGAGCCGTCGCCACTGACGCTGCCCGGCCCAACCACTGTGATGGTCAGGTCATGGGTGTCGCTGTCGGCGGAGAAAGTGGCGGTACAGGACTTGTCGATGACCATGCTGACGGTACCGGAGCCACACTCGGTGCTGTCGGTGCCGGTCCATCCCACGAAGGTGGCGTGGTCATCTGAGGTGATGGTCGATGTGTCAGCCGCATCTCCGTGGGTGTAGGAGCCGTCGCCGCTAACAGTGCCCGGCCCAACCACCGTGATGGTCAGGGTGTGGGTGTCGCTTTCGCCGTCAAAAGTGGCGGTACAGGACTTGTCGATGATCATGCTGACGGTGCCGGTGGCACACTCGGTGCCGTCGGTGCCGGTCCATCCCACGAATGTGACGTCGCCGTGGGAATTGATGGTCGATGTGTCAGCCGCATCTCCGTGGGCGTAGGCGCCGTCGCCGCTAACAGTGCCCGGCCCAACCACCGTGATGGTCAGGTCATGGGTGTCGCTGTCGGCGGAGAAAGTGGCGGTACAGGACTTGTCGATGACCATGCTGACGGTACCGGAGCCACACTCGGTGCTGTCGGTGCCGGTCCATCCCACGAAGGTGGCGTGGGCATCCGGAGTGACGGTCGATGTGTCAGCCGCAACTCCGTGGGTGTAGGAGCCGTCACCACTGACGCTGCCCGGACCAACCTCGGTGATGGTCAGGGTGTGGGAGTCGGTGGCGAAAGTGGCGGTACAGGACTTGTCGGACACCATGCTGACGGTTCCAGAGTCACACTCGGTGCTGTCGGTGCCGGTCCATCCCACGAAGGAGGTGTGGGCATCTGAGGTGATGGTCGAAGTGTCAGCCGACGCGCCGTGGGTATAGGTTCCGTCGCCACTGACGCTGCCCGGTCCCGTTACGGTAATCGTTAACGTGTGTGTATCGAATAAGAAGGTGGCGGTGCAGGATTTGTCGGCCACCATGCTAACCGAGCCGGAGGCGCACTCAGTGGCGTTGGTGCCCGTCCAGCCGTCAAAGTTTGCGTGGGCGTCTGGGGTAATTGTCGATGTGTCCGCCGTATCGCCGTAGTTGTAGGTGCCGGCGCCGCTGACGCTGCCCGGCCCCACTATAGTGATGTCCAGAACATGCGTATCGACGGTGAAGGTGGCGGTGACCGCCCTATCGTCGGCCATCGTCACGGTGTCAGGATTGGTGTTGCCGGTGAGGTCGACGCTCCAGCCGGTGAAAGTCGAGCCCACATCGGCCACGGCGGTCAGGGTTACAACGGTGTTGAAGTCGTAGTTTTCGATGCAGTCCGTACCGCAGTCGATGCCGGGGTCACTGGTGGGGACACTGGTAACCCTACCACTGCCGGAGCCGTCCTTGGAGACTATGAGAGTGGCCCCCACCGGTTGGATGGCAATTGTAACGGCGCGCCACAGTTCTATGTCGGCGTCGGCGATGGCAAACGCGGCATCGCCCGTGGGGCCCGCCGCCGTCTGAGGGATGTCGGCACCAGCCATGGCCGGTCTTGAGGCGTTGGATTCAACGACGAAGAGTCCAGTGACGCCGACAGGATACGGGGTGATTGAAAAATCACCATCTTCTATGGCGGCGAGACGTAGGACCGACGTGTTAATTACGGTTGTGGTAACTCCGGGAGCGGTGGGCGTGGCGGAATCCCCGGATTGAGCGCTCGATTTATTGATCGGGTTGACGGGGTGCGCGCCGGAGTAGCGCATGATCCCGGCCGTGGCCTTATTGGCGCCGCGGGCGCCGTCCCAGGTGAATGTGTAATCCGTAGGTTCGTTTGCGCCCGCCACGTGGTACCAGACCCCCAACGTGCAGGGGAAATAACCATTTTCGTCTGTAGTGCAGTGGCCTTGATCAATCGGGGTCCAATCGCTCGTCGGTGCACCAGGCGGGAAAATATCCCCGTTGGGCGCATGTACGACCGCAGCGATCAGCAGGTCGCCGTTGACCGTTTGATCAGGCTTCACAACGGTGATGGAAGTGCCATTGGCTTATATGACGGCGCTGGTCGTGAGCGACTCAAACTTAGGGGCTTCAGCAGCGGCTGACGCCTGGCCTGGCAGCCAAACCAACAGCAAAGCGCTCATAAGCAGCAACGCGAATATCGCTGGGAACATGCCCAGCTTGCGGCGGATAGCCATTATTCCGTTTTCGCCGTGAGTGCTAACCGTTTTGAACGGTCGGGTGTTGTTATTATTCTTGTTGAAGGTAGACATTCCAAATTCCTTAGTTGATCTAGTATTCGAATCGCCAGGCTAGCCGTCCCTTTCAGGCGCCACCAGCTTTTTCCTTCCCCCTGTTCGCTCGGGCGCCGGTAACTTCTCTCACCGGAACCACTTTGATCATCATGCTAAGCGATGTGCCCACTACCCACCCCTCGATTACAAGTAGTCGTTGTCACCTATTACCCAACCTTGGATTCATTCGGACCTTCTCAATCCAGCCCCGATTCAGTTTGATGCAGCCTGAAATCGGTTACGAATCCTTTTTCGCTGAGTTTCGTTAAATTGTGATTACCCTTGCTCCTTCACCGTCGGTTCGATTTGGGTTCCGGACGATGAATTCACCCGATTGGCCCTATCGGCGCAACTGCCGATCTGACTCGATTTACCAGTTATTTTTAGCCCAGAACTCAGGTCTTTTAGTAGACATAATACTCTATTTTGGCTCGGCGTCGAGTTTATCATAGATTCTAATGTCTGGCAAACTTTTAATGGTCCTTTTGGGCCATCTTTGGGCCACAGTTATGGTCACATCGCTGGTCCTTAAGTGCAAGCGGTGGTGGTCCAATCCAAATATCGGGTGGCCCGCAGGGGTCTTTCCAGGCGATCAATCGGCTCATTTAGGCGTGAACCTTCGACATCGACTTCCAAAAAAACAGGAAAGAAACAGGCAGCCCCAGGTCTTAGAGGACCAGGATACGTCCTTCGACCCGGCCCGGACTTACTTCAAGAAGGCCGATGGACGGAACAACCTTGAAACGCCGTTTTCCGGCCGCTCCAGGGTTGAAAAAAGTGACCGGTCCGCGCCTTTCATTAAAGGGCATATGGCTGTGGCCGAAGACCACCGCGTCGGCTCCTTCATTTACATATAGAGCCAATCTCGCTGGATCCCCATCTCTGGGGACATTCACGATGTGGGTCAGAAATATGCGGCAACCGCCCAAGTCGAGGGTCTCTCCCTCGGGAAACTCAGACTCAGGGCCTTCCCGGTCGTTGTTGCCGCGCACTGCCGTGACGGGGGCGATCTCTGATAGGTGATCGATGATCCGGCCCGAGCCGATATCTCCCGCGTGGAGGATGTGCTCGACGCCATCAAGGAGCGGTGGCACGCGGGGGTCATAGAAACCGTGGGTGTCGGAGACTACGCCGATCAGCAAGGTTGAACTCCAATCTGTTCTGCGCCTCACAAGATATGGTTTCCGGTAAGGAAGTGTCAATCGCACGATTACGTTATATTGATGACATGCCAGAAGCGCCAGATCTTGAAGTAATCAAAGACTACCTGAATGCCGAACTCAAGCATGCTCAGGTGGAGTCCTGCCAAGTTCTGCGTCCGACAGTTATTCGGAGCTTGGCGGCTGAAGTCACGGCTGACCTGCCTGGTAGAACGTTCTTGGATGCCCAGCGGCGGGGTAAATTCCTAACTCTGCGGTTCTCGGGCGGGCGCAGTCTGGTGATCAACCCCATGCTCACGGGGGCTTTGCAGCACTGCCGGGAGAGCGAGCGGGTGCAGAAAAAGACCTGCCTGGCGCTGGGCCTGGGTGGCAGCATGGCACTTCGCTACTTGGACGACCGCCAGATAGGCAAGGTCTACTATATAAGGAACGGCGAAGATGACAGCGAGCCCCAAGACGATCTGGTGCCCCAATACACGGGTCTTGGTCCGGATGTCCTTTCCTATATCTCCTTCGAAGAGTTCCAGGCCCGCCTGAAGAAGTTCAACGGTGAGATTAAAGGAGTGCTGACCCGAGGGGCATTTCTGTCCGGAATTGGGAATGCCTATTCAGATGAGATACTCTTCGCCGCCGGGATATCACCCTTCAAGAAGTGCAAGGCGCTGAAACCTGATGAACTGCAGGCGCTCCACACACAATGCCGGCAGGTCCTGGAAGAGGCCACTGAGACTCTCCGAACCCGGATGGGCAGCGACATCCATAAGAAGGTCCGAGATTTCCTCAAGGTCCACAATAAGGGTGGCCAGCCTTGTCCCGAGTGCGGCGGCAACATCACTCAGTTGAAGGCCAACCAACGTATTACCAGCTACTGCCGCAATTGCCAACCGGGATTCTTAACCCGCAACTAATCTCTAATCTGTAACCACCGGCTACTCAACAACCGGCCATCTAGCTCCGATTCGTTGTCAATAATGGGTATTTTCTGATAAGGCTGACGGCAGAGCGTCTGCGCTAGGCTCGGATGCGGTGATATTGAGTATTGACATCAGTCAGTCCAATATATTTAATGTGGTCATACCCAGATGGCCCGGAGAATCCGCACTAGAATCTTCGGGTGGTTTGCGGTTTGTCCTGCCGATCTCGGCGTTTCGACGGGAATTGACGGTAATAGAATGAAGGCTCTTCATGGGACGATGATAAACCTAACAATCGCGGAGGAGGAGTAAATGTCTGACCAGCAAATTTCTCTGATGGCCCACCTGTTGCGCCGCGCCGGTTACGGAGCGAGCCGCGACGAGATTGAGGCCAGGGTAGCCCAGGGCTACGACAGCGTGGTCGAGGAACTTTTGACCCCTGGCGATGACCCAGGGATCGAAGAAGACCTGATGTACCGCGCTTACCCTTCTTATTTCGACAAGGCCGCGATTGAAACCGGCCAGACCGAATGGGTCTACCGGATGATTAACAACAAGTACCAGCTTAAAGAGAAGATGTCCCTTTTCTGGCACACCATCCTCTGCGCTGGCGACAATAAGGTGGACAACGCCCGAACCACGGCGATCCAGATAGACAAGTTCCGGGACATGGGCATGGGCAACTTCAAAGATCTGCTTATGATGCTCTCCACCGACCCGGCCATGCTTTATTACCTGGACAACATCGAGAGCCACAAGACGGCTGTTAATGAGAACTACGGCCGGGAGCTCTTGGAGTTGTTCTCCATCGGCGTGGGCATGGATAACGAGTTCAACTACACCGAAGACGACGTAAAGGCCTGCGCCCGTGCCTTCACCGGCTGGAACCTGGCCCCCACGATTCCGGTGTTCCCCTACGGACGGACTCCCTTCGAGTTCCGTTTCGATCCGGCTGACCATGACTACGGAGAAAAGACCTTCCTGGGCGAGACCGGCAACTGGGACGGCGGAGACATCGTCGATATCATCTGCAAGCAGCCGGCCACCGCCCGGTTCGTTGCCCGCAAACTCTACGACTTCTTTGTCGCCGATGAGCCTCCCGTGCCTTCATGGCGCTTGAGCGAACCTCGGGACATGGATGCCATCAAGCAACTCGAGAAGGCCTACTTCGACTCGGGCTATGAGATAACCGCCATGCTGCGAGTACTCCTTAATTCGGACTTCTTCAAGGACGAAGGAGTGCATTTCGCCAAGGTGAAGAGCCCCGCCGACGTGGTCATTGGAACCATGCGGATGGTGGGAGACCACCTGGAACCCAAGCCGGGGTTGTTCTTCGTGGCCATGGAGCCTAAGTACATGGGCTTGGACCTGATGAACCCTCCGACGGTGGAAGGCTGGCACATGGGCCGCGAGTGGATCAACAGCGGCAGCCTGATCGACCGGATCAACTTCGCATCGTCGATGCTGGGCAACACTGAGTTGCCGGGCGTCAAGTCGATGATCAACCGGCTGATGGACATCGGAGAAACCCCCAGCTCGGAGCAGTTCCTTGATGGATGCTTGGACTTGCTGGGGCCTATGGATCTGGCCGATGAAACCCGCGGCCAGCTGACGGATCACCTCAATGCTGGCGGGGCGTTGAAGCATGGCACCGAAGTGGAGCAGACCGAGTTCGCCCGCCGTACCGGAGAAACTCTCCAAATGATTGCCACCACCTCTGAGTTCCAGTTCAGTTAGGGACTCCGATTATCCACTAGCTAAGAAATTAACTAAGAAATTTTTAGGAAATTTGTGGGATAGCCCACTGGAGGAATAGATATGGTTTCAACGGTAAAAGACCCGGTCCTAGCAGTGATATCACTATCCGGCGGAAACGACGGATTAAATACGGTAATCCCTTACAACGACCCTCGCTACCGGGACTACCGCCCGGCTTTGGGGGTCCCTGAGGAACAAATCATCCCCATCACAGACCAGCTTGGCCTGCACCCGGCCTTGGCGCCCCTGAAGAAGTACTGGGACGAAGGCCATCTGGCCATCATCCAGGGTATCGGCTATCCCAACGGCAGCCTGTCCCACTTCCGGTCCATGGATATCTGGGCCACCTGTGAGCCCGATGAATTAGGTATCACCGGCTGGTTGGGCAGCGTCATCCACGACGTTGACCCCACAGGCGAGAACGTTCTAACTGGTGTTAACTTTGGTCGCGGCCTGCCTCGCTCTCTCGCTAAAGAAGGAGTGCCAGTCGCATCGGTGGGTAACCTGGCTTCCTACGGATTGCTCACCGACATCGGAGCGGACGCCCAACGGACCGAGGCCCTTGACCTGTTCGGGCGCATGTATGCCCCGGCGATCGGTCAGGGCGCGGTTGACGACTACATCCGCCGCACCGGAATGGAAGCTCTCAAGGGAGCCGACATCCTGAGCACTGCCCCGGGTATGTACCGGTCCGAGATCGAGTACCCAAGCACAGCCATGGGCGGATATCTTCGCGACATGGCGCAGGTGCACAATGCCGGATTTGGGACGCGGGTGTTGTTCACCACGGCTCCCTACAACATCTTCGACACCCATGCCAACCAGGCAGTGGGACACTCCAACCTGCTCCAGGACGTGTCGGTCAGCATCGATTCGTTCATGGCCGACATCCGGCAATTAGGTAAGAGCGACAACGTAACGTTGTTCTGCTACTCCGAGTTCGGGCGGCGGGCCATGGATAACGGCTCGGGCACCGACCACGGCACCGGCGGTGTGGCATTCGCCCTCGGTGAACACGTCAAGGGCGGTCTCTACGGCGAGTACCCCTCCCTTGAACCCGGCAAGCTGGAAGACGGAGGAAACCTACAGCACAACGTAGACTTCCGCCGCGCTTACACCAGCCTGTTGGACAATTGGATGGGCCTGGACGCCAAGGCCATTGTCGGCGGCAACTACGAGGATTTGGGCTTCATCTAGGACGCAATCGACACCGAAAATCTGCCGCCCTTGTGCCTGGGTCCCTGGGTCATTGACTCGACGCAAAGGCCCGACATCGCTGAAGGAGAAGATTAATGGCTAGTGTTTTTCTGGGAATAAACGACCGGACGTTCACGTACAGTTTCACCGCTGGCCGATCCGAGTTCCAAGGCACGGGTTTTCGCAACCCGATGGACTTTACCCTGGGTCCCGACGATCTGGTCTATATAGTTAACCGCTCTTACGAATCGCGGTCAGACGGCACCCGCATCAACGTCTTTCGCATCGGCGAAGATAAAGAAGAGTATGTCACAGAGTTCGGCTCCTACGGCGAGGAACCGGGGCAGTTTATCTGGCCCATGGCTATCGCCTTGGACAAGGACATCAACTTATACGTCACAGACGAGTGGACGCACCGCATCACCATCTTCAACAAAGATGGCGAGTACCTGAGTCACTGGGGCACCCACGGTTCTGGCGACGGCGAGCTAGACCGGCCCGCCGGTATCACCATCGCCGAAGACGGGACAGTCTTTGTTGTGGACAGCCGAAACAACCGGGTCCAGAAATTCACTCTGGATGGCAAGTTCCTGGGCAAATTCGGCAGCGCCGGCACTGCAAATGGCGAGTTCAACCTGCCTTGGGGCATCTGTCTGGACAAAGAAGGCAACGTGTTCGTCGCCGACTGGCGTAACGACCGCGTTCAGTCTTTCACCAATGATGGCAAGTGGCTGGCCACCTTCGGCAGGCCAGGCACCGGCGGAGACTGCTCGATCGCCAAAGAGCAGGGCGGCATGGCCTATGTCCAGGTCCCAGTCGGCGAGTTCAACCGCCCCACCGGCGTTTGCGTCGATGACGACGGCGACATCTACATCGCCGACTGGCTGAACAACCGAGTTCAGGTTCTGACCGCGGAAGGCCGGTTCATCACCGAGTTCAACGGCGACGCCGGACTCTCCAGCCTGGGCATCGACAAGATTAAGTCCAACCCGGATATGATTCGGCAGCGCAACGGCGTCCGGGACTTCACCCCTGAGAAGGTACTGTGGGCTCCCTGCGCGGTACGCGTCGATCACCGTGGCCGCGTTATAATCGCGGACACCACTCGACACCGGTTCCAGATCTATCAGAAGAACGGCGAACCGATCCTCGTCTAACCGGCGCTGCCGGTCCAAATGGATGCGCGCTGGCGCTTGGGAACGTTGATTCACCCAAGCGCCAGTTTTTATGTAGAGTTCAGGCGGTGAGTTTGAAACACGAGAGGAACGATGACTCAGGACAACCGGAATACAGGTCAAGGCCTGGCCGCCCAGCAGGTATTTGGTCCCCAGGCGGCGGTCTACGCCACCAGCAAGGTGCACATCAGGGATGACAGTCTGGAATCGGTGGAGCGCATGGTCGGCGCTGGCAGCGGGGCCAACCGCTACGGCTGGACGGTAGACCTGGGCACCGGCGCCGGGTTCACGGCTTTCGCAGTGGCCGGGGTGTCGGAGCACGTTGTGGCCAGCGACGTGACCGAGCCGATGCTGCGCCAGGCCCAACGCTTGGGACATGAGCGGGGGATCGCCAATCTGGGCCTGAGTCAGAACGCCGCCGAAGCGCTTCCCTTTGCTGACGGATCCATCGACCTGGTCACGTCCCGAGTGTCCGCCCACCACTTTCGGGACTTCGAAAAAGCCCTGGACGAAGCCAAGCGAGTGCTGAAGAAGGGTGGGTCTCTGCTGATGGCCGACAGCATAGCCCCCGAGGATGACGCCATCTGCGATTGGATGAACGAGATAGAGCTACGCCGGGACTTCAGTCACATCGAGAATCGCCAAATTTCGAAGATCCAGAGATTACTGGCAGATCGGGGCTTCACTGTGATCGAGAATGACTACCCCCGCATCTACCTGCGTTTCAATGAATGGACCGCCCGCACCAAAGTATCAGCCGAGGAAACGGAGGCCCTGCGCAAGGACTTCCTAGAGGCGCCTGCCGCTACCCGAGAAGCCTTCCAAGTGGCCCCGGTCCACAACGACATAGCCTTCTCCTGGCCCTGTTGGGTATTTAGAGCGGAGAAGGGGTAAAAAGTTAGCTTCTGCGAGTTTGATGAATCGGAGAAAAGGAAGTATACGTCCAAATCCTGGATTCGTTCAGAACCTAATTAGTTGGTGGGAGCGAAACGGTCGAGATTTCCCTTGGCGTCGAACTGATAACCCGTTCCAAATTTTGGTTGCTGAAATGTTGCTACAGCGTTCTAGGTCGGGGTCAGTTGGGAAAGTCTACGACAAGATTTTTGAGATCTGGCCTACTTCTCGCGATATTGCGGAAGCAGAGATCTCGAAGATGGAGAAGGTGATTGGCCCATTAGGGCTAAAATCGCGGGCCGCTCGACTTAAAGCTACGGCTGAGGGTTGGGCCAAGTGCGAACAAGTGCCTAAGAACGAAGAAGAACTTCTTAAACTGCCTGGGGTGGGTCCCGACGCTGCTCGCGCAACGGCAATGGCAATGTCTTGGGAATCTCGCCCTTGCATCGATTCAGTTAGTGTTCGGGTCATAAGGCGTTTCTTAGGTAAAATGGCCCTGATCCTTCCAGATGATCAAGTTGCAGAAGTATTCTATTCGAGAGTACCGAAGGATAAGTGGGGCACAATTAACTGGGCGGTCCTAGGCCTTGCGGCAGCAATATGTATGCCGCAGGTTCCGCGGTGTTCCAATTGCCCAATAGCGGATGATTGTAAATCGGGTCAACAGAGTTGACTTTAGCCTGTTTTGAAAGGCGTTGATGGTGTATACAATGTCGCTGGTATGGTGTCTTCAGTAGGACTTCGGTACATATCGGATATTCAGGCTCGATTCGAGTTTCGTGATTTGCGCGCGTCTAATAAGCCGCATGCTATTGAGATGTTTGCTGGCGTCGGAGGATTTCGTCTAGGTCTTGGCGCGGATTGGAACGTGGTGTGGAGTAACCAATGGGAACCATCGACCAAATCACAGCACGCATCTGAATGTTATGTGCGCCATTTCGGCATGGAGGGACACGCCTGTGAGTCGATAGAGAGTGTTCTGGAGAGGGTTCAGTCCAATCAATCGGCGATACCGAATCACCAATTGCTTACCGCGGGATTTCCTTGTCAGGATTATTCAGTAGCTCGTGTTCTCAACCAAGCGGCTGGTTTAGTTGGGAAGAAGGGTGTGCTTTGGTGGTCGATTCATCAAGTTCTGTTACTTCGTAGACCGCGTTTCGTTCTGCTCGAAAATGTGGATCGCCTGCTGAAATCGCCAGCAGATCAACGAGGAAGGGATTTCGCCGTAATATTGGCGACACTTGCTCAATTGGGGTATCAGGTCCAATGGCGCGTGATTAATGCCGCAGAATACGGATTCCCTCAGCGTCGACGTAGAGTTTTTATCGTGGCAGAGTACACGGACGATGACCTTCGGGAGCCCGCGAATCATCTTCTTGAGAATGGGATACTGGCAAGAGCATTCTCGGTAATTCGAGGAGACCGTGCGGGGTGCTCATCCGAATCTACCCAGAGATTTCGGATAGGCGATTCGCTCGATGTACTTAGCGAGAGTTTCGGTTCAGGTTTTAAACACTCGCCTTTCCTTAATGCCGGGATAGTGCATCGCTTTGAGGTGCATGCGATGAATGTAAAAGCGGATTTCGATGGATATCAGATGACACTTGGCGATATCCTCCAATCGCATGAGCATGTCCCTGAATCATACTTTATACCCGAGTCGCAGGTGCCAGCATGGAGTTACCTAAAGGGCGCCAAGAAGGAACCTAGAACCCATAGAGAAAGCAGAGCTAGTTATTTGTACTCGGAGGGTGCAATCGCTTTTCCGGATCGATTGGACAGACCTTCAAGAACTATTCTTACCGGAGAGGGAGGTCCCAGCCCGTCTCGATTTAGACATGTAATTAGTTCAGCTGATGGGAGGTTCAGACGGTTGACACCTGTGGAACTTGAGAGATTGAATGGATTTCCTGACGACTGGACGAAGGGCTATCCAGACAACAAGAGGGCTTTTATGATGGGGAATGCCCTGGTGGTTGGGGCAATAAGCCGAATCTCTGAAGAGATTAAGATTGAACTCAATTGGGCAAACAGAGATTCGGGAATCCCAGCAGTATCTGCGGCAGTTATTTAACCTGTCGCGATTCAGTAGTTTCGAATTACCCAGGGATTGGCATTTTTAGATATGGAATATGTCACGCATAATTTTCGAAATGCTCTTGCCGTTCTCTGGAACAGACCCGAATGGTCAGAACTTGCACTCCAGATAAGTGAGATTGGCCGAGATGAAGTTCTAGACGTTCAACGGGGTTACGCTGATTCTGGGAGGCGGGTGCCAGCAGGGGCTCAATCTGCGGTCAATGAGGTATTTCGCCGTCGGTTGTCTCCTTTGGGATGGGAAAATGAAGTTCCGTTGTTTTCAAGAGAGGACCCTAATCTCGCTGGCTGGACAATGGATTTCGTCAAACGCGGTTTGATAAATAAGGGCGATAGCGAACCTGGATTCGGTCTTGGGGTGGAAGTGACATTTAATCATGCAGAGGGGATTGCCTGGACTTTGATTCGGCTCAACCTGGCTGGGGAGTCATCCGAGGTATTACGGGCTTCTCAGATTGATGTCGGTGTCGCAATCTACCCTACTCGCGAATTCAAGCAGTGGGGCCGGATGGATGATGCTGTTGGTACTTATGATCGAGCGTGTTTGTGGCTAGACAAAATGAGACCGGTATTGCCGATACCAATCGCGGTGATTGGCTTGCAGCCTGGGTGGGAAGCAACAGACTTGTTCCGCGGAACAAGGAGAGGCGGGCGATCATAGCAATCTGCCCAGGCCCAGGGTGAGCCTGTCGAACCGCCCACTTCGCCAGAACCACCTTTGGTAGAAGAGTCCTTCGACAAGCACAGGATGATTGGTCCGGTTGCTGCGGATTGGTACGAAATCAGAGCATCGTCACTAACACATAGGGGCGGGTTTAAAACCCGCCCCTAATCGCAAAAGCACTGTCTTAGTCCAGACCTTTCCCCACTCATCCCCTACGGCGTTGGTCCCGGTAGTTGGGGGCGCTGATGGGCTGCCAGTCGACCACCATGCTGTCCACCAAGCGGGAGGCGATGCGGGAGTTGGTGTCATCCAGTTGGTCGATCGTGGAGACGGTCGTGATGACGGTGGGCAGACGCGCTTCATGACGGTGGACGATTATCTGATATAGCTTCTCTTCGGCCCAGGCGGTGCTGCTCTCAGCTCCCAGGTCGTCCAACACCAGGAGTGGCACAGAATTTATCCGCTCGAAAAGCTCGTCGTAACCGACTGGACTGTCCGGGCTGAACGTGGCCCTTAAGTGGTCCAACAATGTGGGCACGAAGGCAAAGAACACCTGGCTGCCCTGCTTGAGCCGCTCTCCGGCGATGGCCACGGCCAGATGGGTCTTCCCGCAGCCGCGCGGACCATTGAACAGTAACCAGCCCTGCGGGTAGGCAGCAAAGGTTTGGGCGGCGTGCATCGCCCGGTCCAAGGTTTCTTGGTCTTGGAGTGATGCGCTGGCCCCGCCGGTGGTGTCGAAATTATCGAAGGTCATCCGCTGCAACATCTCGGCGCGCACTTCGCCGATGCCCAGGACCAACCGGCTATTGAAGCTGCCCAACTGGGCCACCGTGGTTGTTCCTGCTACGTTTTCAAGCCGAGTGCGCAGGGAATCATCCAGACGTTGCAGGGGGCCCCGGACCGTGATCACCGTGGGCAGCGAATTGTTGTATCGGTGATTTATCACCTGAAATAACTTTTCTTGGGCCCAGGGCGTGGCGCTGGCCATGCTCAGGTCATCCAGGACGAGCACGGGGACGTTGCGCACCTGCTCGAACAACTCATCGTAAGAGACTGGGTTCTCAGGGGAATAGGACGCCCTGAGATGATCCAGCAGGTCGGAGGCGACGATGAAGAAGGTTGTCTGGCCTCTTTCGATGCAGCGATTGGCGATGGCCACGGCCAGGTGGGTCTTGCCACTGCCGCTCGGGCCGGTCAGCACCAGCCAACCCTGGCGATCCTCAGCGAAACGGGCGGCGGCCCTAACGCCTTGCGAGAACAACTGCTGACTTGGGGCGTCAGCCAGGGGCCCCTCAAGCTTGGTATTGACGAATGTTATGCGAGAGAGCGCACCCAGATTGCTGTAGCGCCGCAATGCGGCGGCCCGGGAGTCCGAATCCTGGGTCTTCTGGCAGGTGCAGGGGACGGCCTGGCCAAATTCTGGGTGACCGATGTGCACACGGCGCGTGACCCACCCGCTACCATTACATTGTGGGCAAAGCTCAGCGGCCGGCTCGCTGTCGGGGAAGGCCACCCCTCCGCCGTTGGTAGTCCTCGAGATATTTTTGGCCGTGATCCTTCTCAGTATGTCGCCCAGGCTTTCCATGATCCCCCTCGCTGTCCTCCCCTGTTCTGGCGTAGTCCCCTCTGTTCTCTTTGCCCTCGGCGGTCCATCGTCTCAGGATGCCCGACACGTAGCGCCAACTACGTTTGTTCTCTACTACCGATATGCCGAATGCTTCCCTAAGCCATGACTCAGGGTAGCGTGCCTCGGCCTCTTTCAACTCCTCGGCTATGAGGGGCGAAATCGAGCCGATGCTGTCTTCGTAAAGGGCGAATATGTTGGGCTTGTCCAGATCTGGAACATCTTCGGGAAGCCCATCCCCAATCTCCAGATGAGCCTCGGAATCTCCTGCTTCTAAACGAGCCAAAGTCCGGCGGCCAGCATCGGTGTTCAACAAGAAGAGCGATGTCTCCCCGTCCGCCCGGTGAGTCAAGAACGTGCCGCGAGTCACGGCCAGCCGCAGTCCTCGGCGTATCTCTTCTTCAACATCTTTCCTGCCTGAAGCGTCTGGCTCGTCAGGCTTCAAGCCTCGCAGCAATGACCGGTCCGCCAAGAACTCGTCCAAGGAAACGGTCTTGTCCACGCCCCGCTTTCGGTGGAACAACCAGAGGCCGCGCAGGGTTACTTTGAATTCAGGCAGGTCCTGGATCTGCTCCAGGATCGGTCCGAACACAGGGTTAGGCACAGGAGTGTAAAGGGTGCTCCCAGTGAAACCGGGAAAGGCGCCGCCTCGCGCCCTATCTAAAGGCGCCATCTTTAGAAACCGTCCACCCTGGTTAACGAATCAAACCGGACCAGGTTGTCCCGGAAGTAAAGTTGCAGATTGCCGGTGGGCCCGTTACGATGCTTGGCCACTATCAGGTCGGCGATGTTTCTGGGGTAAGGGCGGCCGGGATTCTGTTGGTCCCATTCTTCTTCGGTGAAATATGAGTCTTCTCTGTGCAGAAACATCACAACGTCAGCGTCCTGCTCGATGCTTCCACTGTCTCGAAGATCCGACAGCATGGGCCGGTGGCCGGTCCGCTGTTCCACGCCACGACTTAACTGGGAGCAGGTGAGGATGCCGATGTTCAGGTCCCTCGCCATTATCTTAAGAGACCGTGATATCTCACTGATCTCTTGAACCCGGTTGTCGCTGCGGCCGCTCCTTCCCTGAATCAGCTGCAGATAGTCCACCACCAGCAGGTCCAGCCCGTGCTCCAGCGATAGCCGGCGGGCCTTGCTTCGCATCTCAATCATGGTCTGGAACGGCGTGTCGTCGATATAGACGGGCAGATCGGATAGCTGACCGATCGCATCGATGATCCGTTCCCCTTCGGCTTCGGTAAGCAGGCCCAGACGCAACCGGTGGGAGTCGATCTCAGCCTCTGAAGACAGGATTCGTAAGGCCAACTGCTCCCTGCTCATCTCCAGGCTGAACACTCCCGCCGAAGAGCCGTTCTTGGCGGCGTTCAAGCAGATGTTCAACGCCAGGGTGCTCTTGCCCAAGGAAGGGCGAGCGCCGAGGATGACTAGGTCGGATCGCTGAATCCCGCCCAATAGTTCGTCCAGGTCGGTGTAGCCAACCATCACCGGGCCGGTATTCTCGCCTACTGGGTCCGAGATAACCGCTTGATTTTCCAAGTATTGGTCGTAGATCTGCCGCAGCGGAATGAAGCCGCGCCGGGTGTCGGTACCCCGTATGGTGAACAGCGCATCCTCAGCTTGGCGAAGGGTGGCGTCCACGTCGTCGGTGTCCTGGTAGCCCATGGCTGAGATGCGGGAAGCAACGTCGATGAGCTTCCGCATGGTCGCGGTGCGGGCTACCACGTTGGCATAATGCTCGGAGTGGGCCGAGGTGGGGGTGACGGAGATCAGGTGGCTGAGGTAGGCCATGCCGCCGACCGTCTCCAACTGGCTAGAGCGGCTTAGCTCCCTGGCCAGGGTGACTTGGTCAATGGCCTCGTCGCGCTGGAAGAGGGCCTCGCAGGCCGCAAAACATAGCTGATTTCTCTCTCGGTAAAAATCGGCCGCCTTTATGTGGGGCGCAACGCGAGAGAAGCAGTCCCCATCGATCAAGACCGACCCTACAACCGCTTCCTCCGCCTCCAAGTCATGGGGCAATAGCTTCTCAGCGTACATTCCCCTATTCTTCCACCTCAGCGTTGACGTGAATCGTGGCCGTGACTTCGGTCGAGAATCGGAGAGTAATGTCGTACTCGCCGGGTTCGCGGATCGGTTCGGCAACCTCCACCCAGCGGCGTTCGATCTCCCGGCCAACTTCCTCAGACAACTGCATCGCGATATGGGTGCTGGTAATCGCGCCGTAGTAACGTCCGGTGGGGGTGACTCGGGCGGTGAGAGTGATGGTCACGTCGTCCAAACCTTTGGCCAATTCTTCCATGACAGCGGTTTCACGGATGCGAATCTCGTCGCCGACGGCGGTGATCTTATGTAACCGCTTCAGCACCTCTTCGGTGGCAATCTCAGCTAATCCCTGGGGCAAAAGATAGTTGCGAGCGTAGCCGTCTGGCACGCGGCGAACCTCGCCCGCCTGGGCTTTATTGGGAACGTCTTGGGTGAAAATTACTTCCATTGTTGGTCACTTCCGTTGGGTTGTCCGATGGGCATGGTCGATCGGAGTAGAGATATAGCCTCATTGGCAAGGCCGGGTTAATTATACGGCATGCCCGGTCTGAGGGGAAAGCGGGGCCAGTCTGCGGCAGGGCAATCGCATCTCATAGGGATAACACCTTGAGAAGGTAGTCTTCATCCCAACCGGCCCTCAG
>JAQBXL010000051.1 GCA_027624135.1 Chloroflexota bacterium
AGTCTCTTGGAATCCGGTCAGCGGCCGGAGGCTCTAAACCGGTTTGCCCAATTACACCCGGTGGATCAGGGTTTAGCGCGTTGAACACATTGAGCACGTTCAGCCGACCGCCAGTCAGCGTTGTCTTGCTGGCGTTGCCGCCGATTGCGCTGATGTCGTCAACGTTGGAGAGAAGCACTTGCTTCATCTGCAAAGCGCTAAGATTTGGATATTTTGCCGAGATCAAAGCGGCGGCGCCGGTCACGTGAGGCGTGGCCATCGAGGTGCCGCTGTAAGAGCTATAGCCAACGCCGAGCACAGTGCTGAGGATGCTGACCCCGGGGGCGGCCAGGTCGACCGACGTTGCACCATAGCTGCTGAAGCTGGCGTAACGGTCGTCGTCGTCCGTGGCGGCCACTGCGATGATGTTGTCGAGGGCGTAACTGGACGGATAATGAGCGGAGGCGTCGTTATCGTTGTCAGAGTTGCCTGCCGCGGCAGCATGGAGGATGGGGCTCATGCCCGGCTGGTCCAAGCCCTCCATAGCGTCGCTTAGTCCCTGAGAAAATCCACCGCCTCCCCAGCTATTGTTGGTCACCTGAATGTTGTAGCCCTGGACGTTCTTCAGGTGATTGAAATACTGGAAACACTTGATCGCACCGGAGGTGCTGCCGCTACCGTTGGCATCCAGGAACTTGCAGCCAATGATACTGACATCCCAGTTGACGCCCGCCACGCCGATTCCGTTATCGCCCACGGCGCCGATGGTTCCGGCGGTGTGGCTTCCGTGGGAATTGTCGTCCATCGGGTCGCCGGTACCGGTGATGGCGTTGATCCCGTGGATGTCGTCGATGTAACCGTTAAAGTCATCATCTTTCCCGTTGGTTGCCTTGTTACCCCCATTGACGTCCAGGCCAATCTCCCCGGGGTTGCTCCAGATGTTAGCAGCCAGGTCTGGGTGGTTGTAGTTAATCCCGGTGTCGATGATGCCGACGATTACGGAAGATGAACCGGTAGTTATGCCCCAAGCCTCGTGAGCGTCGATGTCCGCATCAGACGTGCCGCCTGTCTGGGTTGTGTTGTTCAAACCCCAGAGGGAGCTGTATGACGGATCGTTTGGACTCGCGTCGATCGACAGGATGTAGTTGGGCTCGGCGTATCTGACGTTCGGGTTTTTGTTTAGACCAGTGAGGAGCCCTTGGCTCACTGTTCCGTTGAACGTTGCTAGGATCGTCCGCCCACGGTGTCGGCCTGACTTGCCGGTCAGGTCCTCTTTCTCTGTCAGTCCATTCTGCCGGTTAAAGGCCCGTATGGAACTATCATCGAAGTCGGTATTAAAAGCGATGATAATCTCGCCCGGAACCGCGTCTGGAGCCGGTTCCTGGGCGCTGGCGGCTGGGATCTGGACCAAAGCGAACGCTATCAGTCCAAGGGTCGCCAGAAGAATCGCAATAATGGGAAATTTTAGCCGCAGTATCAAAATTTCTCTCCGAATTTAACTCTAGTTACCATACTAACAAGTAGCCCGAACACGAGCAATGTAACCCTATTTTACGGCTGTCATGGTAGATTGAATTATTGATTATGTCATTTCGGTATCGAAGCGAAACGGCGATATGCAGCGGGGTAATGCGGCATAACTGGGTACACGCGCCGCATCGTGGGTAACCTACAGGTACCTTTTAGCCGCCTCCAGAAAATACGGACTTCGTTTAGAGATGAAGCCAGCGTCGATGATTCTTTTCAACCTGGGAATCCCCACGGCTGGAGACAGTGCCACGCCTGCCCTATGATACAATCGAGACCCGTAACGTGAACGTCACGGAGCCTGATTGGTCTGTTTGCAAAACTCGTGCAAAGACCGTCGCCCTCCGCTCCGAGGCAGGAGTAAGCACCAGTGAAAACCCGCTTTCCCATGCGTGTTCCTACGCGTTTTATAGTTGTCGCTGCCCTAGCGGCCATGCTGTTGGTGGCTGCCGCCTGTTCAGGGAGCGATAACAGCGGCGGTGACACCAGCGTCGAAGGTCTCCCACCGGAATTCCAGCGTCTGTCAGAAGTCTGGGAATTGATGAAGCAGGAGCATATAGACGCCGAAGGTCTAGATCCCCAGGTCATCGCTGACGGAGCGATTCGTGGCATGGTCAGCGCCTTGGACGACCCATATGCCGCGTTCCTTGATCAAGAACAATACTCTTTGGAATCACAGGATATCCTTGGGTTCTTTGGCGGCATCGGCGCTGAGGTTGGCATTCGGGAAGGCGTGATCACCATCCTAGCTCCGATGCCAGATACCCCTGCTGAGGCGGCGGGAGTGAAGCCCGGCGATGTGATTCTTGAAGTGGACGGAGAAAGCATCCAAGGGTTAAATCTTCTGGCTGTGGTTCGGCTGATCCGGGGTGACCAGGGAACCACGGTGACCCTGTTATTACGGCACCTGAGGGACACTGAACCAGTCTCGATTGAGATCGAAAGGGAAATCATCCAATTGGAAAGCGTCCATTTGCTGATGCAGGTGGGCCGGATCGGCCACCTCCGGATATCCAGCTTCACTGGCACGACCGGCGATGAGCTGAAAGATGCCATCGAGCGTTTCGAGCGGTCTCAGGGAGTGGGGCTGGTGGTGGACTTGCGCAACAATCCGGGCGGATTGGTTTCGTCGGTGGTCGAAGTCACCAGCCAGTTCATCGACGACGGATTGGTCCTTTATCAGGTCGATGCCAACGGCAACCGCGATGATTGGGGAGTCCAATCTGGCGGCAAAGCCCTGGATATTCCCATGGTGGTGTTGGTCAACGAATTTAGCGCCAGCGCGAGTGAGGTATTCTCTGGAGCGATAATCGATCACGAGCGAGCCACAATCATTGGCACAACTACCTTTGGCAAAGGAAGCGTCAACCAACTGTGGCCCCTGGACGGCGGCTCTGGGATACTATTCACCACCGCCCGTTGGTTCACTCCGAACGGCCTGTTGATCGAGGGCGAGGGAATCACGCCCGACATTGTGCTGGATCCGCTTGAAGATGACGAAGACGATGATATCCACCTGGAACAGGCGATTGAGATTCTAAAGGAAGAGATCAGCCGGGGCGGCTAAAGATGCCGAAGAAACAGTCATCGACCCCCACTGCCTCGGCTGCCAAGAAGGGCGTCTCCAAGAAAGCACCTGAAAGCGACTTTCACCCTGTGGCGTCCAACCGCAAGGCCAGCTTCGACTACGAGATATTGGAGCGGGTCGAAGCTGGATTATCGTTGACGGGAACGGAGATCAAATCCATCAGAGCCGGGAAGATAGACCTCAGAGATTCCTATGCCAGGGTTGTTGGCGGAGAGATGTGGCTCTACAACACTTACATCGCCCCGTACGACCCCGCCAGTCTGAATAACCACGACCCCAAGCGGTCCCGCAAACTTTTGCTCCATCGGGCTGAGATCCTGCGGTTGTCCAGTTCC
The DNA here is from genome assembly GCA_027624135.1 of Chloroflexota bacterium. GTDB lineage: Bacteria > Chloroflexota > Dehalococcoidia > Lucifugimonadales > UBA3495 > UBA9611. Next base: position 3,430 of record JAQBXL010000051.1, read on the forward strand.
GCTGCAGAACAGGGTCTGACCATCGTTGCCCTGCGCGTTTATATCAAGCGTCACGTGGCCAAGGTCGAGTTGGGCCTGGCCCGGGGCAAGCGGCAGTACGACAAGCGCCGGACGATCATGGACCGCGACATTGACCGTGAGGCCCGCCGGGCCCTGGGCGCGGCCAGGCACTAGGCCGACTTTCCTCTCTCTTAGATTCCTCTCCGCACTGACCCCGTCCTGATTCGTGAGATATACTCTTTCGCTGGCGTCGCCACGAAAACGAGCTTCAAATAAACTTCATCTGGAGGATCGCATTGATTCGAACCCTAGCAGGCATCACTCCCAAGGTGGCTGAGACCGCGTGGGTCAGCGAGTTCGCCTACGTCGTCGGCAACGTTGAGATCGGCGAATATGCCAGCATCTGGCCCGGCGTAACCATCCGTGGCGACAGTCCCGATGCCATCGTCATCGGAGACTACGTGAATATCCAAGAAGGCTCTGTGATACACGGCAACGGGCTAACCATCGAAGACCATGTATCGGTAGGCCACTCGGTGGTAGTCCATTGCGACCTGGTGGGCCGGGGTTCTCTCCTGGGCAACAACTGCACCATATTGAACCGTGTCACCTTGGGCGAGAACTGCCTAATCGCCGCCAACACGGTGGTCCTCAACGGGACACAGGTTCCAGCCCGGTCCTTCGTCACCGGAGCGCCGGGACAGATAAAACGGCAAGTGACCGACCAACAGATAGCCCAGATGAGCCATACCAACGAGGAGTTGGTCGCGCGGGCCAAGTCATTTAAGGAAAGCGGACTCTAAGCAAAGCGGCCTCTGACCCGTCACAGGCCCTCGAATCTTTCCCCTCGAATGTTTAGTAGTAACGGCCTTACCCCAACCGGCGGGCCACCGGCAGGACCTTGTCTGCCAGATGCTCCATCACTTTGATGCAGTCCGGCAGGCTCTCAACTCGGAAGTCGTAGGTCAATTGTTCGATCCCGATCTCCTGGCAGATTTGCAGGTCATCGATAACCTCCTGAGTAGACGCAACCAGCGACCCGCCGCTACGCACGTAGCCGCCTTCGCCCAACCCCATGTCGGTGAAGTGCAGGCTTCGCTTCAGGGAGATGGTCACCTCGGATTGGTCTCTGCCTGCTTTTTCGACGCGTTCCCGCAAGTAGGGTAGGTTCTCGGCCACGAAGTCCGGGGTCTGGCGCGTGGTGTGCCAACAGTTGCCGTACTTGGCGGTCCGCCGCAGGGCTGCCTTGGTGTGGCCGCCCACCCAGATGGGGATGCTGGGTTGCTGCACCGGCTTAGGTTCGAACTGGATACCGTCAAAACTGTAATACTTGCCGTGGTATTCCGGGTTCTGCTGAGTCCAAAGCGCCTTCATGATCTCTAGGAACTCATCGGTCATCGCCCCTCGTTGGTGGTAATCGAGACCCAGTATCTGAAACTCTTTTTCGAGCCAGCCCACGCCTACTCCGCAGATGATACGGCCGTTGGTCAGCACATCCAACGAGGCGTACATCTTGGCTTGGACCACGGGGTTCCGGTAGGGGAGGATTATGACGGTACTGCCCAGCTTGATCCGGCTGGTGCAGGCCGCCAGGAATCCCAGCAGCGTCATGGTCTCCAGAAACGGTTCGTTGGTAGGCCGGGAGAAAGACCCGTCGCTGGTGTATGGATACTGATTTGTGCCAGCGGTCGGCAGCACGATATGGTCGCCGGCCAGAACCGACTCGAAGCCCAGTTCTTCCGCAGTTTCAACGAATCGCTTCAGGCCCTGTGCGTCGGGCAGCCGGGGTATTGAGATTCCAATTTCCAATGTAAACGCCTCCAGCGTCATCGAGTTTGATCGCAGAGATCAATCGGACTGCTGGGCTTTGGCCCAGAACCGATGTGGAGTATAAACCCGGCGTCCGCCACCGGGCAAAGCTATCTCCGCCGCTAACAGCCGGGCGGATAGGATTTCTCGGACACCTGGACTCCATCGGGGTTGAACAATCCGGCCGTGTCGGGGCTGGAATTGTTCCAGATCGGCGACTTCCGCTGGAACGAGAACCCGCCGTATTCTGGATGGTCCTCGCCGGTGAAGACGCGGATCGATGTTTGCGGAAGGAAGTTGTATGAGGGGAATGTCAGTTGAGGCGAACCGTCGGATACGTCGAGCAACCGCCATCCTATAAGGTCCACTGCGCTGTCGCCCTGATTCAGTATCTGGACGTATTCGTCCGCCTCGGAGCCTCCGACCAAACCGTCGAAAAATATGCAATCGATGACCAACTCCGCCTCAGGCGCTGGCGGCGGCGACGTGAGTGTCGGTGCTGGAAGTATGGTCGGTGTGGGCGTTGGGATCGACGTGGGCACTGGCACAATAGTTTGCGACGGCGCGGGTACAGGTCGGGTGGGTTCGGCTGTTGGCTCCCCTGACGGTCCAGATGAAACCGTGGGTTCCGGAGTGGGAGTGTATATTTCGTGAGTCACTAGCGACGGAGTTTGGAGCGTCGGCGTAACCGTTGGCACCGGAACGGCGGTGGACTGAACCTTCTCAGATGTCGGGCGGAGTGTTGCTGGTGCTTCGTCAGTTGCGGGCTGCCGCGTCACGGTTTGTATCGTCCCGGTCGGCGCCCTTACAAAGATGCTGGTCCGAGCGGGCTCGGAGCCGGTGCAGCCTATGGTCGGCATTAGCAGAGACAGAAAGGCAAACGCAATCCGGTATCCATGCTTGGTTCTGACATGCTTGGTTCTCACCGGCTTGGTTCTCAAAGAAGTACTCTGTTGCCTGACACCCTTCTCGCAGGAGTAACCCGGAGGCCCCGGTAATTCCAACCCGGTGATTCCAAGATGAGATTTAACTCACGCAACAGTAACTTAACGATTTGCGGAGTGCAATCTGCGTGCTACAATACGTCCAAGGTGCGTCCGGGGTTGCTCAGGCGTCACTCGACCAGCGACCAAATACAGATAGGGATAATTAGGAGGTCAACCATGGATAAAGGTGGAACAACTTTTGATGCCGGCTCGGTAGAGATTGCGATGAGCTACCGTAAAGAGATAATGGACGACCAGGGCCTGTGTGTGCAGGTCTATTCAAAGATTGACGGCAAAGACACCGAGATTCTTCGGTTCGACTGCTTCGACCAAGCGCCCCACTACCATTACGGTCCCGAGAACCACAACATACGCTTGTTCATGGACAAGACCACGGCGGGCAACCCGCTGGGTTGGACCATCAACAACCTGCGCAACAACATTGTGTCCATGGTGAATAGGGCCGGTTATGAAGACCTAGCCGCCTCGCTGGAATCGACCCCGATCAAAGAGTCGGTATTGGACGAGGTTGAGGCCAAGGCTCGGGAAATGGTTCGGGGAGAACGCCGCACCGTCCACCACATGATGCCTGAGCTGGTTGACGGTGATAAGATTGTCGCCGGAAACATCCGGTTCGGCCTAGAATACCGGCACCTGCCCAATATCAATGACGAAGGAATGGCCATCCACGTCCTATCCGACGTCGCTGGACAGGAAGTCGAGCTGTTGGCCTTCGACTGTTTCCAGGGTGCCCCTCACTACCATTACGGCCCGCGCAACCAAGACGTACGCATCTATTGGGACGTAACCACCTCTGGCGAAACCCTGCGCTGGACACTCGACCAGTTCAAGGGTGGCAAGCTGAGGAGCATGATCGAGCGGGCTGGCTACCCCAGCATCGCCTCCGAACTGGACGAATCCTTGATTCAAGACACGATGCCCAAGATCGAGGAACGGGCCTGGGAATTGGTCGCGCTGAACAACAAGTAAACAGCCAACCAAAACCGGCAACACAAAAGAGGCCCTTCCCGATTAATCGGGAAGGGCCTCTTTTGTGTTAGATTCTTTAATCCGCCTGGGCTACATCATCGTATAGCCGCCGCTGACGCTTAGGGTCTGGCCGGTGATGAAGCTGGCGGCGTCCGAAGCCAGGAAGACCACAGCGTTGGCAACTTCTGGGGCCGTGCCCATGCGCCGGAAAAGATAGTTTCGCTCGACGCGCTCCTTCACTTCCTCGGTGAATATCTCCCGCATCTGGGTCCACATGCTTTCGCCGCTGATGGATTCGTCGTTCGGCGGCACCACCAGTCCCGGACAGACCACGTTCAGCCTCAGTCCGTACCGGCCCGTCTCCCTGGCAACGGATTTACTCAGGGCGATAACACCAGCTTTGCAGGCAGAGTAGACTGCCTCTCGGTACTCTCCCATGCGGCCCGCGTCAGAGCTGATGCAGACGATGGCCCCGGACTGCCTCTCGATCATCCCCGGCAGCACGGCATGGATGCAGTTGATGGCCCCCCAAAGATTAACCTGGACCTCCCGCTCCCATTCGTGCCTGGGTTTCTCCATGAACAGCCGGTCCACTGTCCAACCAACGTTATTGACCAGGACATCGACCGGCCCAAACGCCGCGATCGCCTGTTCCACCATTGAGGCCACTTTTTCCGGGTCGGTCACGTCCGTGGCGATTACAGTCACCCTGCTGCCGGTGTCCATTGCCGCTACTTCTCCGGCCACGATGTCGCCCTGGCTGGGAACCAACTCGGCGATGGAGATGTCCGATCCTTCAGCCGCGAAGGCGTGGACAATGGCGCGGCCGATGTTGGAGCCGCCGCCGGTGATGATCACGTGTTTGCCTTTTAGGCCCAATTCCATAAGATGCTCCTATTGCCTGTTTGTTTTGGCGCTTGTTTGGTTTGTTGACGCAGATCGGCTGGGGACGTGTGCCGCCAAAGATCGAATCGCTACTGTTTTGAGGCCGGGCGGATCGGTGGTTTCACCTTTGGAACGCCGCCAAACCGAAGCCGCAGCAGGCCTTTAACATCTTCCATGGCCGTGCCGAGTACATTGACGGTGCTGGTTGGGTCGTCATCCCATTTGACCGGAATCGAGGCGATGCTGTACCCCCGCTTGGCGGCAATTATCAGTAGTTCAGTATCGAAGAACCAATTGTTGTTCTTGATGCTCGGCACGATGGCCTCGGCCGTGACGCGGGTCAGGGCCTTGAAACCGCATTGGGCGTCGGGCAGGCCGGTGAAGAACATGGAGTTGATCATCAGGTTATACCCACGGGAGATGAACTCCCGCTTGAAGCCCCGGTCCACCTGGGACTCTTTGCTCAACCTACTGCCGATGGCGATGTCGTTGCCGGCTTCGATCGCCCGGATCAATTGGAGAAAATGGGGTAGGTCCGTCGAGAGATCGGCGTCCATGTAGGCTACGATGTCGGCCCGGCTGTCCAGCCAAGCCGTCCGCAAGGCCCGGCCCCGCCCTTTCTGGGGGATGTGGAGATAATTGACCCCAGAGTGCCGTTCGCAGAGCGCCTCCGATACCGCACGGGTATTGTCAGTAGAGGCGTTGTCGGCGATGACGACCTGCCAGGGATTGGGAAGACGGTTCTGTAGAAACTCGGTCAGGACGGCGATGGTCCGCGGAAGAGCGTCTTCTTCATTGTAGACGGGAATAGTTATGTCAACTTTAACTGCCATCCCTCGCTCCTGCCGCCGGCTCGCCGGGTTTCCTTTGGATATCTAGCATTATGATCGGCAACAGTTTCCGGCAGATGCTCACCGTTCGCGGCGTTCTTAGCCTAATGCCTGAAGTGGCGAACGCCGGTCAGCACCATGGCCAACCCCGCTTTGTCGGCTGCCGCTATTACCTCATCGTCCCGGATGGAACCGCCCGGTTGGACGATGGCAGTGATCCCGGCTTCGGCGGCCAGCTCGATGTTGTCTGCGAATGGGAAGAAGGCGTCGGACGCCATTACGGAACCCTTTGCCTTGTCACCTGATGACCTCTGAGAAAGGTGCACGCTGACCACGCGGTTGGGCTGTCCAGCGCCCATGCCCATCAGGGCCAGGTCCTTGGCGAATATGATTGCATTCGACTTGATATGTTTGGCGGCCTTCCAGGCGAAGGCCAGGTCTTTCATTTCAGAGTCTGTGGGCGCGCGCTTGGTGGCGGTGGTCCAGGTGGCCGGGTCCTCTTTCAGGATATCGGGGGTCTGAACCAGGATGCCGCCGCTAATGGGCCGAAGGTCCAACGCGGCGCTATCGGGCTGCTTGTCGATGGCAAGTATGCGCAGATTGCGCTTCTTCTGCAGTATCGCCAGGGCCGCTGGTTCGTAGTCCGGAGCGATCACGACCTCATAGAACACCGGCTCCATCGCTTCTGCAGCGGCGGCGGTGACGGTGCGGTTGAATGCCACGATCCCGCCAAACGCGCTTACCGTGTCACCCTCGTAGGCTTGCAGGTAGGCTTGGGCTATGTCGTCCCGGCTGGCCAGGCCACAGGCGTTGGCGTGTTTCACGACGGCTACCGTGGCATCGGCAAAGTCGGACGCGGTCCTCCAGGCTGCGTCGGCGTCCATCAGGTTGTTGTAGGAGAGCTCCCTACCGTGTAACTGGCGAGCCCCAGCCATTCCGGCCGGGGCTCTGGTTGGGGCGTATAATGCGCCGCTTTGATGGGGGTTTTCGCCGTACCTTAACCCCGCGATTTTCTTCAGAGAGATGTTGAGCGATTCCGGCAGTTCCTCGCTCTCTCCGGAACTTTCGCCATTTGGCGTTTGTGTCAGGTAACCGGTCACTGCGGCGTCGTAGGTGGAAACGTGGTGGAATGCTTTGGCAGCCAGTCCTCTACGGTCTTCGATGCTGAGGCCTCCGTTGGCCAGCTTCTCGCCCACCCACGAGTAGTCGGCGGGGTCCACAACCACTGCCACAGACGGAAAGTTCTTGGCGGCCGCCCGAAGCATGGTAGGTCCGCCGATGTCGATGTTTTCCAGGGCGTCGGCAAGGGTTACGCCCGGCCTGCTGATGGTCTCTACGAACGGGTAGAGGTTGACCACCACCAGGTCGATGGTATCGATGCCCTGATGCATCAATTCGGCCATGTGTTCCCGCGAATCCCGCCTGGCCAGCAGTCCGGCGTAAATCACTGGATGGAGCGTCTTGACTCGGCCTTCCAATATTTCCGGCGATCCAGTGACCTCTGCCACCTGAGTAACCTGGAGCCCTCCCTGCTCGGAAAGCGTTCGATGGGTGCCGCCGGTGCTAATCAACTCATATCCGGCTGACACCACCTGGCGGGAGAATTCCACTATTCCGGTTTTGTCGTAGACACTGAGCAGTGCTTTCAACTTCCTCTCCGTCTTTCTCGTGCGATTAGGTAAAATGTGTTGGGGGGGCCGGGCGCTAGCGGTCGGCTAACGCCTGAAGACCACCGGTTCGCCGTCACCACGGGGAATGATCCGGCCGATCACCATTGCGTCAGGCAGGCATTCAAGGACTTTCGCGACGTTTGCTTCGGCACAAACCGCCACCATCCCCAGGCCCATGTTGAACACCCGGTACATCTCGTCGTCGCTGATCTTTCCCTCAGCTTGTATCACTTTGAAGATGGGCAAGACGGGCCAGGATCCGCGATTGATCTCACCCGCCAGATGACCAGGGAGGATCGCCGGCAGTTTTCCCGGTAGACCGCCACCTGTGATGTGGGCCAGACCGTTGATCAGTCTCAACACCGGTTCCATCAGGGGATAGTAACTTCGGTGGGTGATCAGCAATTCTTCGCCCAACTTATGATTCAGGCCGTCAAACCGGCGGTACAGAACGTTGGGGTCTTTGTCGGTGTTGAAGACCTGCCGCACCAGAGAGAAGCCGTTGGTATGTAGGCCGCTGGATGGCACACCAATCAGGGTGTCGTCAGCCTTGATGTTCTTCGATTCTAAAAGCTGATCTCGTTCCACCGCGCCGACAACGAACCCAGCGATGTCCATCTCATTGCCCGAATATACCTGGGGCATCTGAGCGGTTTCGCCGCCGATCAGAGCGCATCCCACTTCGCGGCAACCCCAGGCTATGCCCCGCATCAGATTGTCCAGTCGTTGAGTGTCCAGGTCGCTGAAGGCCACGTAGTCGAGGAAGAACAGGGGTTTGGCGCCACGGGTCAGGATATCGTTGACGTTCAGGGTGACCAGGTCTTGGCCCACCGACTCGAAGTGTCCCAATTGGGCGGCAATCTTCATCTTGGTGCCGACGCCGTCGGTGCTGGCGACCAAGACCGGTTCGCGGAATCCCGAAAGTTGGAAGAGACCAGCAAAGCTTCCGGCGCTGTCCAGAACCTCTGGGCCGTGGGTGCTGGCGGCGAACCCTTTGATCCGCTCTTTTAGGCCATCCATCCGATCCAGGTCAACGCCTGATTCCCGGTATGCTTCACTTGCCAAAATGAGGCCCCTCCCGTTCCCATCCGCCCGGCAGCGAGCCGGAGTGTATCGACGCTGTAAAAGGGTAATTCAAGGGGTTCGCGATGGCAAGTGGCAGCAGCCGACTGGGTAAATACCGATGTGATGGAGCGTGGGCTAAGTTGGCGGCTTTAATCGGACCCTATCGCACCCTGCTCCAGAACGAACTTGCCCAGTTCCAACTGCACGGGGACAGGGTAGTTTCCAGTGAAGCAAGCGTCGCAGAAACCGCCGTCCGAACCGCCGACCACTTTCATTAGGCCTTTCACGCTGAGGTAGCCCAGGCTGTCCGCACCGACGATGTCGCGAATCTGATCCACGGTTTTGTTGGCGGCCAGTAACTCATCGCGAGAGGCCATGTCCACCCCCATGAAACAGGGGTGCTTTATCGGTGGAGCGCACACCCGCATATGTACCTCTTTCGCCCCGGCTTTCATGAGGAGGTTCACCACATGAGGGGTGGTGGTGCCACGGACGATGCTGTCATCCACTACCACCAGCCTCTTGCCCTGAATCACTTCCACCAGGGGGTTGAACTTCTGGCGCACTCCCAGGTCGCGGAGGCGTTGTTCTGGTTCGATGAACGTCCGGCCCACGTAGCGGTTCTTGACCAAACCTTCGCTGTATGGGATACCGGATTCCTGGGCATAGCCCACGGCCGCCGCCGTCGACGAGTCAGGAATGCCAATGACTAGGTCGGCGTCAACCGGGTGTTCCTTGGCCAACTGGGCGCCCAACCTTTGGCGCACCGAGTGAACCAATTGTCCATCCATGACGCTGTCGGGCCGGGCGAAATAGATCAATTCGAATACGCAAAGAGCGCGGCGTCCGGTGCCGCCCGACCAGGTGGCGCTACGAAGGCCATTGCTGTCGATAACGATGACCTCGCCTGGCCCTAGCTCCCGAACATACTCAGCGCCGAGGTGGTCTAGGGCGCAAGACTCCGAGGCCATGACCCAGCCCCCATTTAGCTTGCCCAGACAAAGGGGACGGATTCCCAAGGGGTCACGGGCAGCAATAAGCGTGTCCTTGGTTTGGGCGACGATCGAATATGCCCCTTCCAACTGGCGCATGCACTGGAAGACACGTTCCTCCCAGGTTGCGCCTGTGGAGTTGGCCAACATGAAGGCGATAACTTCCGTGTCGGTGGTGGAGGTGAAGGTACAATTCCATTCGTCTTGGAGCTGCTCTTTAAGTTGGGCGGCGTTGATGATGTTGCCATTATTGGCCAGAGCAATCTGGCCGTTGTAGCCGTCGATCAACAGTGGCTGGGCGTTACATACTTCGCTGCTGCCGGTGGTGGAGTACCGGGTGTGGCCGATGGCCATGTCGCCGACCAGAGGATAAAAGTCGGACTCCCGGAATATCTGAGTTACCAGGCCCATATCGGCGTGGACCACCACGTTCTCGCCGTTGGCGGCGGCGATGCCGGCGCTCTCTTGGCCGCGGTGTTGCAGGGCAAAAAGGCCGAAGAAGGCCAAACGGCTGGCCTCTCCTTCTGGGGTGTACACCCCAATCACCCCGCATTCTTCATGGGGGCTATCAAATGGGGCGCGATCGATGGGAAATTCCAGCTCGCTACTCATCATATTGTTTTATGTAATCCATTATACGGCGGTCAACTCGGTGTCCCAGCGTCTTAATGGCTTTCTATTATAGAACCCGTATAGGGCAGGTTCATACCCGACTGTTCCCCGACCGTTCAGAGACCGTTCAGAGATTCATGATGCAGTTAAGGGGTCCTCGATGACAGATGTGGGAGTGCAAATTTTTCGGACTTTTAGTTTCGATCTCACTCCGAGTTTTAATCCCGACTGGGCATGACCATCACTTTACGCCCTTCGCCTTCTCCTGTGCTTTCGGTGGTAACACCTGGATGGTCGGTGAGTGTGGTGTGGATGATCCGCCGGTCTGCTGGCGGCATGGGCTCTAGGGTTATGCCGCGCCCGGTTTGGGCCACTCGTTCGGCGACCTTGGTCGCCATGTCACGCAGAGAGCTTTCCCTCCGTTGCCGGTAGTTTTCGACGTCGAGCATCACCCGCACACCGTCGAACTCCTTCCGGACGATCATGTTGACCAAGAACTGAAGGGCTTGAAGGGTCTGTCCCCGCCGTCCGATCAAAAGTCCGGAGTCTTCGCCTGCCAGGTCGATTATCGGTCCGCCGGTTTCGGGGTCGTTGGCTGCTCGCAATGTCCTGGTTACGTTAACGCCGGCCGCTTCCAATATTCGGCCCACGGAAGTAAGTGCAGCGGCGGCGGCGGTGTCGCTTGCGGCGCTTACACCGGGAGAAACGGGCGCGGTTGCGGCGGGGGCGGGACCGCTGTTGGTGGCAGCGGGTTCAGGTGTCGTTCGAGAGGCACCGCCTGCTGATAGTTTTCTGGCCCTGACTCGGGCGACCTCGGAGCCTATGCCCAGGAATCCGGTCTTGCCCCTACTTAGTATTTCTACCTCGGCCTCGTCTCGGTCGACGTCGAGTTCTTTCAGTGCTAGCTCTATTGCTTCGTCGACGGTTCGGGCGCTCATCGTTATCTCCGTTAACTCTTCCATCTTCTACCGTCTCCTCCTGGTCATCATCAGAATTAGATCGCCGGCCTGCCGCCACCGGCGCTGCCTCGGGCGTGGACTTGGGGAACAACGGGAATAAGGGCCCCCACCCGCCGGTAACGAAGTACTGAATTGCAATACCGATCGCGTTGGACGTTATCCAATAAAGGGAAAGGCCACTGGGCAGCGTGAACGAGAAGAATGCAATCATCAAGGGCATCAGCCAGAGCATCATTGCCTGGTTGCCCGACTGCCGTGGATCGGTGGACGGCTGCATCGTCATCTTCTGTTGGACCCAGGTGGATGCGAAGACAAGGACCGGCAAGGTCAGTTTGCTCGGGTCGGATTCGGCCAAGTCCAACCATAGAAAGTGAGAATCGATGGGGGCAACCGTGAATATTGGGAAGACTGGGATCCAGGTGTATAACTTGTCCGAGAATCCAACCAGGTTGTCCGGCCGGGAGAAGAGAATCTGGATCAATACCCGGAACAAGCCAATCAGGATGGGCATCTGGACCACCATCGGGCCCAGGCAACCAAAGGGGCTGACGCCGGCCTCCCGGTACAGTCGCATCGTCTCCTGGGACACTCGCGAACGGTCCCTGGAGTACCGGTCTTGGATCTCTTTCAGCTTCGGCTGCAGAGAGCTCATGGCCTTCATCTGCTTCAACTGCTTCAGCGTCAGAGGCAGCGTGACCAGCCGGACCAAAGCGGTGAATAAAATGATTGCCACGCCCAACTGGCTGAAGCAGATGGTGTATAGAACCACCAGTCCATTGAGCATGGGCCGAATGATAAGTTCGGTCCAAAGGAGTGAAATGACCTCCAAAGAGTCTTACCTCGCTGCCGGCTGAGTCGCCGGAATTGCCGGAATTGCCTGGATTGCCTGAATCGATTCCCGGCGTAATACCCGGGTTAATTCAACTCTTGATTCCATCTCTAATTACAATTCCCATCTTGAGTGTGCAGACACCACACGTTACGTTGTCCGGATTCGAACTCAATGCGTCTAACGGTGCTGTCCTGAGACCCAACGAAAACCGAACTACCCACGGCGAAAAGAGGGGCCTTTATCTCGGCGTCACCGATCTTCTGGTTGAAAACCACTCGTTGTGATCCCAAGCCAGCCGGTCCGGTGTCTAGTAACAAGAGGAATCCATCTTTAGCGGCCACCACCAAGCCTTGTGGCACTAATACAGGGGGAGAAACGATCGCCGAACCCACGTCGTGCTTCCAGAGCAGCGTGCCATTGCGGTCTAGAGCGTAGATGTTGCCGTCCATGTTGGGGGCGAAGATGGTGTTTCCGTCAGTCACGGCTCCGGCCCAGAACCAGTTGTCGGCCTCGAACGTCCATTCGACGGTTCCGCTTTCCCGCGAGAAAGCATACAGCTTTCTGTCGAAGGACCCGGCGATGACCTTGCCGTCAAAGACCAACGGTTTCCCTGCTACCACGCCGCCGGTCTCGTAGTGCCAGAGTTCCTTGCCGTCATTCAATGTTATGGCGTAGACCTTGTAGTCGTGGGAGCCGAAAAATCCGATCCCATCATCCGCCGCCACGGTGGACCAGATGGCGGCGCCTGTGGAGAATGGATCCCAGACTTGGTCTCCCGATTTTGCGGTATAAGCGTAGATATTTCCGTCTTCAGATGGAGCGAGTATCAGGTCGTTTACGGAGTCGTAGGTCGGGCCGGCGATCAAGGAATCTGGTTCTTCGAACACGCCTTGGGGCCTTAGCCAGCCGGTGCCTCCAATGGTGCCGGTCTCTTTATCGATGGCGTAGAGGAAACCGTCTTGGGCACTCACGTAGACGAAGTCGCCGACCACTATAGGCGTGCTATGAACGCCGCGCGTGTCGGCAACTTGATTGGCGGGACGGAACGTCCAGCTTTCTTGGAGACTACCGGACCCATCATCGATATAGGCTTTTACGCTACCCTCTTTGGTGCCTACATAGAGTACGCCGTCCTTGCTGACCGGTGGGTTCCAGCCGGATCCTTCGCCTCCGATGTTATTGGTGCAAGCGGCGAGGAGTGGCAGCAAGATCACCGCACAGAGCACAAACAACCGCCAATCCGCGCGTCTTTTCTGGCTGCGGTAGGCCACGGACCGTGTCATCTGAGTCGAGGAATCGCTGGTTAATTCTGGATTATCGCTGAATATCCGGCTGAATATCCGAAAGAATATTCCGGAGAATCTTGAACTGTGAATTCTACCGAGTGACTTGGCCAATATTTGGAAGATAATAAATCCCAACCGACGATGTATCGTGCTACCGGGAATCATTCTCCCGGTAAGTGTTCTATTAGTAAGGCTTCTCACGGAACGGGGTCATAACCTTGGCCGCCAAAAGGGCGGCAGCGGCCCAGCCGCTTGATACCGAGCCATACTCCCTTGACGACTCCATATTTCTCGATCGCTTCCTGGGAGTAATGGGAGCAGCTAGGGTAATACCGGCAAGAAGTTGGCAAAAGCGGTGAAAGGGTCCGTTGATAGACCCAAATCACAGAGAGCACGGCAAACTTCATCTAAGCAAGTCCGTTATTCAGTTAATCCGCAGGCTAGCCCGAAACCTGATCCACTGTTTGCCCTGGACCTGTGGGCTGTGGACTGTTGTCCACCAACTTGGCGCGCCTAAGCAGATTGTCTGTTGCGTCTTTAAGTTCCTGGTATTTTGCCGTTCCAGCCCCACGGCGGGCTATAAACAGTGCGTCCCAACCATCATTTACGGAGTTCAGCCGGACCGCTTCGCGCAATCGTCGTTTCACCCTGTTTCTTGCGACCGCGTTGCCGATGCGCTTGCTTACCAGAAATCCAAAGCGGCTGCAGTCTGAACCATTGGCTAAAAATCGAATCACCAGGAGCCGGTTGGCTGCGCTACCGCCCTCGACATGAATCTGGGAGAACCGTTTGCTGCCAGTGAGCCGTTGGCTGCGCTGCATTACCGGGTGCCAACGGTCAGACTGCCAGCTTGTGACGGCCCTTAAAGCGCCGTCGTTTAAGAACAGCCCGTCCGTCGGAAGTGCTGGAACGGTGACGGAAGCCGTGAACGCGGGCCCTGCGTCGTTTCTTGGGTTGATAGGTACGTTTAGGCACAGATAATCATCCTCTCTCGCTGGAATTATAGGCGTGCCAAAATCAAGCGTCAAGGACAGCTCGACCGGCATTGGGGTTAATAATTGCCGCGCTAGTGTCCCGAAGTTTCTTCACGCACGAACGCGAGCCGGTAATTGGTCTCCCAGAGGTCGTCAAAGCCCTCTAGACCCAGTTCTCGCCGTCCTGCGTTGTTCCAGAGACAGATGGTGTCGCGACGCCCGTGGTTTCCCAGCCAGGGGTCATGAAGAAAGGCCACCGGCCCTTCCAACTGAACTTCAGGGTAATCGATTCCAAAATAGAGGGCATCCTCGTAATACGGGCGTACCAGTCCCTGCTTGCCCGCCTCCGCAGTGGCCTCTTCCGATGACACGGGGTGATCGAAGGTGATTAGCACTATCTCTCGGGCCTTTTTTCCGTTGAACGGCCGGGTCGGAAAATTATCTGAGATCACCTGTGAATGGCAGTAGCCGTAGTTGGCTGCCTCGACCAGATCCTCGGTCGTTCGGCCATCACCGATCGTTATGGAGTACACCATCGTGCCTCATTCTTTCGCACCTGATTTGCCGTATACCTGGCGTAAGCTCGATATGCGAGCCCTTCAAGACGTGATTGTTTTCGAGAAGGAGCGAAATGCTTGCCCGAGTGCCGCCGCAATCGACAATCATATCGTATAATACCAACTCGTAAGCCGAAGTGGCGAAATGGTAGACGCGCTGGTCTCAAAAACCAGTGGGGGTGACCCCGTGTCAGTTCGACTCTGACCTTCGGCACCAACTGGTCGTCACAAAACATGAGTCATCCCGGAGTTTGGTAAAAAGCTAAAACTCGTATAAATATTGCTTGCAAGAAAAG
>JAQBXL010000210.1 GCA_027624135.1 Chloroflexota bacterium
ATCTTACTGCAAAGTGACATGATATGGAGTAATTATAGCTGTGAAAACGGGAATTGGCTCACAATTAGACAACAATTGAAATAACAGCGACGCATTACTGAGAGAGCTTTTTAGCCATATGGGAAATGTGGGTCCAAGCAAGATAATTTCTGCCGTGATATCTTGGGCAATATTTCAACTACTGTCCTTCCTATACAACAAGACCAGTCGGATCCGGCGATATCGAGGTGAACCGAACAGATGAGAATCCTCCATTTTTCCGACCTGCATATCGGAGTGGAGAACTATGGCCGCACTGACCCGGAGACGGGGCTCTCCACCAGGTTGGGGGATTTTCTTGATTCTCTGGACCAGGTTGTGGAGTTCGCACTCAACGAAAGTGTCGACTTGGTGTTACTGGCCGGGGACGCTTACAAGGGGCGCGACCCAACCCAGACCCACCAAAGGGAATTTGCCAAGAGGCTCAATCGACTTTCACAGGCCGGCATACCCACCTTCTTGCTCGTTGGCAACCACGACTTGCCTGCGGCATCCAGCAGAGCCACCGCCGTGGACATCTTCCCGACGCTGGAGGTCGCCAACATCTACGTCGGGAATAATCTTCAGAACTACACAGTGCCCACTCCGTCCGGACCACTGCAGATACTGGCGGTCCCCTGGCCGAGGCGCAGCGTGCTTCTTAGCCGTGATGATTCCAGAGGTCTTTCAATCGAGGAAGTACGGCAGGCCTTGGAAGAACGGCTTACTGATGGGATAGACATCAAGGCCAGAGAATTAGACCCGGATGTGCCTGCGATTCTCACCGCGCACGTAACAGTGAACGGCGCCACCGTCGGCACGGAACGGTCCATGATGTTGGGTCAAGACCACGTGCTCTTGGTTAGCGCGTTGGACCGTCCTCAGGTGGAATACGTCGCTCTGGGCCATATTCACAAGCATCAGATATTGCGCCCCAATCCGCCCATGGTGGTCTACTCTGGCAGCCTGCAAAGGGTGGACTTCAGCGAAGAGGGTGACGAAAAAGGGTTCTGCGTTGTGGACTTGGACCCTGCTGCGCCCCAAGGCCAGCGGATGACCAATTTTGAGTTCCATAGATTGGAGGCGCGGAGATTCGTCACGGTGGACGTTTCAGTGGAATCGCTTGAAGTTGACCCAACTGCCACCGTAGTCCGGGCGATCGCCCGCAAGGATATTGCCGGTGCGGTGGTCCGGGTGCGCATCTCCATCGCGGCGGAGTCCGATGCCCATCTGAGGGAGACGGAGATCCGCGCTGCCCTGGAACCGGCCCACTTCATCGCTTCCATCTCCCGAGAAGTGGCAGGCGCGCGCCGGACCCGCATCTCCCCCACGGAGGGCGAGGATCTGCAGCCGATGCAGGCTCTCGGGCTTTACTTGGACAGTAGAAACATAGAGGGAGAACGCCGGGAAAAAATCTTGAGAAAGGCTGAAGAATTGATCGAGCTTGACCTGACCGAACTGGAAGAGACCCAATGAGGAATCAAGCCATGTTCCAGTGACGTGGGGGCGCGTTAGGCCAGTGAAGCTGGAGCGGTCTAGGCCAGTTTGCGGGCTAGGGAATGGCTGCCGTCAACCAGGTCTTTGAACACTTCTTGGACGGTTAGAATATCAGAGATCAACCCGGCGCCCGCGCCGGTGTAGGCGACGCCCGCGTCGAAGTCTCCTTCAAGATATGCCGCCCTCGTCCGGTCGATGCCCAGCGCCTGGTCCCAGGCCGCATAGTCGTCTCCATCTTCCATACTGGACTCTTTCATCTGCATGGCCAGGCCCTGCTTGAGAACCCTGGTCGGCCACCGGTTTCCACCGACGACGATGGTGCCGCTGTCAATCGCTGCAACTATCGCTGTTTTGTAATTTTGGTGCGAGATACATTCTCTGGTTGCCATGAACCGGGAAGCCATCTGTACGCCCATCGCTCCGAGCGCCGTCGCAGCCACGTAGCCACGGGAGTCGACGATACCCCCAGAGGCGATTACTGGGATGGCTACGGATCCGACAACTTGCGGCACCAAGACCATTGTGGAGACCTTGTCGACGCCTCGTAGACCGCCGCTTTCGAATCCTTCGGCGATGACCATATCTACTCCCTGAGCCTCAGCGCCGCGGGCGTGCCGCACGGTCGATATCTGGTGAATGACAGTCATGCTGTGGTCTTTCAGCGTGCCGGTATATAGCGCAGGGCTGCCGCCGTAGGTGATGGCGATCGAGAGGCCTTCTTGAGCTGCGGCCTCGATCAATTGCTCTATCTGTGGGTGGGGGAGGTAGAAGGAGACACCGAAAGGTTCCTGAGTCAGCCTCTGGACATGGCGAATCACAGCGTGCAGGTTGGCAACCGGGTCGGCGCCGGGCTCAATCCCAGATGTGGGATGCAGAATACCGAGGCCGCCGGCGTTGGATACGGCTGCGACCAACTCGGGGTTCGAGACCCAGGGCATCCCCGCCTGCAGGACTGGGTAGGCAATACCAAGTGCGGTGCTAACCGCGGTGCGTTTCATCGGATGATTCAGTCCTACCCATATCAGCTAAGCACGTCATTCAACGCTTACGCTAATCTTGGAAATCTAGACAAGAGCACAGTTTCGCTGACGGAGCTATCCCATTAAACCATTAAGGTGTCTGAGTTTGACCGATTGTACGGCCATCCCTGGGTGCTGTCAACTGGATTCGGATAGCCCAGATCCACCGCCTGCGGTGGGTGCGGCCCCTCTCGGGGGGTTCTGGGGCGAGAAAGCAGTGGTGGAACGGG
>JAQBXL010000052.1 GCA_027624135.1 Chloroflexota bacterium
CAGATTGTAGGCCATGAAGTCCCACCTCCCTCTCCCTATGTCACCACGAGCTTACTCCTTCGAATACCTGCCTGGAAGGGGTTTATGGGACAGGCTCTATACTGTCTATATTTTCCTATTGATCATCGTGGCTGATACCCGAGTGTCCACCAGAACTCCCACGAGAACGCTCAACTGGAGGGCCTCAGAGATTCAACCCAATCAGGAGCGGAATAGCCGTTGCTCTAGATCGGCGTGTCGCATGCCGGCGATCTCGAGTCCCGGGCTGAAACTCCAAATGTCACCTTGATTCTTGTCGCTAGTTTCATGGGCCAGTTTGGCGATCAGCGGGCCGACCGCCCACAGGATCTGTTGCGCGTCGAGTTGACCGATCGGCATCAGCCGGGTGGCCGCCCCGACTATCTGGGAGGCAGTTGAGAATAAAAATGCGGCTGACGCTTGCTCAGGGTCCCACCCAATGATACCGCCGCACAATCCGAACGATACTGGGTGATGACCTGGCGTCTCGGAGGACTCCACTGCGTCCAGGTAGGCGACGATGAACGGGTCGTTGGTCAGAGCGCCGGCCACCCGCGCTGTCTGGTGGCCCATCTGGCGGCTGGCCTCCCGTGATTCTGGCACATGATTCTGGGCGGCCACATTGCGGTCCAGCTCCAAGCAACCTTCCAGATCTTGCTGCTGCGCCAATCGTCCGGCGACCGCAACGGCCGTGGCATCGCAGGGTCCGGCTCGGCCATTCAGGTAGGAGATCAGCACTTCTTGGACCCCAGGCGCGTCTACTACCAGCCCGGTGTCAACATAGTACTCAAGCCCGAATGAATGGGCCTGACCGCCGACCGGAAAAAGAGAGTCCGCGAATTGAAGCAGGCTGACCAAGTTTGCCATTTCGAATTTCGAATTCCAACGGGAGGGTTAAATGGGAGAGCTAAAAGAGGAAATAGCGTTGAGCCATGGGCAGAGTTTGGGCCGGCTCGCACTTCAACAACTCGCCGTTAGCGCGAACTTCGTAAGTGTCGGAGTCTACTTCAATCTTCGGGAGGAAGTCATTGTTGACCATGTCAGCTTTGGTCAGATTATTGCAGCCGCGAACCGCCACGGTCCGTTTCTGAAGACCCAGGCTCTCGGGCACCCCGGCATTGATCGCCGCGGTCGATAGGAATGTTACAGAAGTGCTGTACCGCGCCCGGCCCAACGCGCCGAACATCGGCCGGAAGAGCACCGGTTGGGGCGTCGGGATGGAAGCGCCGG
This sequence comes from Chloroflexota bacterium, assembly GCA_027624135.1. Taxonomy (GTDB): domain Bacteria; phylum Chloroflexota; class Dehalococcoidia; order Lucifugimonadales; family UBA3495; genus UBA9611. Next base: position 1,249 of record JAQBXL010000052.1, read on the forward strand.
GGTCGCCCATGGTCGCGCCGACAATGAACCCACCTTTTATCACCAGCTCTGGCTTTACGCCGAAGAAAGCTGGCCGCCACAGAACCATGTCCGCAAGCTTGCCCACTTCTATCGATCCAAGTTCGTGGGCAAAGCCGTTGGCGATAGCCGGGTTGATAGCATACTTGGCGATGTAGCGTCGCGCGCGCAGGTTATCGTTTCCGGGTTTCTCTCCGGGTAATGGGCCTCGTTGGATCTTCATCTTGTCGGCCGTCTGCCAGGTACGCAAGATGACCTCTCCCACCCGGCCCATCGCCTGGGAGTCGGACGACATCATACTGATCGCGCCCATATCGTGGAGAATGTCTTCTGCGGCGATGGTCTCAGCGCGGATCCGCGACTCAGCAAACGCCAAGTCCTCGGGCACGCCGGCGTTGAGATGATGACAAACCATGAGCATGTCTAGGTGTTCGTCCATGGTGTTGACGGTGAAGGGCATGGTGGGGTTGGTTGAGGAAGGAAGGCAATTGGCCTCTCCGCAAACTCGGATGATATCCGGCGCATGTCCGCCGCCCGCGCCTTCCGTATGGTAGGTATGAATGGTCCGCCCTTTGAAAGCCCGGATCGTGTCCCCCACATATCCGGCCTCGTTCAGCGTGTCCGAGTGGATGGCCACCGGAACGTCGTAGGTTTCGGCGGCAGTCAGAGCCGAGTCTATTGCGGCCGGAGTGGTGCCCCAGTCTTCATGCAATTTCAGGCCCATGGCGCCAGCTAATATCTGCTCGGCGAGCGGCGCCTGATGAGAGGCATTTCCCTTGCCCAAAAATCCCAGATTTATGGGAATATCTTCGGCGGCTTCCAGCATGCGCTGGATGTTCCAGACACCGGGAGTGCAGGTGGTGGCTTTGGTCCCGGTGGCCGGTCCGGTTCCGCCCCCAATGAGTGTGGTGATTCCAGAGGCTAGGGCGTCCCAGGCTAGTTGTGGACAGATGAAGTGGACGTGAGGGTCGATGCCACCGGGTGTTAGCACCATTCCCTCTCCGGCAATCACCTCCGTTCCCGCGCCAATGACCATGCCCGGCGTGATTCCGTCCATGATATCCGGGTTGCCCGATTTCCCCACGGCGACGATGCGTCCATCGCGGATGCCCACGTCGGCCTTAACTATGCCCCAGTGGTCTAGGATTACAGCGTTGGTCACCACTGTGTCCAGGACATTGTCGGCGCGCGCAGCCCATGACGATTGGCCCATCCCGTCGCGCAGGACCTTCCCGCCGCCAAATTTGCTTTCGTCTCCATGGACGGTAAGATCGTCCTCTATCTCGATGAACAGACTGGTGTCGGCCAGGCGGATGCGGTCACCGGTGGTGGGGCCGAAGAGATCGGCGAATTGCCTGCGGGGTATTCCCAAGCTCACGTGGCGTCCTCCAAGAACCCCTCCGTTCGGGCTTTCGCTAGAGCGGCTTCACGGGCTTGGTCACCGGTTACTGGGCCATCAGTCAGAGAGTTGAGACCGTACACCTCTTTCCGGCCTCCCAGTTCAACTAGGATCACCACCTTGTCATCACCAGGCTCAAAACGGGCGGCGGTGCCCGCAGGTATGTTCAGGCGCATTCCAAACGCGGATTCACGGTCGAAGCGCAAGGCACGATTTGCCTCGAAAAAGTGGAAATGCGACCCCACTTGGATCGGCCGGTCTCCGGTGTTAGCGACAGTGATTTCCACCGTCCGCCGGCCCTCGTTGGCGGTAACCGGCGTGTCGGCTAAAACAATTTCGCCTGGTATCATCTGTGATTCCTGTATGTTCCAGACTTAGGGTCGCGTTTAGAGAATGGACAGGTACCGGGATATCTCATAGTCGGTGATTGTGGAACGGTACTCCCGCCACTCGATCTTCTTGTTCTCGATGAAGCTACTGTGTATGTGGGCGCCCAGGGCTTCCTCCAACAATTCACTATCCTCAGCCAGCGCAATCGCCTCGCCAAGGCTGCTTGGCAGGGTCTTGATGCCCATTGACTGACGTCGCTCTTCGGTCATTTCGGAGACGTTGCCCACGACTTGTTGTTGCACTGGATAATCATTCTCGATGCCCTTCATTCCCGCGGCCAGCATCACGCTGAATGCCAGATAGGGATTGCACGCTGGGTCCGGGGCCCGATATTCGATGCGCATAGAGCTTTCGTAACCCGGTTTGTAAGCTGGAACACGAATCAGGTCGGAACGGTTCACATGCGCCCAAGATGCGTAGACCGGTGCCTCAAAACCCGGTACCAAACGTTTGTATGAATTGATCCATTGGTTCGTTACCAAAGTGATTTCCGGCGCATGATGTAGCAGACCGGCGATAAATTTCTTGCCGATCTCGGACAGATAGTGCTCGTCATCTCCATCGTAGAACGCGTTTTTTTCGCCCTTGAACAGGGACTGATGGGTATGCATCCCTGATCCATTAACCCCGGCCAGCGGTTTGGGCATGAAGGTCGCATAGGCGTTTCGCAACTGCGCCAATTCTTTGATAACGAGCTTGGCTGTCATCACGCTATCAGCCATGGCCAATGCGTCGGTGTACTGCAGGTCAATCTCGTGTTGACTGGGAGCGGCTTCGTGGTGTGAATATTTCACCGGAACGCCCATCTCGGCCAGGTTCAGCACGGTGTCCCGGCGCAGGTCGCTGGCCGGCTGGCTGGAGAGTTGGTCAAAGTAACCGCCATTGTCGAGGGGCTGAGGATTTACCGAATCTTTGAGATAGAAGAACTCCAGCTCGGTGCCAACGTAATAGGTGTAGCCAAGCTCGGTCACTTTCTCCAGGTTCCGCTTCAAAGTGTTGCGCGGATCACCATTGAACACATCTCCCTTGGGTCCGCGGATGTCGCAAAACATCCTGGCTACGGCGTTCTGTTGCGGGCGCCAAGGCAGCAATACGAAGGTGTTGGGATCGGGAAAGGCCCGCATGTCGCTCTCATGAATCCGGGCAAAACCCTCGATGGCCGATCCATCGAAGCCGACACCGTGATTGATGGCATCTTCGAGATCGTCCACGCTGATGGCAAATCCTTTCAGTTGTCCCAGAATGTCGGGGAACCACAACCGGATGAATTTTACGTCGGCCTCCATTGCGCTCCGCACCACGAATTCTGTTTCTTCAGCGTTGTGGGAAAGCATCCTAATACCCCCTAAAAATCCTGTCTCTAAAAATGGGCGCCGAATCCAACGTTCGGACTTCGATATGCCAGCACAGCTCTTTGATCGCCAGGTATGCCACCGGTTAAATGACTAGACCGCCAAGTACTCACGGACTGAAGTTCGGTCCAGGTCTTTTGACTGTCCCTCCATGACTATTTCTCCGTTCTCCATCACGTAGCAGTGGTCGGCTACGCTCATCGCAAAATCCAAGAATTGTTCTACCAATAATATTGATGTTTCCTGACGATCACGAAGTTCGTGCAGTAGATCTTCAATCTCCTGAACAATGTTCGGTTGCAAGCCCTCGGTCGGTTCGTCCAGGAGAAGCACTTTGGGTTTGCGGACCAGCACTCTGGCCAACGCCAATTGCTGTTGTTGTCCCCCACTGAGTGTTCCGGCAGCCTTGTCGCGAAACGTCTTTAGAGCCGGGAATTGCTCGTACATCCCATCTAGTGACTCAACATGTCGCTGTCTCTTTGGCAGGGCTTCCAAACCCATCAGTAGGTTCTCGTGCACCGTGAGGTACGGGAAGATTTCCCGGCCCTGGGGAACGTAACCGATCCCGGCGACGGCGCGTCTGTTGGCGGCCCAGGTGGTTACATCTTGGTCTTCCAGAACCACTTTGCCAATCTTGGGCCGAATGTGCCCCATTATGGTCTTGAGCAGAGTGGTTTTGCCCACGCCGTTACGCCCCATTAGGCAGATGGCCTGACCTGGAAGCAGGTCAATATTAACCTCTTTGAGGATCTCACTTTGACCGTACCCTGCTGATAGTGACTGGATCGACAAGATACTGCTCATATTCGTGCAGTCATTTTCAAGCCGCTGGTCCGCTGATGGCGGGCTCGGGCGCCGGAGCGTGGGGCGCCGGAGCTTCATGCCGGGGTGCGCCTCGGCTGCGGCCAAGGTACGCTCGGATTACCTGCGGGTCCTGTTGGACCATTTCCATGGTGCCTTCACTTAAAACCTTGCCGTGGTGGAGCACTGTCACGGTCCGGGCGAACTGTCTTACGAACTCCATATCGTGTTCCACCACCAGCACCGATCTTTGTTTGGCGATCTCTTGAAGCAGCTCTCCGGTACGGTCGCGTTCTCGCCGGGTCATTCCAGCCACCGGTTCGTCAAGCAAAAGCAATTTGGGCTCTTGTACCAATAGCATCCCGATCTCCAGCCACTGACGCTCGCCGTGAGACAAGACGCCTGCGTTCTGATCCGCCCGGTCAACAAGTCCGGTAAGCTTTAGGGTCTCGTTGATGAGCTGCGACCGTTCTTGTGACAAAGAGCGGAACATTCCAATGATGCGGCTACAGAAACGCTCGGAGGTTTCCAAATTTTGGTAGACCGACAGACTATTGTAAACAGTTGGCGTCTGAAATTTGCGGCCGATCCCCAATTTCACCACGGAGTGCTCGGCCTGGCGAGAAAGGTCTAGTCTGCCATCGAAGGTGACAGTTCCTTGGTTAGGTTTGGACTTGCCTGTAATCACATCTAACAACGTCGTCTTTCCGGCGCCGTTTGGCCCGATCAAAAACCGCATCTCGCCGTGGCCGATGGAAAAATCAAGATCGTCCAACACCGTGAAGCCATCAAAGGCAATGGTTACCTTTTCAACCGACAAGATGTTGAGCCCTTTTCCGGCCGGGCGATCATCCGGAATAACGGCGCCTGGATTGTGTCCATTTTGGGTCATGATCTGGCCCGTCCCCCAAAGCTGCTGGTGATGCTACCAAGAATTGAGGCCCGGCTACGGGCCACGCTAACCCATTCGGGCCATTGCCAACCTTCCCGCCGAATCAGTCCGACTATTCCCCGAGGGAACAATAACACCGCCCCAATGAAGATCACAGCTAAAAAATAGGTCCAAAACGGGATTGTGCATTTCATGCACCTGAGAATGGTATCATATAGGGCATGGGGTCTTTGCTACGGGCAATCTTGGCAATTGCGTTCCCGCTGCGGCACTACGAAGCCATGACTGGGTGGATTGGTGTGCTTAATATCGTGCCGTACTTAGGGGGCGGGCTTATTGTAACGGCTGAGTGGTATCAGTCGCTGCATTGGCATTGGTGGGTTGTATCAGGCATCGGAATAACTGCCCTCCTCGCTGCCCACGCTCTTTTCCATTACCAAAAGAAGATGGACCGACTTTCGGATTTCGATGGAGCAATCGAACAGCTTCGCCAGTCTGAGCATACACTTGAAGGAATTGTAAATAATCTCATAGCCATTAGATATGTTCGTGAACACCCCGAACTTGGCGCACAGTTGACAGAGGACTTCGTTGGACAAGAAGAACAGAGAAAAACGGATGGTGCCAATGAAATAGCCAAACTGGTGAAATACGGACGAAGCGCGCCTTTGGTCGGTAGGAGGATTGAGCAACAATTAGCAGCCCCATATGCCACCCATATGCCACCCATATGGGTGAGTTAGGCAATTTACCTTATGAGGTAGCCAAACTTGCGTGGGCTAGAGACCAAATCGGCCCTATCATTGAACGTCTTAGTGCCCAGGCGATTGCGAAGAGTTAGCCGGTCAATTCCCGGTATCTTAAATTTTCACTAGCGAGTAGTTTCAACAGAGTATCCCGAAACAGGAAAGGGTTGTCCCGATTGTTGAACCGCCACTCTAATTCGTCCAGATAGGCATCCAGATGTTTGATAGAGACCTTATGAAAAGAACCGATGATAGACCGCTTCAAGAGACTCCAGATGTTCTCTACGGAGTTGGTATGAACGTTGCCACGGGCGTACTCGCCGATGGAGTGGTTAACCGTCTCGTGGAGCGTATCTTCGTCTCCGATTCCTTGGTACGGTCGCCAGTCGTCGGTGTAGATGGCCTCGGTATCATCATGGACGGCTTCATCAGCGAAAGCGTGGAGAGTCCTACGGCTCCGGTCTGGCACCACCTGGAGCATGATTTTGCCTTCACGCTGTACGGCCCCAACAACGACGGCCTTGTTGCCTTTGTACCCACGGCCCTTGCCTCGGACCTCACCACCAACGAACGTCTCATCGATCTCGACGATGCCTTTGAGTTTGATGGGAGACGCTTCTTCAATGGCAGCACGAATCCGGTGGCAGAGATACCAGGCCGTCCGGTAGGCCACGCCAAGGGAACGCTCCATCTGTTTAGCGGAGATACCCTTCTTGGCTTCCATCATCAGGTAAGCCGCAATGAACCATTTGGACAAAGGCAGGTGACTGTCATGGAAGATGGTGCCAGCGGTCACAGAGAACCGGAAGTGGCAGTCGCCACAATCCAGTTGGTTCCTGGTGCTGATTCGTGAGATACGCATTGAGCCACAACGCAGGCAGGCCAGACCGTCAGGCCAGCGGAGTTCTTCAAGGTACTCCCGGCAGGCGGTTTCGTCAGCGTACTCATGCATCAGCTTTACTAGGTTCATTTCCTGAGTCTTTACCATCGGAGAGTCTCCTATGACCAAACAGCGTAAGAGCCGGAGAAAGCCTGCAAGCGAACTGACCAAAGAGCAGGCAATGAGGAGACTATTTCCGAAGTCAGTTGTGGACGAAGCGAAGCGAATCGCTCACGAGAAAGACCGGAAAGAAGAACCTCTTGAAACTCCATAGAGGTATTGTATCACAACTATATAGGTGCGTTAAGTGCATAATCCTGGTTTCTTCTAGGTTACAAATTGATGTCCAATTTGTTACGAATGTGTTTCACTGAGGATGATCTCCGGATCGTTTTGGGATTGACGGAGACTGCTGGAGACGGAAATTATGATTCTGGCTGATCACCGGTCATTTCAACCTGAACGACGGTTGGCGATCTGCTGGACTTCAGGCGATGTCCAACGATGGACCCGAACCCGACCATAGTCTGGATATACGTCGAATCGACGCTGCTATGGCCAATCTCCGAAAGCAACATCTCTGGAGCGCAATCGGCGACCGAGAGTTTAAATCCGAATACCAACGGCTCCAGCGTCAAAGGCGAGCATTAGAACCAAGACCGCTCGTTCAGTCGACTCCAAACCTGGACCGGGCAGCCGAACTCTTGCAAAACCTCCCCGCTCTATGGGAGCATCCAGGGGTCACTCAGGACCAGCGGCGAGACTTGGCGAGGGAAGTATTCGATGAGATCAGACTTCGCGAGGGTAGGTTGGTCGCGGTCAAACCTCACCCAGAGTACGCGCCTCTGTTCGCCTACAGTCTTTGGGAGTGAAAACCGAGATGTAGCTGGTGTACGCTCATCCTGAGCCTGTCGAAGGAGTTTTCGGTGGATGATGGTTCAGGCGAAGTGGGTGGTTCGACATCCTTCCGCGGAAGGACACCATGAGCGGACGCCAGACCATCACGGACGCCACTTTCGGGAGAGAAACCAGATTTACGGGAACCCTGCACGTCCCGCTCATCCTGAGCCTGTCGAAGGACGCGCGCCGGAATGACCGGGGCGGCACACCAAGATCAAGATGGAGTTTTAACATGGCCCAAGTGGACTACTCGGCTCTGGACGACCCCAGCGTATCAATGAACTCTTTCTACCCGAGGCAGGGCTGGACACCGCCCCCGGATGGCGTGCAAGACTACACCCTCAAAGTTGGCGATGATATAGGCCTGTCGTGCCGGTTCTTTCCCTACGCCACCGGCAGTCCCACGATCCTGTTCTTCTATGGCAACGGCGAGACGGCGATCGACTACAACACCATTGCGCCGTTGTACAACCAGATCGGGCTCAACTTCTTCGTAGCCGACTACCGGGGTTATGGAAAGAGCGGCGGTTCTCCGTCCTTCACCACCATGCTCTCCGACGCCAATACCGTGTTGGAATCCATGCAGATCGTCCTTGGGGCCAGCGGCTACACCGGACCGATCTATGTGATGGGCCGGTCGATGGGGCGGCATTCCGCCTTCGAGCTGGCTGCCAAAGAGGACCCTGGAATCAGCGGCGTCATCATCGAGAGTGGACGGCCCACCCTGGGGCAGTTCACGTCCGGCTTGGCCCCGCAGCAGGCCCAGGAATATGAAGAAGCCTACCGGGCCAAAGCAGCGTCGATATCGATCCCTGTGTTGGTGATTCACGGCGAGGTGGACGCTTTGGCGCCCCTGCAGCACGCCGAGGAGATGTTCCAATCCTTCGCATCCAAAAACAAAACGATGCTAACGGTTAAAGAGGCAGGTCACAACGACCTGCTATTTAAGGGGTTGGACGAATACTTCACTGCCATCGGCGATTTCATTTTCGGGTAAGATAGCGGCCTAGATTCGGAGTCAAACCAAAGGAGTCACTTCACGATGGAAGCAACCTGTGTCACCCACGTCGGGGTTTGCGTCCGCGACATGGAAGAATCGCTCAAATTCTAACGGGATGCTCTGGGAATGAAAGTTATCGGCGAGAAGCTTACGGACATCACCGAAGGAGGCACCCAAACCGCGCGCCTGGACAACTACGCCCTTGAGCGCAACACCCGCCATTGGGTCAGTCTGGCCTATGGCGACGGCGCAACACCGACCCTGACGCTGACCAGCCACCCAGGCGAGCAACCCGACGGCCAGCCCATACTGCTTGACCAGGTGGGCATCAGCCACATATCCTTTGGCGTCGCTGATGTGGCCAGTCTGGCCGATGAGTTGGTGGCTAAAGGGTATGAACTTGCCGGGTACAGGGAGTCGTATACCGACTCCAACGGAGAGATTCGCAGCATCTACGTCCGTGATCCCGACGGCATCCTGGTGCAGTTCAACACTCCCTGACTGATTCGCAATAAATTCAAAAGCAAAGGAAGTTCTGAGATATGGTTAAGATGACCGGAGGCCAAGCGTTGGCCAAGTCTCTATACCGGGAAGGCGTCCGGGTGATATTTGGATTGCCTGGGGTCCAGCTCTACCACCTGATGGACGGGCTGTACGACGAGCCGGGCATCCGGTTCATCACCGTCCGTCACGAGCAGGCCACCGCCTACATGGCCGACGGCTACGCCCGGGCCAGCGGGGAGGTTGGCACCGCGCTGATGGTACCCGGACCTGGCTTGTTGAACGCATCGGCCGGAATCTCCACTGCCTATTCCGCGTCATCGCCCGTATTGGTGGTTTCCGGTCAGATCGAACGCGACGAGATCGGCGGCGACCGAGGCATGCTCCATGAGGTCAACGATCAACTGGACGCCATCAAGCCGATCACCAAGTGGTCCCACCGGATCATGGACCCTGCGGAAGTGCCCGAAGCCGTCCATCAAGCTTTTTATCACCTCAAGAACGGCCGCCCCAGACCGGTGGAGATCGAGATCCCCCCGGAGACCCTGGCGGAAGTTGGGGATGTGGAGCTACTGGAACCAGAAGCTCCGCGTAGGGTGGCGGCCAGCACGGAACAGATAGAAGCGGCCGCCGCAGCTCTGGCCGGCGCGTCCAAACCTTTGATCTGGGCCGGCGGCGGCGTGATCTCCTCCGAGGGCTCAGACGCTCTGACCAAACTTGCCGAGTTCCTCCAGGCGCCTGTGGTGACCACGGCAGAAGGCAAAGGCGCCATCTCGGACCGTCACCCGTTGAGCTTGGGTGCGCTATGGTTGCGCAACGACACCATCGCCAAACAGGAATTTGGCCACGATGTGATACTGGCCGTGGGCACCAGGCTGGTCACCTCTCAATGGCTTGATGGCCAAAAGGTTGTGCAGATCGACGTGGACCCCGAAGAGATCGGCCGTAATTACGAAGACACGATCCGAGTTGAGGGCGATGCCAAGCTCACCATGGAAAAGCTGCTCACCGCGTTATCGGCCAAGACCCAACCTAAGGAAGACCAGTCGGCTGCGGTAGCGGCACAGAAAGCCCAGCGCTCCGATGACATCATCAAGGTTGAGCCACAGAAAGAGTTGTTGGAAGCTGTACGGAGAGCCATGCCCGAGGACGGTATCTTGATCTCAGGTATGACCCAACTCGGCTACTACAGCCGGGCCCACTTCCCGGTGTACGAACCGCGCACATTCATCACCTCGTCCTACTCCGGAAACCTGGGTTACGCTTATCCCACCGCGTTGGGCGCTAAGGTTGCCCGACCGGACAAGGCCGTGGTTTGTCTTTCGGGCGACGGCGGTTTCATGTTCAATTCCCAGGAGATGTCCACCGCTGTAGCGCACAACATCAACGTGGTCGTCATCGTGTTCAATGACAACGCCTACGGCAACGTTAAACGAGACCAGATGAACCAGTTCAAGGGCCGGACGATAGGAGTTGAACTGCACAACCCCGACTTTGTGAAGCTGGCTGAGGCCTACGGCGCGAAGGGCTTCCTAGCCAACGGACCCTCCGAACTCGAGTCCACACTCAAGAAAGCGTTGACCTTGGATGCCCCGGTGTTGATTGAAGTGCCGGTTGGCCCAATGCCATCGCCGTTCTTCAGGAGCTAGATCAGACGTGAGCAGATGTTGGGGCATGCTTGACATGAAAATCAGCAGGCCCTAGCCTTCGGAATAGATCAGGCTCAAGCGAAACAGGTAAAGGTGATTGATGACCACCACTGAAACGCCAAAGTTGATCGTCCTGGACCCTACGGCGGCGCCCAGAATGATGGTGCAGGCCATGGCCCCTGAACTGGATGGCTTGGGTGGGCAGTCCATTGGTTTCTTGTGGAACAGCAAACCTAACGGCGACCTTCTCTTCGAGCGGCTTGAAAAACTGCTGCGCGAGAAATACGAGATTGCAGATGTCGTCTACAAGCGCAAACCAACCGCTTCTCTGCCAGCCAAGGAAGAGGTGCTAGACGAACTGGTCGCTTCGGTTCAAGCGGTGATCGTCGGGCTGGCGGATTGAGGGTCCTGCACGTCGTGGAGTATCCACGACGCGGTGGAACTGGAGAAACGTGGCATCCGCACCGTGGTCGTTGGCACCGACCGTTTCAAGCGTCTGGGCGATGTTGAGCGGCGCTCGTTGGGTATGCCGGAACTTACCATGGCTGTTGCGGAACACCCGCTTGGCGGGCTCCGGCCAGAACAACTACTGGCCAAGGCTGACGGGCTTCTGGAGCAGGTAGTTCAGGGACTAATCGGACGGCGCTAAGCGCGTTTCCATGGGTGCTGATAAAGGGGCGGTCCTTGAAGGGCCGACTTTATCATTAGGGGGAAAGATTTGGCTGATCTGATTTCCGAACGCTTGGAAGTGACGGACGATTTCGAGGCGGTGCAGAACCTCTACCTAGAGCGTGGCTGGACCGATGGGTTGCCCGTGGTTCCTCCGACCCCAGAACGGGTGGCTGCGATGCTGGCGGCAACTCCCCTGGGGCTCAGGACATCATCGGCGAGATTCCGCCCAACTGGGGCTCAGCTACGGTGGAGAAGCTGGCGGTGAACGCCGTCATGGCCGGCTGCCGGCCGGAGTACCTGCCGGTGGTGATCGCTACGGTAGAGGCCATGTGCGACCCAGTGTTCAACCTCTATGCCATCCAGGCCCACACACCCTTGCGCGCCGCTAATCATCGTAAACGGCCCCGTATGCGACGAGTTGGGGCTGCACGGCGGCTCGGGCGCCTTCGGGCCGGGCTGGCAGGCTAACGCGACCATCGGCCGGGCGGTCAGACTGGCACAGCTCAACATTGGCGGGGCCTATCCTGGAGTTGGTGACATGTCCACCCAAGGAGCGCCGTCCAAGTATACCTACTGCGTGGCCGAGAACGAAGAGGCCAACCCCTGGCAGCCGCTGCACATAGAGCGTGGCTTCCGGCCTGACCAGAGCGCCGTTACCGTGCTGGCCGGTGAGCCGCCGCACAACATCAACGACCACTCTGGCAGCACTGCTGAGGACATCCTCACCATCATCGCCGGGGCCATCTCCATCACCGGGACCAACAACGCCTACACCGGCGGCGAGACCTTGCTGGCTCTGGGCCCGGAGCACGCCGCCACCATCGCCAATGACGGCTTCGGTAAGCAGGAAATCAGGGAATGGCTGCACCGGAACGCCCGGATCCCCCTGGAGCGGTACACCCACGAAACCTTGATGGAACGGTTCCAGAAGATTCCCGACGGCCCGGTGCCGATGGTGGTGGACCCGGACCTGCTCACGATCATCGTCCTTGGTGGTCCCGGCAAACATTCGTCATGGGTGCCAACCTTCGGCGGCACAACCCACTCGGCGACCAAAGAGATTCGTTTGGTGTAATCAGACAACACCTGGCTTCGCTCTCAGTGGAGGCAAACGATGGCCGACAGACCAAAAATTGACCTCATCGTGCCGCGCTTTGTGGACAACATCCCATTTTATCAGGCGGCCGACCAGATGGGATTTCATGCCCTCTGGTTCACTGAGATGCTGTTCAGCTACGACTCTTGGCGAGGGAAGAGCGGGCTGGACCGATATGGTGCGTTGACTGCCGCAGCCAGTGCAACTTCGCGTATACGATTGGCGACGGCGCTGACCGGCAGTCCGAGGCCTCGAATCTTACCTTTTGCAACCAAAATGACTGACCTGGATTCCCTTTCCGGAGGACGGCTTAGCTTGGGCATCTCCCAGCACGATTGGCCTGACGAAGGCGTCCCGGAACCCCGACACCCCAAGATCGGTGGCCGGTTGAAAGAGACCATCACCGTGCTGAAAAGGCTGTGGAGCGGGCCTGAGGTCTCTTTCAAGGGCAGTCGCTACAATCTCGAAAGAGCCTCCATCGATGCCACGCCGGTGCAACTTGGGGGGATACCGATCTTCGTTGATGGCATCACCAGCGCGTCCGTTAACCAGGCCGCCACATTAGCCGATGGCTGGGTTCACCCATCCGGAGGGATTCCCGGTGGAGCGGCCCGAGGCAGCGATATGGTCAGGAAGTTGGCCACTAGGGCAGGGCGGGACCCCAACTCGATGGAACTGGGGAAGATCATCTACGTTTCCATCGACAACCATCGTTTCCGGGCTAAGGCCAGGGCGCGGGAACGCCTCGCGCAGCGTTTACAGTCGTTCTATGGTGGCTACAATGTGGACAGTTGGTGCGCCTTTGGAAAGCCAGCCCAGTGCGCGGCATTCATAAACGCCTTCTTCGACGCGGGCATCACGACCGTGATGCTGTGCCTGGTGCCGGCCGACGTCGAACATCTGGAACTACTGCACCGAGAGGTGCTTCCTCTTCTGAACTGAAGGGGATTCGGAGGCCAGAATCACGGGATGGTGGTCTGTTTGGGCGCTAGTCTTTGCCATCCGACATTGGTGGTACCAGGCCATGCTGATTGGCGTAGCTTGCCGCCTCAGCGCGGTTGGCGGAGTCGGTCTTGTTGAGGATGTTACGCACGTGGTTGCCCACGGTATTGACGCTGATGAAAAGCTCCTCGCCAATCTGCCGGTCAGTTTTGCCGCCGCAGATCAGTTGGAGCACCTCAACTTCCCGGCGGGTCAGTCCATCTGGGTAAGCAGACGTTTGGACAGGCTTGGTTTCAGCTTGCTCCCGATGGGCAACTACCCGCTCCATCAGAGGGCGCATGCCCAGTTCGGTGGAGATAGACAGGGACTCATCCAGGGAAAAATAGCCTTGCCGTGGTCTCCTTCACCGTTTCGCACGAGAAGAGTATCGGCGTAGTCGCAGCAGGTCCAGGCCAGTTCCGGATGGTAGCCCGCTTTGCGGCAGAAGGCCACAGCATCGTCGAAGTGACTGGCCGATTGATCCAGGTCGTTGATAGTCCGGGATAAGCGGCCGAGCAGACGGTCAAGGGATGTTACGGTCCACAGCATAGTGCCAGCGTGCACTTGCAAATCCCCGTAATGCATTGCTGCTGCAGATTGGCCTTCTTCTTGCACGGCGATCATTGCTAGGGCGGCTTTGGCGTGTAGGGCCAATGGGGGGGTTATATTCGGAGCCAACAATGCCTCCTCAACAGCAATTTTGGCTGTGGTCACATGGTTGGGGACACCGGTGATTCTGGCAATCTCGGCTATCGCCATGGATGACCTTCCGGTGGAGAAGTTTCGGTCCGAATTGAGACGAAGTAACTCGATGAGACGATCTAAGTAAATTTCTCCCTGGTCTGTTTCTCCCGTCTGGTATTCCAACATGGCCCTGAGACCGATGATTTGCTGGTTTCTAGGAGAAATCGCCAGGCCATGGTCGCTATTTTCGCGGCCACTTGCCCAATCTCCTTCGACACAAGACAGGAATGTAATTGGCACTGAGCTTAGCCAGGCGAGGAAACGCGAGATATTGCTCCGCTCAGCCATTTCTTTAAGTGGGGGATAATGTGCCCGGGCTCCATCAAGATCGCCCATGTGCAACAGACTTACCAATGCCCACCAACGTGGAAGAACGCCAGAGTAGGTGTTTTCGTAACCGGCGCCCAGTTGGATAGCTCGTCGCCCACTGTTTACACTTTCTTGCCATTTCAAGTGGTTACCGCTTACATCGGCGGCGTATGCCAGAGTCTGTACCTCCAATGCGGTGTCTCCTTCTCGATTGGCAATGGCGGTCGCCCTGCCCAATGCCTTTTGAGCGGCTAAGTAGTCTCCACCTGCGAGGCCAACGGCCCCTCCAAATCGAGAGAGTAGCCGACCAGCCTCATGGGAATCTGGTGGAACAAGAGTAAGAGCACGATCTATAAGCTGAGCGACACCTGGAACCAGACCTGTGGGTGGTGAAATGGGGAATTCAGCTGTTGCAACAGCCAGGGCGATGTTACCGACTGAAGCGTAAAATTCAAATGCTCGGCTAATGGCGCTGAACGCCTCTAGAAGCTGAGGCCCGACGCCGACTGTGGATTTTGCCCGGGCGAAGCCGAACAATAGTGCAGCTGCCTCGTCATCGGTCGCCGCCTCACTCCCGAAGACCGATATTTCACGGGCGGCCAGGCCTCGCTCAAAATGGGCTAATGCATCTTCGTGAGCGAAGGTTGACAGCGCCCGCTCTCCGGCCATCAACCAATAACGCGCCGATTTACCGGGTCCAAGAACCGCCTCTGCTTCGGCGAAGTGGTAGGCTAGCTCGGCCGCATGTTCGTCTAGCGCGGTCCGATGCAACTGTTCCAGAGTTTCGCCGACCCTGGCATGTGCCCGGACTCTGCGAATGGGCGACATTTCCTCATACAGCACTTGCTGGATCAGCGCGTGCCCAAATTGGTACCGCTCCAAACCCCCGGGCAAAGCTTCTATCACTCTGGCTTCCAGGGCCTCCTCCAATGCCACCAGAACTCCATCTGCGCCAAGATCGGAGTCCAAGCCACTCAACAAGGAAATATCGAACTCCCGCCCAATGACGGAAGCGGCCCTCAAGACTTGGTTGCAATTCTCCGACAACCGGCTCAGCCGCCTACCTACCGCATCCCTCACGCCCTCGGGAATAATGTCGGCCCAGGCCCTATTTTCAGTCATCTGATCCGGATCAATTAGCTGGACCACCTCGTTCACGAACAATGGATTGCCCTCGGTTCTGCTGTGAATCGTTTGCAATACATCGTTGGGCAGATTCACACCCTTGCTGCTCTCAACGAACTCTCCTACTTCGTGCCGGGTCAAACCGTCTAATTGGATACGCCGGAAATGCCGCTCGCGAACCAAGTTGCCCAGGGTTTTTGACAAAGGATGGCTCCCAGCAACTTCCACATCGCGGTAAGTGCCGAGAATCATGAGAGCGCTTCCGGAGATCTCTCTGACCAGGAACTCCAACATCAGAAGAGAAGACGAATCGGCCCAATGCAGATCGTCCAGTACGAAAACCAAGGGCTTATTGAAACTAGCGTTCTTTAGGAATGTCGCTACTGAATCGAAAAGTCGGAACCTCGCTTGTTCAGGGTCCGTGGTTGCAGGGTGCGCGAGGTCAGGTAATTTCTCGTTGAGCTCGGGAACGATCTCCGCAATCACCCCAGCTCCGGAGCCCATCTCTGCTCTGAGTTGTTCATTGCCGGCCGACTCAACATGGTTCCGGATGGGGTGCACGTATGGCCAATAAGGTGGGGCACCGGCGTGTTCATAGCACCAGCCCCAGAGTACCTCCGAGCCCAAAGCTCTCGCCTGATTCGTTAATTCTTCTGCCAAGCGAGTCTTTCCGATGCCCGGTTCCCCGGCCAGCATCACCATTTGACCCCGGCCCGCCATTGCCTCGTCGAGGGCAGTGGTTAGCACGGCCAGTTCCGGTTGGCGGCCAATGAAACCAGTTCTCCGGGGTTCGTTGGTCATCAATCCCATGCACCTCGCTTCCTTGTTGGGCACATATTACAACAACTCTGGTTATCCCTAACTAATTCGCCTACGACTTGTTGTTGGCACGAACAAAACCGGCGTCAATCGCTCGTTCCCAAATGAGTTGTGAATTTCCTTTTAAGTGTCTTAAGAGCCTGTCCCATAAACCCCTTCCAGGCAGGTATTCGAAGGAGTAAGCTCGTGGTGACATAGGG
>JAQBXL010000053.1 GCA_027624135.1 Chloroflexota bacterium
ACTGAGGGCCGGTTGGGATGAAGACTACCTTCTCAAGGTGTTATCCCTATGAGATGCGATTGCCCTGACCGTTTACTTAGGTCAAGGCCGGCCGTCCCCTAGACGAGAACCGGCTGGCCGCTGGCCAAAATCTCTCCCGTTAAGCTTTCATCCAGAGGCACCGTGGTGGCGAAATTTTCGCGGGACTCCTGAGATCCTGACCAATATTTGATGCTAGCGGTCTGATCTTCATGGTCGATGACGCTGGCCAGGACCAGGTCAAATTCGATCAGGCGTTTAACTTGAACCGCGAATCGCTCGAAGACTTCCTCGATATTAAGGGTGGAACTGATGATTCGGCCCACCTCGGCAATGACTTCATTCTCCAGAGCGAGCCGCCGTTCCGCAGCAACAAGCTCACGCAAGGACTCTTGCGCCTGCACGCGTTCTGTGATGTCTCTGGCGTTGACCATGATGCCCGGCGGCTCAGATCCCTCCGGGAGCTTGGTGCTTACCGACTCAAGCACAACCCAATGCCCGTCGTAATGGCGGAACCGAAATGAGTGAGGTAGACCGGCTGTGGGCTGATCAGGGTCCGAGACTGAGGTTTTAAACGCCTCCCGTTGTTCCGCTGCGTCGTCCTCATGCATATAGGCGAAGGCGTTCTCGCCAATCAACTGTTCAGGCAAATATCCAATAACCCGTTGGACCGACGGGCTTAGATACCGGATGGCGCCGTCGTAGTTGAGCACTGCTACCAGGTCAAGAACGGTCTCAATCAGGGCCCGGAATTGGGATTCTTCTCGGGATTCTTCAAGGGCCGGAGCAGTAGGTGGAGCCGCGGTGTTCTTGGGCGGCTTCAATCTTGGTTTCATGTAGGTATTATCGTGAGCCGATCGGCAGTAACTTAGCCGACCTAAATTAGTTAGATGTATAGCGGAATCGAAATAGACTTGATGGTCGAAATGCTTCACCGATTATATCATTGGGCCTCAGAATCAGCCTGGAACCACCGACGGAATCACATCATTATTAATGGCTGCTGACATTAGTTAGTAGTCCGCAACCTAATCAGTCCGGTATAGTTCAGTTACCAAACCCCCAATGGAAAGGGCCGAATCTCACATGCGGCGAGATTCGGCCCTTTTCTATTCGTTTCCCCGCCGGAGCACGCACCTGCCAACCGGGCACTCGGTTTTCTCTTCCACGAAGTACAAGGGGGCACGCCTCGGCCATTCGACACAGTCGCGGCAAAACCGTTATTATTGTGTGGATAATTTTCGGGGGCAATTCTCGCGAAGAATTCTCGCGAAGAATCTTCGGGGACAATCTTCAGGAATGGTTTAGGAGTGACCTATGCGACGCGTAGCCATTGTTTCACCGGTCCGAACTGCTGTGGGCGGGTTCGGCGGGTCTCTAAAAGACATACCAGCGGAGGAGCTGGCCTCCATCGTGATAAAAGCGACTTTGGAACGCAGCGGGCTGGACCCGGCCAAGGTTGACGACGTGATCCTGGGCCACGGGTATCCCAGCGGAGAGAACCCGGCCATCGGGCGCTTGGCGCTGTTGAAGGCTGGTCTGCCAATCGAGGTTCCTGGCTATCAATTAGACCGCCGTTGCTCCTCAGGCCTGCAAGCTATATTGAACGCCTGCATGATGGTGCAAACGGAGAATGCGGATGTCGTCATCGCTGGCGGCGTAGAAAGCATGAGCAACGCTGAATATTATGTCAATGAGTCTCGGTGGGGCGCCCGTTTCGGCTCGGTCACCCTGCATGACCGCTTGGCCCGCGCCCGGGAGACCATCTCCCCCGAAGACCGTTTCGGCGTAATCTCCGGCATGGTGGAGACCGCCGAGAACCTGGCTAAACAGTATGAGATATCCAGGGAAGAACAAGACGAGTACTCCCTGCGTAGTCATCAGCGGGCCGTTGCCGCCCAGGAATCCGGCAGGTTCGACTCCCAGATCATCCCGGTCGAGGTTCCCCAACGCCGGGGCGACCCGGTGATCTTTGGGAAAGACGAGGGTCCCCGCGGCGATAGTTCCATGGAGGCACTGGGCCGCCTTCGCCCAGTGATGAAAGACGGCACCGTCTCGGCCGGCAACGCCAGCAGCCAGAACGACGCCGCGTCAGTCTGCCTGGTTGTGGCGGAAGACAAACTGGAAGAGTTGGGCCTCAAAGCTATGGGCTTTCTCAAGGGCTGGGTCGTGACCGGTTGCCATCCCGCCACCATGGGCATCGGCCCGGTTCCCGCCGTGAGCAAGCTGATGGACAAGACGGGCATGTCCCTGGCCGACATGGATGTCATCGAACTCAACGAAGCTTTTGCCGCCCAGGTGTTGGCGGTGCTTCGCGAGTGGAAACTCCCCAACAACGACAACCTGAACGTGAATGGATCGGGTATCTCATTGGGACACCCCATCGCCGCAACCGGCGCCCGTATCCTGACCACATTGCTCTACGAGATGGAGCAGCGCGACGCCCAGTTCGGTCTGGAGACCATGTGCGTGGGCGGCGGACAGGGTGTGGCCGCCATGTTCGAACGAAAATAGCCCAGCTCAACCGGTGACCGCCCGTAGGGGCATCTCGATCAGATCGGGGTGCCCCTACTCATATCAACCGACCACGCAGGTGAGGAATAACGATGGCCAGCAACGAAGACATTGCCGACGTACTAGTGATTGGGGCGGGCGCGTCCGGCGCCGCCTTCACCTGGAGTTTAGCCCAGGCAGGGATCAAAGTGGTTTGTCTGGAGCAGGGCGGCTGGGTGCCAACCGATGCCTTTCCAACCTCGGACCCCGCTGCGCAGATCCATCTGCAGACCGATTTTCATCCAGACCCCACCTTTCGGGGACTTCCCGAGGATTATCCGGTAAACGAAAACGAGACACCCATCGCGCCGCTGATGTACAACGCCGTTGGCGGCAGCCTGATCCATTGGGGCGCGCATTTCCCCCGGTTCCATCCATCGGATTTCCGAGTAAAGACACTGGATGGCGTTGCAGACGATTGGCCGCTCACCTATGAAGAGTTGGAGCCCTATTACGATCTGAACGACAAGATGATGGGTGTCTCCGGCCTGCGGGGCGACCCGGCTTACCCGGACAAACCGGAACGGCCCTGCCCTCCCCTGTCCATCAGGCCCAGCGGCAAGCTATTGGCCAAAGCTTTCGACAAACTGGGTTGGCATTGGTGGTCTTCCGACACAGCCATCTCATCGGTCGCCTACGATGGCCGAGAGCCGGACATGGGTGGTTTCCTGCGATCCTTCGCATCCACCGACCTCACATATTGGCCGGCCGCCCTCAAGACAGGTGCCCGCCTGGAGACTTACGCCAGGGTCAGGGAGATCACGATAGATGAATCGGGCAAAGCAACCGGAGCACTCTATTATCAGGACGGCGAGTTGAAGGAACAGAAAGCCAAAGCCGTGGTGATGGCCTGCAACGGCATCGGCACCGCTCGTCTTCTGCTCAACTCGACCTCGGCGTTATTTCCGAACGGCCTGGCCAACAGCAGCGGCCTGGTGGGCAAATGTCTGATGCACCACCCAGTAGGTTCCGTATCGGGTATCTTTGAAGAAGAGTTGGGGTCTGGGGACGGCGGCCCTCGGGGCAGCACGATGCTGAGCCAGCAGTTCTACGAGACCAACTCCGACCATGATTTCATCCGAGGGTACGACCTACAGGTTCTGGCGTACAGTGACGCTCCGCTTTCCACTGCGATCGGTAGTCTCCTGGGCCAAAGGGTCGCCTGGGGCGAGAATCACCACGAGGAGTTCAAAGAGCGATTTGGGCATATGGTCGCAATCACCATCATGACTGAAGACCTTCCCGAAGAACACAACACGGTGACCTTGGACCCGGACCTGACCGACAGCGACGGTATACCCGCGCCCAAGCTCAATTACACCGTCAGTGAAAACACTAGCAAGATGCTGGAACATGCGGTTGCCCGGGCCACTGAGGTACTTGAGGCCGCTGGCGCCAAGAAAACTTTTGCGCAGCCGCTGCGCCGCAATGCTGGATGGCATCTGTTGGGCACAGCCCGCATGGGGGAAGACCCGGCCAGTTCGGTGGTAGATCGTTGGGGCCGCACCCACGATGTCTCCAACCTGTTCATCATAGATGGCAGCATCTTTACCACCAGCGCCTGCGTGAACCCCACCCCGACCATCCAAGCCCTAGCGCTGCGCACCGCCGACTACCTGAAGGGCGAAGGCGGACAGGTCCTAACGTAGCCGTCGGCTATCAGCGGTCAGCTTAGGAAGTGGGCGTACCTGCCCGGCCATTGACACCGGATTCGGCCAGACTTAGGATATCCATGCCTGCCTCGAAGCCAGGATTGAGCTTGGTTTGGCCTGTCTCGATACGCAGAAACCGCAGCTAAAAATAAATAACAGAAGGTGCACACCATGCCAGAGGTCTACGGTAAAGGCGATTTCCGCTACAACTTCGTTGAGAACTGGGCCAAATTGCCCAGTGGCATGACCTTCAAAGAGTGCCCCGGCGTCGCCATCGACTCCCAAGACAACGTTTTCGTCCTGACTCGCGGCGAAGAGCCGATCATCGTTTTGGACCGGGACGGTAATTACCTCAGGTCCTTCGGAAAAGGTCATTTCAGCGCCGACCGCACTCACGGCCTATACATCGCCCATGACGACTCGCTCCTCTGTTCCGATGACGGCATCCACACCATCCAGAAATTCAGCGCGGCAGGCGAGAAGCTGATGGAGATCGGTGAGAGGAACAACCCCGCCCCCCGCTGGAGCGGAGAACCCTTCAACCGGCCCACCTCCGCCGCCATCCACCCAGGAAACGGCGACATCTACGTGTCGGACGGATATGGAAACTCCCGGATCCACGTCTACACTGGCGCTGGCGAGTACAAATTCTCCTGGGGCAGCCCTGGCATCGACGCCGGGCAGTTCATACGCCCCCACAACATCGCGATCGACAGTAATGCCAACGTTTACGTTGTCGACCGGGAAGCGCATCGTATCCAGATATTTGATACCGAAGGCAAATTCCAAACCATGTGGAGCAATATCCACCGGCCCGACTCCATGGTCCTCTGGGGAGAGCACATCTATGTTGGTGAGCTGAACGGCATGGGAGGCGTGGACGACGCCCCCGGATTGGGTCACCGCGTATCAATCTTCGACCTAAAAGGCAGTCTCGTGAGTCAATTTGGCGACAAGAATGAAGGGGAGGGCCCCGGCCAGTTCATCGCCCCCCACGGCATCGCCGTCGACTCCCAGGGTTCCATCTACGTGGCCGAAGTCTCCTTCACCATCAGGGGTTCACACATGAACCCGCCCAAGGAGCTACGCTCGCTTTCTAAGTACACTCTGGCCAAGTAGCCAGTACTCAGCACTCAGCTTTTCAATCGCCCCTTTTCCCTCACAAGGGATATGGGACGATTGGGGCCTTTGGTTCCGGCAATAAATCAATCGGAGGGCATTACCTTGCCTGAATCGGGCGAAACTGCGAGCGAAACTACTACTGTCCAATGGGACTCGGCACTAGAGGCCATCGAACGCTGCTATGAACTCGGTTGGACCGATGGTCTGCCAGTTGTTCCTCCGACGGAACAGCGCGTGGGAGAATTCATAGAGCGGTCCGGCCGACCTTCCGGCGAGGTGGTCGGCGAGATTCCAGAGCGCCGCCGTGAGATAACCGTTGGCAAGGTGGCGGCCAACGCGGTGATGGCCGGCTGCCTGCCCGAATACATGCCGGTGATCCTGACAGCTACCGAAGCCATGTTGGACCCGTTGTTCAATCTGGTGGGGCCATCGTCGAGCATGGGCGGTTCCGCCATCCTGTCCATCATCAACGGCCCGATATGCCAAGAACTCAATATCAACTCGCGAAACAACCTGTTCGGCCCTGGGAACCGGGCCAACGCCACCATCGGGCGCGCGGTGCGCCTCATCCTGATGAACGCCTGCGCCGCCATACCCGGTGTGTTCGACCGCAGCGTCATCGGCCACCCCGGCAAGTACACCTACTGCATCGCCGAGGCCGACACCGAGACCCATTGGACGCCTTTGCACGTGGAACGGGGATTCTCGGCAGACCAGAGCGCCGTAACCGTGTTTGCCGGAGAATCGCCCCGGCAGGTCAGGGCTGTCGGTCATCCCGAACCAATCTTGCATGCCATCGCCGACGTGGCTTCAAGCCTCGGAAGCAACATGTCCACCTCTGGCTCGGTGGGCGACACTGGCATCGGTGTTCGCCAGGGGCAGATCGTTGTAACGATAGCGGGCAACTCCACGCTCTGGAAGGACTGGACCAAAGCCCAGGTCAAGGAATACATCCACGCCCGGACCCACCGCTCCGTGGCTGATCTGAAGACGGCCATGGTCTTGAAAGGCGACCCGGAGCCAGGCGACACGGAGACCATGATCTCGCTGATTCCTGAGCCCGACGACATCCTGCTGCTCTTCGCCGGGGGCGAGGAGTCCAACATGTCTTCAGTGATTCCTAGCTGGGGTCCAAAGGTCGGCTCCACCGCTGTGACCAAACTCGTTAGGTGATTGAGGAGGAAGACTGTGGCACAGGAGAAGAAATATTCGTTGAAGGCTCAGATGGTTTCTGGCTGCAACTGCGCCTGGGGTTGTCCCTGTAATTTCGAGGTGCCTCCATCCTACGGAAATTGCGAAGGCGTCTACATGTGGCATGTGGAGTCCGGTGACTACAACGGAGTGTCACTGGACGGCACGACCTTCGGCCAATTCGGCCTATACCCCGAAGCTATACACCTAGGCAACGGGACTGTGTTCGACGTCATTGACGAACGGCTTTCGCCTGAGCAACGGGCGGTGGTGGAGATAATCTTGACCGAAGTGGAACCCTTCAGCGTGTTCCACGACCTTGCGACCACGTTCCTGGGGTTCAAGTATGTGCCCATGGAACTCCACCTTGATGGTATCCGCAGCGGAATCAAGATTCCTGACGTGTTGGACTTGCAGTTGGACGCGATGAAGAACCCGGTTACGGGGGAGGACGAGTTGGCTACCCTCAGCAAGCCCACCGGTTTCACGGCTAACGTCACCGAATTGTGCTCCGCCGACCGGTTCACCTTCGAAGTAGGCGGGAAGTCCTACGACTACAGCGGCAAATACGGAGAATTCTGCGCCTTCGAGTATTCAAACTGAAAAGTCCGGTTCCAGATCCTTTGCATTTTCCAACCGGGATTGCGACAATCCTATGAGCTACTCACCCAACGCGTAAGACGAGCGCGGAGAGAGGGAAATAGATGGCCCAGAGCGAACATGTACTAGTTAATCCGGTCACTCAACCGATCGTGGCGCCATTTGACGGCGCTCCCCGGCTGGCCAGCCTGGCGGGCACTCGCCTGGGGATCATTGACGACAGCAAGCGCAACGCTGACGTCCTTTTAGAAGAATTGGCGGAGGTCTTGAGGAACCGCTACGAGATCACCGATGTCAAATGGCTCCGGAAGCCCAGCGCTTCCCGGCCAGCGGACCCCACGGCTTTGAAGGAGCTAACAGCGCAAGTAGACTCGGTGATCATCGCGATAGGTGATTGAGGCTCTTGCAGCGCGTGCAGTGTGCACGACGGAATTCACGTGGAGAACGCCGGCATACCTTCGGCTACCATCTGTACCGACCGGTTCGTGCCGACGGCGGCGGGCATGGCTAAGATGTGGGGAGCGCCCGACTACCCTACGATCTTCACCCCGCACCCCGTAGAGAACCTATCCCGGGAAGCCCTTCGCACCAGGGCGGAGGAACTGGCTCCGATCGTGGTCCGGGTCTTGACCGGAGAGGGCTAGACCGCAAACTGATCAGGAACTAAAAATGCCCCCGGAACCGCTTCGTTCCGGGGCATTTTATGTTTACTTGTCATGTCGGGTGGAGCAAGGCCGATTCAGGCGTCGGCTGGGCCGTCCAAACAAGTCTAACCCAGCATCTTTAGGTACAGGGCCTGAGTTTCGGACTCGGGGTTTGTGCCCACCTCATCGGCCAGCAACTCCCTGAACTCATGGTACGCAGCCAAAGCCTTGGGCCGGTTGCCCGTTGCGGCATAAGCCCGCATCAGACACCGGTGGGTGCGCTCCCGGTATGGGTCCAACTTCAAGGCTTCCAACGCCGATTCCACGGCGGTCTGCGGCTCACCAATCTCCAACTGCATCTCGCCCAGGCAGTACAATGCCCGGACCAGTTGGCGTTCCAACTTTGCCTGCAGACTCTCCCGTCAAAAACCATCAACTCCAGGCAAGAATGTACGACGGGCGATGGAAGCGGCCACGGCGGCTGGCCCCGGGGCTTTCCTGGAGTCGCCATTTCGTACAGCGGCCTCCGCCCGGTCCAATGCGGAATTCCCGGCCTCGATATCGACCCAGGCATCGGAGGACAGCCTGATCTGGTATTGGCCCAGTCGTCGCGAAAACAACAATCCTTGGGCCGCCAGTTGATCCGAGGAGAGCAACGCAGCCAGCCGGCTGGTCAGAGCGCTGAGCGCTGCCTCCCAGGACTCTGATTGCTCATCCGGCCACAAGATCGAAGCCAGCTCTTCTTTAGCGACAGGACGCGTTCGTTCACTCACCAGATAAACGAATAGTAACCGGTCTTGTTTGCCACGGAACTGACGTTCGTCAATCACGACCAGGCCATCTACTTCGATGGCGACCCGGCCGGTGACATAGATCCTTATCCCCATTGCCCGCCAAGCATCTGCCAAGGTTTTGCCAAATTCATACGTGTTTTATAGCGGCGTGTCCCAGTCCGAAATCATATCTGGAAGGAGACCGAAAATGGCCAAGGTAGTAAGTTGCCCATGTGGGGAAAAAATCACCGGGGAGACCGACGACGAACTGGTGAAGTTGGTCCAAGAACACGGGAAGGAAGTACACCAGCAAGAGGTTAGCCGGGATGACGCCTTGGCGATGGCCCAACCCGCCGAATAGCCCGGAAGAACAGAGGTCCACATCAACCGATGCGGGCCTCTCCGATCTTGCTCGTCGGGCTCCCGGAAATCTGGGGCCGGCGAGACTATAGCTAGGTCGAGATATGTTTAAGCTAAAAACACCAATGCTCCTATTAGGAGTTTTATTTACAGCGATATTAATTGCGGCTTGCGGAGACTCAGAATTGTCCGACGCAGAAGCGGCTAGCGAGGCGAATGAAGTGGTGGTCAGCAGGTTCATCGAGGAATTCAAGAACCAAGCGAACCACGGAATCGTCGATGAACTGATGACCCCCGGCTTCACTCATCATTTTGCCGACCTCAGACTGCCAGCGGGCCGGGAAGGAATCAGATTGCTGGGCCAGGGCATCGTGGCCGGTTTCCCGGATGTCCAGGCGTCAGTCCAGGACCTGTTATCTGATGGCGATAAGGTCATCGAACGAACAATGGCCACCGCTACTCACACCGGGGAATTCAACGGAATACCAGCCACTGGCAGAGCAGTGGCCTGGACTGAGATCCACATCTACCGGATGGAAAACGGCAAGATCGCCGAACTTTGGTCCGAGATTGACCTACTAGGTCTCCTGGTGCAATTGGGAGCTATCCCAGCGTCATAGCCGGTCGAGGAATTACTGCGCCAGCTCGCGACGTAGGTCTGGTGACAGCAGGTTGGGGATGGAATCCTCGATCGGATAGATCTCGCCGCAGGCGGCGCAGCTAAGATTACCGGTTATCACATCGTCGCCCTCTTCCGACTCCGTGCGCAGTTCCAATTCGCCCTTGCAGACGGGGCAGGCCAGTATCTCCATCAGGTCTTTCTTCATTGGATCTCCATGAATCTCCGTCCCAGTCAGATGCAAATGCTCACGACACCAGGGCGTTTTCGAGCAGTCCGTCTAGCACGTCAGATAATCCTATCACTATTACCCCGATGACCAACAAGGCGGTGGTCCCAGTCAACCGGCTTTGCAACCGCTGCCAGCGTGAGTAGCCGGGCTCCTTGTCCTCGGGATAGCTGTCTTGGCGCATGAACCGAACCACGTAGAACATGTAGAGCGCCAGCACTATCTTCACCACCAACACGGCAACGTAGGGGCTGGTCACCACGTCTTCGGTCAGTCTTGAGACCGACAAGATGACCCCGGTGAGCAGCAATACGGCAATGGCGGTGCTGACTAACCCCCGGAATTCGACGCCGATCGACCGGCTGATTTCAGGCGGCAGCCCCGGAGCCCGCCCTAGTTGGTGCCCGCGCGCTCGTTGCAGGGCCGGACGCAGCACCATCAGGTAGAAGATGCCGCCACCCACCCAGGTGACCGCAGCCAACGCGTGTCCCCAACGGATGGCCATCAATATCCAGTCTAAAACGCTCAAGAGAAGGTGTCAGATACCAGGGTTGATTCTATGACGTCACGTCTCCGATCAACGCCCGGACCTGCTCGATGATCTCCTCCGGCTCCAGAACACTGATATGGGTAGCCACGATGTGGCCGTTCCGGTCGATGAAGTAGGTCTTGGGGAAATATTCCAATTCGTAAGCTTCGGCGATACGGGCCAAGCGGTCGGTGGCAAAACTGAAGGTCAGGCCGAATTCGTCCACAAAATCCCTGGCATCCTGCTCCGAATCAAACCCTTGGGGAACGTACAGACCCAGGAAACGCACCGGGCTGTCTTTAAGTTCTTGCCAGGCGGCTTCGAAGGCGGGCATCTCCTCGCGGCAAGGGGGGCAACTGGGGTACCAGAAATTCAGCACTACCGCGTGGTCCACGGTCTCCTGGGATAAGCGGAAGGTGGCGCCGTCGAATTTAGTTACTTCAAAGTCGCGGGCGCTCTGGCCCGAGCTGCCACAGGCCATCAAGAAAACAATGCCAGCCAAGGCAAAAGCGATTGGGAAATGACGAAGCAGATGCCGAATCGGGAATCTTGAAGTGGAAGGTGTTCTGGCCGATGATCGTTCCATATGGCGTTGTGGCCATTCTATCGATGGTCTATTGCCCGGTCAACGTGAGCCGCTATGCTGGAACTTGCATCCCGTGCATAACGCCAGACGCAAGCTGCGGCCGCTACCAAGGGATAGCGGCCGCAGGGATTCCCGCGCGGGGGAGACAACGATCCTTTACCAAGGCAGGTTAGTTCTAGTTGCCCCGCCCTCGACCCCGGTTCTGGCGGTCGTCATCTTCGTCTTCTTCGTCTTCCTCATCATCGTCGTCCCTTTCTGAATTGGAACGCCCTGACCGGAGATTCGCCTCGCGGTGCTTGGTCTTGGCATTGGCAAAGCCGATCCGGGCTTTTTCCCATCCGCGCCGCATTCCCTCATTCGCTTGAGAAGGCAGGTCTTTGTGCTCATTGAGCCGTTCGAGAATCGCCAAGTGAATACCGGCATGTTGTTCAAGCAGCGCCGCGATGTCGACAACACGGTCCGCGTGCTCGTCTGAGTCATCGTCCTCGTCTTTTAGGTCTTTGAGGAAGTTCTCCAACCGGCGTTGTACGTTCTCGGCTTTAACGATGCCCTTGGCATATTGGTGACCAAGGCCTTTATTACCGTCTTCATCGTCCTCGTCACCGTCGTCGTGGTCGCCGTCGTCGTGGCTGAGGAACGCTGTGATAAGGTCCCCAATCTCGGGAATCTCTGCGTCGGGGCCGAGCTTCATCTTTTTTATCTTGCCATTCCGTTGCATGATTCCAACGGTCGTAACCCCTTTCGCGTCAGTAGCGACGCTTACCACGGCTCCTATCCCGTGTAGGTTAGGAGTGGTGGGTTTGACTATCACTTTGATAGCTACCTTGGCCAATTCGCCGTCGCCTATATCTACGAACTCAACCAGAACCACTACTCGGTCCCCGTCCGCAAGAGCTCTTCCAGGTCGGCCTGGGGTTTTGATGATTGTCTCAAAACCTGAGGTGGCTGACTCAGCGCCGACTCCGGGGAACTGGATTCCTACTCTTTCACCGTGTTTGGTCGTTACAGTGAAATCCCCGATACCAGTGACAACGCCAGACTCCGTGACGGTGAAGGTGGCAGTAGAGGTGGCAGAACCAGTGGCGGATGCAGTACCGCTACCGTTGTAGATACCAACGTACCCACGACGAGTCCGAGCTAGTTTCCCTTCTCCATCCCGATAGTCCTCTTCGAGTTCCAGTCCCTGAGCTTCCTCTTCGTCGTCATCCACGGGCTCAAGAGTGAAATCCACTCTCGCGCCTACGGACGAAGTGACTGTGGTTCCCACCGACTCGCTCTCGTACCCAGGGGCAGATGCTGTGACGATCGGTTCCCCGGCAACCACGCTGCTAATCACATAATCACCATTGACATCGGTGGTGCCCGATAGGATAGGATCTGAATCGTCCACCGCTACCGTGGCTCCTTCGATGAGGGCGCCGGTCGTGGCGTCAAACACTGTCCCGGTGACAGTGTCCCCGGCCACTGCCACTTGGGCCGAAATTAGTCCAACACTAAGCATCATCAACCCAGCGATCGCTAGCATGACGATGCCAATCTTGATCTTCATAACTCTTCTCCTGAGGATGGTCTTGCTCTTATAACAATCCTTGGATGCCCGAGGATAGCACCTGGATCAAATCTCATTAAAACTCGGCGTAAAACTCGGCGTAAAACTCGGGGAGAAACTCCGGGCACAGGTCACGGTATGTAGAACACGCCGACTGTTTGAAAGCGGACGTTACCATCGATGTCGGTTGATAAGACTTCGATGGAGTTTGCGCCGTCCTCCAGCGTCACGGATCCAGAGAAGACACCCAGGCTGTTTACGTCCACTGGCGAGCCATCGACTCCCACCACGGCTTCAACGCTAGTTACTCCAAATACTGGAATATTGGGGTCCGCCACGGTCAGTCCATCAGGCGGGTAGAACAAAGTAAATGGCAGCCCTGCCGCAGTGGCTATGAAGTAAACGGTTGCCTCTTGAGAGACGGCCTCATCTGATAGGGTTGAAGCTATGACTTCAACTGAGTTGGCCCCGTTTTCTAGGACTACATCAAGGTAGAAACTGCCATCGGCAAACACTTCTACTCGTGTGCCGTTTATGGCTACCGCCGCATCGATCCTGGTTCTACCCATGACCCTAACTGCGCCGACCTCTACACCGACACCGTCTTTTGGAGACAGTAACTGCAACGCAAGAGGCGAGCTAGGGTCTGCGGTGGGCGGCAGTGTGGAACCGGGCGTGATTGAAGGGGGAGTGATCTGTGGGGTAGCCAGGGTTGCGGTAGGACTCTCGGTGGGACTCTCAGTTGGGCTCCCGCCGCCGCATGCCGCTAGAATCAGCGCGAGGGCCATGATTATTCCAGCGATGGGCAACCCTGGAAGGCGACGGGCAAGGGGTGTGGGTATCAAAGCGGCAACTCCGTGTTTCGATGAATTAGGCGTAGCCGTCCAGTCTTTTACCTACGCCCTATCTATCATTAAACCCGGATTGGCCGACTGTTTCTAGGGCAGAGTGCACTCGGTCCTGCGCACTTTGGATCGCATTCAAGGCGTTGGTGAAGGCTGGACGCACGTCCTCAGGCACCCTGTCCAGAGCCTCTATCAACAAGCCCCCGGCAGCGTCTTGGTCGCCGATCGACTCTTGCAACGCTTTCACGAATCCTGAATCATCCGCTCCGGCGCCGCTGTCGGTAACATTGCTATCCACCACGCTATTTAGGGCGGTTAGGTGACCTTCCATCCGGGCCAGTGCATCCGAGATGGCAGCGACGTCGGCCTGGTCTTGTGCCGCTATCTTGCTAACCTCGTCGACTCGTTCTTTCACGAGGCTGGTGTACATCTCTACTTTCGCCTCGGGAGACCGGGCGAACCATAGTTGCACCCCCTCCCGGAATTCCTTTACTGGATACAGAACGTCCCCCGGAACAGTATTCGCCGCTGCGGTAGTGGTTCCTAAACCGCCAAGGGTCAGGGCAAGAACCAAGATAGCCGTGGCGAACGCCACTCTGGGAGAGAGCGCCCATCCTGACAAGAATGATGGAATTCGCAGGTTCCAACGGCTTGGTTGGTGCTGGCGGTCCCATTCGGACATCACCCGGTCCCTGATGCGGGTTCGGGCGCTGGAAGGTAGGGTCGCTGCTAGATCGCTCTGGGCTGACACGGCAACACGTAACATAGGCTCTAATTCCGCAGCATCATCCGGGTATTGCGCCAGGCATTCTTTCAATGACCGGCCTTGTCGCAGAAGCTCTAGGCAGTCTTCAACGATCTCTTGTTCTCTCTCTTGTTCTCTAATGTCCATGGCTACTTGCCTCTTGCAGATTCCATACTCTACGCAGGGCCCTCAGCGCGCTGAATTGCAGGAACTTCACCGCGCCCTCCTTACGGTTCATGACCTTTGCCACTTCCGCGATGGAAAGATCGGCGGAAAATCGAAGACTGAGCACCTGACGTTGCAATTCGGTGAGAGCGCCCATCGCTCCAATCACCTCTCCCATCCTGACCTTTTCGAGGACTTCATCCTCCGGGCTATCGTAGGTCGCCGCAGTTTCCGTTAAAAGCGTTTCCTTACGGCGTCCACCCTTCTTCATGTAATTGACTGCCCGATTGTGGGCGATGCGAAAGAGCCAGGCGATCAACGGTGATCCCGTTGGTTTGTACGACGGCAGGGATTTCATTGCTTGCATGAAAACCTCCGCTGTAACGTCTTCGGCATCGGCCGGTTCGGTCAGTCGAGCCAGAAGATAGCGATAGATCCGCTCTGCGTTAGCTTCGTATAGCTGAGCGAAGGCATCGCGGTCTCCCCCCTGTGCTGACAGCACCAGCGCTTCTTCGTCTCGGTTCTCTATCGACACAGGTAAGGCTCTTGGTCAATATTCCCAACTGCTTGATACAACAGTTGCGGACCATAAAAGGTTAGCAGCGACTCATGGACCTGCTCGATAGCTAGGTGATGTCCTGGCTGTCGAGAGCAGTTCGGAATGCAAGTGTGTCCGAATATGTGAGCTTGGCGGAGGTGCAATGCGGGGGTCTCCTGAAGACTGTTGCCGGGTCTGATCGAAATAGCTGGATCGGCCCAAAGTGTTTCTGCCAGTGGATGTGTAATTTGTATCAGCGGGAGGGCTTTTGGTCCAGCCGTACCATTTGACACCCACACAATCGCCGGCGGAACCGTCCTTTACTTTGGACCAGGCCCAGCTCTGCCATCATGCGATTGCTTCGGGATCCTGGTGGCCTATTGCCAAAGGCAGCCGTCGCCTCGCGTGCGTGCTTCCTTCTGAAGAATCGATAGCTGGCGCCTGTGCTGACCCTCCCGGCCAGAAGCAGTTGCCAGCCCTTCAACAATCATGATCTCATCGATACTGGTGCCATCTCGGGTATATAGGTAAGCTGACCTCCGACCCAATTCGTCGGTCAGGCTGGGCGCATTTTCTAGGCGAATCGTTTCACCAGCTAATTCTTTTAGCCTTGTCGTGGCTTCAGATGTACAGGGTTCGTCACCCTCTGGCGCGTCAATTCCGTAGATGCGGACAACACGGTCGTTGGTGATGATTACGGTGTCTCCATCAAAAACGCGGCTGACCTGGGACTCGCTGCATTCGGCACACTGGAGGGTGGTCTCTACATCGTCGCTGGCGACAAAGGCGCAGCCACTTATGGCGGCTAAGAGAGCGACCCATATGATTATTTTCATCCCTACTGCCCTCGCGGATGGGATTTCCTAGGTAAATTCATTGTACTAGGTAGAAACCTTAGAGGACACTTTGCCCGGCCTTTTCGGTATAACAGTTCACTACGGTTCGCCGCAACTGGACTCATGGACCTGTTCGTGGTTATATTTGGTCCAGCAAGTTCGTAGACTGTGGAAACGTCGTCTGGCAGTTGAATTCATCAGCCCAACAGATTAGGGAGTTTAGTCCATGCGTTTGGAAAATAAAGTGGCAATGATCAGCGGCGGAGCCCGTGGTATGGGCGCTGCCGAAGCCAGACTTTTTGCCAAAGAGGGAGCCAAGGTAATCATCGGAGACATGCTGGAAGAAGAGGGCCGCAAGCTCGAGGCCGAGATCAACGAGGCCGGCGGCGAATGCTTGTTCGTGGAGTAGCGTTATCTACAGCATATCTAGGCTCAGAGAAATTGTAGGAAACCGTCACGGATGCGGTCTTGCTATGGCCGGTGCCCTGAGTCTCCACGGTGATCCCCGAAACTAACCCTTCAATCACGGCGCGCCGGGTTTCAAATGGCAAGTCGCCTTCGATGGTGTCACGCAATGTTCTTAGCAAGCTGTCTGTGTTAGCCAAATCCCCGACGGTTATCCCTGTATCTATCTCACTGGCGACCAGTGCCATAAGTTCATCATGGAGCGGCTCGGTTTCCGACTTGGATCGGGTGATCTGTTCTGCTAGTTCTTCCAGGCCAAGGAAACCCCTACGGTATGCCTCCAGTACACGGTCGTGTTCTAGTCCTTTCTGGGCCAGTATCCGTTCAAGTTCTTGGCGGCGTTCCTCGGCGGATGGAGTCGAGGCCAGTTCTTCGGTCATGCGCGCTTGTAGTTCTTCCAGCACTTGCCCAGGGTTTGCCACGAATTTCTTGATGTCTTCCCAAACCAAGTTTTCCATCCAGTCAGCCGCTAGCATCTTTCCGCTGCAACGGCTTTGGGACTGGCGGTCGCCCATCTGGGCACCACAGCGGTAGTACAGAAGGATTGCCCTGTCGCCTGCCTTCCGTGTATTTCCCTGTTGGTGTCCGTTGTATAAGGCTCCGCATGTGGCGCAGGTGATGAGTCCCCGGAGTAGATACCGGAACTTGTCAGCCCTGTTGGGCAGGCGCGTATTGGCGGTCAGATATTGGTTGGCCTTTACCCACGTCGCGGCATCAACTATGGCAGGCACTTCTCGCGTTACTACCTCATTGAAAGTGTGTTCGCCTTTATAGGTGGTGGACCGGATCATCTTGGCGATCTGAGTAGGCCACCATAACCCTGATTGTGATGAGCGATAGTCTGGCTCTGGCATTCCTCGCCGCTGGGATTTCTTCCAGGCGGGTATGCCTTCTGCGTTGAGCTTGTTTGCTACTCCGCGAGCTGTTTCCTGCCCTTCTGAAACCCAGGCAAAGATACGACTAACAATTTCCGCTTCGCTGAACTGGTATCCGTCCCTGGGTGTGTTCGCAATGACAAGGTGGCCTTCGTTGTCTATGCGGTAGCCGTATGGGATAACACCGCCAGTCCAACGTCCATCACGGGCGATGCGCTCCCGACCCATAGATGTCCGGGCTAGGATTGTTGCTCTCTCCATCTCGGCAAAGGACCCCATCATCTGGACAATCATTCTGCCAACGGGGGTATGAGTGTCGAATGGTTCTTGCAGGCAGCGCAGAGTAACGCCGACGGCGTCGAAGAAGTCCACGGCGTCTAGAAGATAGCGAAGGTTCCTGGCCAATCTGTCGGTCTTCAGGAAGGCCACCACGTGGAATTTGCCCGCCTTGGCGTCCTCCATCAACCGCAGACCCTCTGGCCGCTTGTCCAGGGCGAGGGTGCCGCTGACGCCGTCGTCAAGGTACTCGCCTCCACCCAGATCCACCGCCTGCGGTGGGTGCGGCCCCTCTCGGGGGGTTCTGGGGCGAGAAAGCAGTGGTG
>JAQBXL010000054.1 GCA_027624135.1 Chloroflexota bacterium
GGAACGACGGCGGGACTCTCACTTAACATTGCACTAAACCTGTCCAACTGATGGGGTCCACCTTAGTTACCCACGATCCAGAGGTCGCCGCGTCCACTGAACGGGTCGTGTCCATGCGCGATGGTTCCGTGGTCAGTGATCAGACATCCGAAGAATATGTGCGCTCTCTGTCCGCGCCCTTTGGAGGCCACCGGTGAGCCCCCAAGTATTCCTGATCACCGCGATCTCGTCTCTGGCCGCCAACAAACTCCGGGACGCACTCACAGTGTTAGGGATCGTCATTGGCGTGGCGGCGGTGATCTCTTTGCTGTCCATCGGCCGGGGCGCCCAGGACGCCGTCACCGAGCGAATCCAGTCCCTGGGCACCAACCTGCTCTTCGTCCGCCCGGGAGGCACTTCTCAAGGCGGGGTGTTCGGAGGACAGGGAAGCGCGTCTACCCTCACCCTGGAAGACGCCTACGCGCTCCAGGACCAGGTTCTCGCTCCATCGGTATTGTTAGTTGCACCGGAGCTTGGCACCAGTGGACAGGTGGTTGCCGGCCGGGAGAATACATTCACCCAGATAGCCGGGGTCACGCCCGAGTACCTGATCGTGAGGGAGTTCACCATGGCGTCTGGTCAATTCATAACCCAGGCTCATGTTGACCGCAGTTCTCAGGTAGCGGTGTTGGGTTCGAGTGTCGCCGAGACTCTTTTCGGCTTTCGAGACCCCGTCGGACAGCCCGTGCGTATCAACGGGCGGCAGTTCATGGTCGTTGGCGTTCTAGAGAGCAAGGGAGGGGGTTTCTTCGGGTCGTTCGACGATCAGGTGGTGGTTCCTATCACCACCGTTTACAACCGGTTGTCTGCGACGCGTACGGCTGAGGGCGGCGTGTCGGTGCAGACCATCAACGTTCAGGTCGTTGACGTCGATTCCATGGAGCAGGCCGTTAATGAGGTGGGCACGGTGCTGCGCTTTCGACACCGCATCGCGGGTGAGGACGATTTCACCGTCTCAAGCCAGCAAGATACCATCGAAACCCTGGAAGACACCACCGACACATTCATAGTCTTCTTGGGAGCCATCGCCGGAATCTCGCTGTTGGTCGGTGGCATCGGAATCATGGACATCATGCTGGTGTCGGTGACTGAGAGGACACGGGAGATCGGCATCCGCAAGGCCATGGGGGCTAAACGAAGAGACATCATGCTCCAATTCCTCGCTGAGGCTTCCCTGCTCAGCCTGGGCGGCGGCGGCCTGGGTCTGGGGCTTGGGGCGTTGCTTTCGTGGGTCTTGGACGACCGGACTCTGGGTGGCCAGTCGTTTCAAACGTCGTTCAGCGGTGATTTCGCTGTCATGGCGCTGGTAGTGGGCGCCGGCATCGGCCTGTTCTTCGGCATCTACCCCGCCACCAGGGCAGCCAAATTACACCCGATAGACGCCTTGCGTTACGAATAGACAGTCACGGTAAAAATTATCAGTAAATCATTAAAGGGAACTTAATCATGTGCACAAAGGGATTTCTTCTATTGATCGTCACCGTCATCGTGATCGGAGGGTCGATCGGCGGGGCATTTGCCGGTGGCCTGGCATTGGGCCGCAGTCAGGGCGGAGACTCCGAAACAGCCTTTCTTCAAGGGTTGGGGGGAGGGCAATTCTCGTCTGGACCTTCTCCGGCGGACGCCAACCGGGCGGGAGCACTTCAGGTGGCCCGCCGATAAACTTGGGAGAAGAAACTCCAACGACCCGAGGTGGTCCCACCCGGCCAGGAGACGGGACTTTTGGTGGTCGAGGCGGGTTTGGCGGCATTCTAAGCGGATCCGTAGACGCAGCAGATGGCGAAGGCTTCACAGTCACAACCCAATCGGGTGAGGCCCAGGTGACTCTCGACGAAAACTCAATCATCCAGATCTACGAGACTGGAACTACGGACGATCTGTCCCCCGGCAGCCGCGTTTCGGTCATTGTCTCGGGCGATGTTCAAAGTGGAGGGCCGGTCACTGCAGCTTCAGTGGTTGTGAACCCGCCAGACAGAGGCGGGATTATCGGCGGCCCGGGCGGGATTTTTGGCGTTATTCTGATTGGGACCATCAGCGCCGTGGATGGGAATATACTCACCGTAACGACAGACTCCGGTGAGACCCAGGTGACGCTGGACGACGATTCAACCATCCAGACATTCCTGGAGGGTATCGCAGATGACATCTCCTCGGGCGACCGGGTTTTGGTCATCTCGTCGGGTGATGTTCCAAGCGGAGAGCCCGTCATCGCGACATCGGTAATAGTCAATCCACCGGAAGGAGGCGGAGTGTTTGGGGGCAGGCCCCGGATCCCGTAGGCCTATCGTAGACCTATCCATGAGGTGCGGAGTCAAAAAAGACCTGCCCCGATGCACCTATCCTTCAGACAAAGATTTATCCACGTAGGCCAGACCTTCGAGCATCAGCCCGTAGCCCAGCATGTCCTGCATCTGCTTCTTGATGTTTAGGGTCATGGCCACGCGGCTGTAGCGAACCGTTAATGGCGGCCTTTCTACGATCATCCGTGCCAGTTCCCAGGCCCGGGGCAGCAGGCGGTCTTTGGGTAGCACTTCGCTAACCACTCCTAGGTCCAGCGCTTCTTGCGCCGCCAGAGTCTGGCCGGTGAGTAGGAAATACCGGCCCCGATTGCTGCCCAGGACCATCGGCCAGACAACGTGAACTCCGTCACCGGGCACAACTCCCCTTGGAAAATGGGGGGCATCCTGAAATGTGGCCGTCTCAGAGGCCAAGACTATGTCGGACAGTACCGGTATCTCCGCGTGGATCAGCGCGGGTCCGTTGACCGCTCCGATAACCGGCACCTCGATGTCCAGCAGGTTAAGGAGCAGCCGCTTGCCTTCCCAGAAGGTCTTGTCCCAGTCCTTGGGCATCCTCTTAGACGACCGGCCCGGTTCGAACTTGGCGCAATAGTCGTCCCCGGTGCCGGTTAGGATCACCACCTTGTTCTCTACGTCGCTACCGATGTCGGCAAAGGCGTGGCCCAACTCCCGGTGGGACGCCTCGCCCCATAGCAGACTGCCATCCCCGGAATGAAAAGTCACCTGAAGGATGCCGTCGGTCCGTTCAAAGCGCACCGTTTCATATTTACTGGCGTAATCTTCCAAGTTTGCCATGTCTGTCATCTCCTCTCGCTTTCATGAATTGGCTTGGTTGAGGACAATAAACTATCACATTGGCTCGGCACGACGGTTTGACGACCGTTTGACGGCGGTTGGCCTCGCCACTAAACTGCCCTTCAACGACTTGGAGGGCTAGGTGCCTAGGTCAGGAGAGCAATCAATAATGAAGTACGACGTGATCGTGATTGGCGCCGGTTCTGCCGGAAGCGCTATCGCCAGCCGCCTGTCTAAAGACCCGAACCGCTCGGTTTTGCTGTTGGAGGCCGGTCCCGACTACCCCGATTTTGAGCAATATCCCGACGACTTGAAATTCGGCTATTCGCCCAACGCCGCGGCGATGGGAGCCCCCCACAACTGGTCTTTTGTCGGAACCGGGACTCCCGACCGGCACGATCTGCCGGTCCCCCGTGGCAAGGTCGTTGGCGGCTCCAGCGCCATCAACGGGGAGGTGTTCCTGCGGGGAATTCCAGAGGACTTCGATGGCTGGGCTGCCATGGGCAACGACGAATGGGAGTTCGTGAATGTCTTGCCCTATTTCAGAAAACAGGAGACCGACACAGACATCAGGGACGACTTTCACGGCACCGAGGGTCCCATGCCTGTGCGCCGTTTCAAACAAGGGGAGTGGCTGGCTTTCCATCAGGCTTTCCACGACGCTTTGATCGATAAAGGATTTCCCTACGACCCGGATATGAATCACCCCGAGTCGGGGGGCGTTGGGCCGATCCCCGTGAACAACCCCAATGGGGTGCGCATGAGCACCGGCCTGACCTATATCAACCTGAGCCGGCACCGTCTCAATCTGATCATCAAGCCTAACGTCCTGGTCCGCCGGGTCATATTCGTTGGGAAGAAAGCCATCGGCGCAGAGGTAGAAAGCGGTGGGGAGGTTTTCACCGTCGAGGCGGATGAGATCGTGCTCAGCGCGGGTGCGATCGCTTCGCCCCATCTCTTGATGCTTTCGGGAGTGGGACCGGCAGAACAGCTACAGCGTAATGGCATCCCTGTGGTCCACGAATTGCCGGGAGTGGGTCAGAACCTGCGTGACCACCCCATCGTGCCTGTGGTGTATAAGGTCAAGCACGACTTCCCGCAGGACCCAGACGCCCCTAGATATCAGTTGGCCCTGCGTTACACCGCCACCGGCTCCAATGACCGAAACGATATGCAGATACTTCCGTCGGCTTTCTCATCGCCGATCGGCGCGCCCGACCCCTACGAACAGGAAGGTGTGCGCTTCACATGTGTCTTGGAATTCGCCAACTGCTTCGGGGAGTTGACCCTGACCTCCAGCGATCCGACGGTCCAGCCGCATCTGGATTTCCGCTATTTTGAGGATGCGTGGGACCGGGAGCGGATGAGAGAAGCTGTTCGTCTCTGTCTGGATCTGGCAAAGCATCCCATGTACGAACCCATACTCGACGACAGGCTGCAACCCAAAGAGGAAGACCTGGTTTCAGATGACGCCTTGGACGAGTGGATGCTGCGAACCACTGTGAACACGACCCACATATCGGGCACCTGCAAGATGGGGCCAGCTTCGGACAAGAGCGCCGTGGTAGACCAGTACTGCCGGGTGCACGGGCTGGAGAACATCCGGGTCGCCGATGCCTCGGTGATGCCCAACGTGGTGCGGGCCAACACCAACTCCACCACCATCATGATTGGCGAAAGAGTGGCTGACTGGATCAAAGAGGGATAGCCGGGGACGGCTACAACCACCTAGTTATAACTGCCTGCTTATAACCGGTCGATCAAGTCCGAGAACAGAGTGGTGCCTTCCCAACGGAGGAGAGCGTTTGGCGCTAGACCGTTGCTCCACAATATGCCATTGTCGGAATCAAGGGTTGCTGACACGTCTCCGGCTTCCTGCATCAACTCTATGTGGCTCATGATCTCGTTGAAGGCGAGGAAGAAGTTCTGTTCTTCCAACTCCCGGCCAGAGAAATATTTCGTGGTCAGCGACGCGAGGTCTATGGGGCCGGTCTTCATGATATCGGTCAGTTCATGGCACCGGTTCCTGTGGTGCTCCAGTATCTCAGTGGCCCGCTCCAGGCCGATGGGGTTTAGCTTCCCGCGGTGAAAGGCCCGGTGCGCTGGCAGCACGGTGATATCGCCATCCAAGGCCGCCATGCGTTTGAGGGAGGTCAGCAACACCTTTAGCCCGTAGATCTCGTTGCCGCCTCGATAGGCTTCCGGGAGAGTCGACTTGTAGTTTTCGTAGCTCATCACCACCGACGGATGGGGCGTGATCAACGGAAGGATGTGGTCGCCGGAGAACAGCATCTGATCGAACAGGACACACAGCTCGTCGGGAGAGTGGCCTGGTGTGTAATAGAAAGTCAGACCGCCCGACTGGAGTTCGTCGGTTACTGGTTGGTCCAGAGTCAAAAGACGGTTGCGTTCGTGATGCTCTTTCACTCGGGTCACGGTTTCGGATTTCTCGAAGGCATCGAACCCCTGGACCTCTCTCCGCCAGGCGGACTGCATCTCCCAACGGTCAGCCTGCAGCATGGAACCGTAGACCTCATGGGCCCAGAGCTTGGCGCCGCTCTTTTGGACCACCGGCAAGCAGCTCCCCGAGTGGTCCATGTGTCCGTGGCTGACCACGATGCGGTCCACAGCCGTCAGCGAATATCCCAACTCCTCCAGTCCCTGTTCCAGATAATCCACTGACCCATGGCAACCGGGGTCTATCAGTGTCAGATCATCGCCCTCGAGCACGTAGCACCAAGTTGGTCCCAAGGTGGTCTGCCAAGATTGGGGTATCCCAATGGACTTGACGACGGCGCCGGTGGATGATGTGTATTTGATGAGTGCTCCGTTTCCTGAATCGTCGCCCCGTTTGATGATTTCAGTTTCTAGCATCTATTCTCTTTGTAAGATTCATAGCCCCAGGCGTGCGCATCCGCGCTGATATTCATGGTCAGAAAGGCATTGGCCGACCGGCAGGCGCGGAAAACGGAGCCTTGGGAATGTTAACATCTTGTGTGTGAGATAAAAAGCTGAGGAGATGACGCCATGGCCCAGTCGATAGGGATCATTGGATGCGGAGCTATTGGACAGGCCCTGCTTCGGGCGGCTGACTCAGGCCAACTAAACGTGGCGGTGGCGGGCGTGACCAGCCGGGACGAACATCGGGCCCACGAGTTCCTCGGTTCCTTGGATTCGCCGCCACCTTACCTGGACCGCCAGGAGCTCATCTCCCAGTCAGACCTTCTGGTTGAGACAGCGGGCGGTCATGTCGTGTCCGAGCTGGCTAAAGAGACCTTTGCCGCCGGGAAAGACCTGATGGTCATAAGCATCGGCGCTCTGCTCGATGATCCTGGAATCATTCGGCAAGCGCGGGAAACGGGTTGCCGTTTGCTGGCCCCATCTGGCGCAATAGCGGGCTTGGACGGGATAAAATCGGCCTGCGCCGGCCAGGTGGACTCGGTAACAATGGTATCTCGTAAGCCGCCCATCGGCTTGGAGGGCGCGCCGCATCTGGTCGAGAACGGCATCAGCTTGGAAGGCCTGGAAGAGGAGAAAGTGGTTTTCTCTGGCACCGCCCGCGAAGCAGTCAAGGGATTCCCAGCGAACTTGAATGTCTCGGCTGCTGTTAGTCTGGCAGGGCTGGGCCCCGAAAGGACCCAGGTCACGATCATTGCAGTGCCAGGGCTGGCTCGTAACTGCCACGATATAGAGGTGCTGGGGGAATTTGGTGTTCTGAGGGTACACATTGAGAACAACCCCTCCGAAAACCCAAAAACTGGCCGACTCACCGCCCTGTCTATCATTCGGTCGATACAGGATGCGGTCGACCCCTTCCGTATCGGAACATAGATCCACTCGATGAATGTCAAAGGACCCTCCCCTGTGATTCAGGGGAGGGTCCTTTTATTGTTCCGATACCTGTTAGCGTTTTTACTTATTAGCGTTCTTACTTAGGCCATGCTGCTTGTGGCTGCTGCGCAGACGGTGTCCAAGATAAGCCTGGTCACCGTGTAAGGGTCGCAGTTGGCGTTGGGCCGGCGGTCCTCGACATAGCCCTTGCCGTCTCTCGCCACCTGCCATGGAATCCTGACGGAAGCGCCACGGTCCGAAACACCGTACCTGAACTCCTTGTAGGAGCAGGTCTCGTGTTTGCCGGTCAGCCGCTCTTCGATCCGGTCTCCGTAGTTGGCGATATGCAGTTCAGCCCTGGTGCCCAATGCCTCGGCTGCGGCAACGCAGGCATCGTAGTTGCCTCTCATCTGGACGGTTGAGAAGTTCGTGTGGGCGCCAGCCCCGTTCCAGTCGCCCCTGACCGGCTTGGGGTCAAGCGTGGCGCTGACGTTGAACTGCTCGCCGATCCGATAGAGCAGCCACCTGGCGACCCAGAGGTGGTCGGCCACGGCGGGAGCGGGTATTGCGCCGATCTGGAATTCCCATTGACCGGGCATGACCTCTCCATTGATCCCGGCGATGGCCAGCCCGGCCTGGAGACAAGCGTCAAGGTGGGCTTCCACGATCGGGCGTCCGAATACCTCATCGGAGCCAACACCGCAGTAATAGCCGCCCTGAGGGGCAGGGAAGCCGTTGTCCGGCCAGCCCAGGGGCTTGAGTCCGTCAAAGAAGGTGTATTCCTGCTCGATCCCGAACCACATGTCGAGTTCGGCATACTTCTCGGCAGAAGCGGCGCAGCCGGCTCTGGTGTTGGTTGGATGGGGGCTCATGTCGGTAAGGAGCACCTCACACAGCACCAGCGTGTTATTTCCACCTCGAATTGGGTCTGGGCAGATAAAAACCGGTTTCAAGACGCAGTCCGAATTTTCGCCGGGCGCCTGGTTGGTGCTCGATCCATCGAAGCCCCAGATGGGCGGCTCCTCTCCGTCGGGGACCACCTTGCCCTTGGAACGCAGCTTGGCAGTGGGTACTTGACCATCAACCCAGATGTATTCAGCCTTGTAACTCATAACTCTCCGTCCTCTTTTCGTTGGTCCCGTTCAGATTCGCCTGTTCGGAATCCGGCTAACCTCAGGTTCGTTTCGTGTGCAAACTATATCGAGAATCTGCGGAGTTGGTCAAATAGGCCCGACCAACTGATTCAGCCTTGGAGATCGGCTAGGGTCTACCTTCGAATCAGTTACCTTTGAGTTGTAATCCGGGGGCCGCTCAACTAGAGTAGCACCTGTTTGTTTCAGGGATGTAAACTCGGGGTAAACTCGGCAGTTTGACCGGATAAGAGCCGATCACGAGGCTCAATTCGATCCGAATGTCCACCTGAATGTCCCCCGAATTTCCACGGGCGAATAGCAAAAATCAACTGGAGGAATCAGCCATGAGCATCGACGTCGGCACAGGAATAGCGCGCATACTCAAACAGGAAGGTGTCGAATGGGTCTCCACCTTCCCGGTCTGCAAAGTGAACAATGCATTAGGCAGAGAAGGCATGCCCATGATTATGATGCGGGATGACCGTTATGCCGTGGCCGTGGCTGACGCTTTCTCCCGGATCACAGCCGGTTCCAAGATCGGTGTCGTCACCTTTCAAGGTGGCGTGAACGCAGCCGGGTTGCAGGTAGCCTTCGCCGGGATGGCCCAAGCCTTCGAAGATGGATCTCCCGTTCTTTGCATCACTGACGGTATTTCCGCCGGAGAGACCGAGAATAGTCAGTTCGACGTCACTTCCGCATTGAAATCGGTCTCCAAGTGGTATGGCCACTTGGACAAGCCAGAGAGGCTGCCCGAGTTCATGCGGCGCGCGTTCACCATGCTGCGCTCCGGCCGCCCTGGACCGGTTGTCATCGCCATACCCGACGCTAATGCCCAATATGACGAAACCATGGACCCGTACATCCCGGTGAAGGGCTGGAAATCGCTTCCAGACCCGGCGGACGTTAGCTCGGCCGTTGATCTGCTGCTGAAGGCCAAAGACCCGCTTATCTATGCGGGAGAGGGTGTGATCTACGCTGGCGCTTCAGCAGAGTTGAAAGCCTTTGCCGAGTTAGTGAACGCTCCGGTAGTTACCACTCTCAAGGCCAAGGGCGCCTTCCCCGAAGACCACCCATTGTTCGTGGGTGTCCGAGGTGACCAGGTCAACCATTATCTGAATAAGTGCGACCTGGTCTTTGCCGTGGGTTCCAGCCTGTCTCCTGGGCGTTTCAGCCACGGGATCCCCAACGCGCTGAACAAGACCATCGTTCACTGCACCATCGATGAATTGCATGTGAACAAAGTCTACCCAACGGCCCAAGCCGTTATTGGCGATGCCCGCTTTGCGCTGCAAGCCCTCACAGCCGAGGTTTCCGCCAAGACTTCGGGAAATGGGAGACCCGCCGGTAATGTGGCTTCTGAGGTCAAGGCGGCCCGTGATTCCGCCATGTTCAAGTACCGCGAAGCGATGGCCTCCACCGACAGGCCGATCAACCCCTACAGGGTCTACGCCGGTTTGATGGAGACGCTGGACCCGCTAAATTCATTCGTCACCCATGAGTCCGGCAACACCCGTGACCAACTATCCACCGTATACGATACGCTGGTGCCGAGGGGCTTCCTGGGATGGGGTAACGTCTCTTCCCTGGGTTTCAGCTTCGCATCCACCATCGCGGCCAAGTTGGCCTTTCCCAACAAGACTTGTGTCGCTGTCACCGGCGAGGCTGGCCTGGGATACATGCTAGGCAACTTGGAAGTCGCTCTGCGGCAGAAGATTGGAATCACCGTGGTCCACGTGAGTAACGGCGGATTCGCTGGGTATGGCCCTGGATTCTGGGGCGACGGCCACGACCCGTTCACACATAAGGTTCTCAGTTACGACGAAGTCGACATGTCGAAGGTGATTGGCGATCTGGGCTATCACACCGAGCGGGTTACAGA
Source organism: Chloroflexota bacterium (assembly GCA_027624135.1). Lineage (GTDB taxonomy): Bacteria > Chloroflexota > Dehalococcoidia > Lucifugimonadales > UBA3495 > UBA9611. Next base: position 9,978 of record JAQBXL010000054.1, read on the forward strand.
CCCGTCAGACGTCGAATTGGCCTTGAACCGCGCCTTCTCCGCCAACGAGTCAGACCAACCAGCCTACATCGAGTTCATCTGTAGCCAGTTCCCGGTCTACGGCGGCTGGGTATCCAGGTAGCGGAGGGCGTGAAGTAAAGAGAGTGAAGCAAAAAGAGGGGAGGAATGGCGACCCGGATGGGATTCGAACCCACGATCTTCGGCGTGACAGGCCGATATGTTAAACCGCTACACCACCGGGCCGCGTAAAACGCCGCACCATCGCAGTCCGGCAATCTGAGTGTATGACTTTCGATTTTGAGTGTCAAGACAACCGGTGGCACGGTAGTGGGTCAATTTGAATCTGTGAGCGCGATAATTTCCTCCGCGCTCCAAACATGGTCAGCAACGCCAGCGGCCATAGCGGGTGTGTTCAAGGAACCCAGGCTACTGTGAGGCCGTGCAAAGTTGTACCACATGAAATGGAGTGCTACGGCATGTTCCAGGTTCTCTATTTTCTTGGAGAACCCGTTGGTCAGCCTGGTAAAACGTCTCATGCTCATTCGCATCGTTAGATTCTGACGTTCGATGTAGCTCGTAGAAACATGCGCGGGGTCGGGGTTGCCCTGGATAACATTGGGCTTGGTCCCTATGCAATCGGCAGGGCTGTACCGGCGTTGGGTTTCTGTGGGGTCGGCACCATATAACTTGATTAACTGTGCATAGTCTATGTCAGAGCCGAAAGCATCCTCTACCGCTGACAGATAGGATTTCAGTCCATCGGTTGTTAGCTGAACGTGGTGCGACAATCTACTGGCCAGGTCCGTCATAAGCTCATGGGCATAACCAGCATCCCGTAATCCTACAAGCCACGAAGGAACGAGCTTCGTATCGGCATCCATCGCAACCCACGTCCAGGCGTCTCCGGCGAAGTCTCTTTTATCCTGCGGCACGTTCTTTTGCTTGGAGTAGACGAATGACCAAATCTCATCGCATTGGATGCGGCGGCATGTGAGGTCGCGCAGGTGTTCGTCTTGGTAACGGGCACAGGCCGTTCCCACATCAACAAGAAGCCGCGTGACCGTACCCTTAGCGGTATCAGTCATGCGGTATGTGGCGCGGATGGAATTACCCTCAACAAGGGTTTTAATGATTTGGGAACGGCGTTGAATACTTAGCTTGTTCATCGCATGATATGTACTGCAATATGCAGTACATATCAACAACCGTCTTGCAAATAGTTGTAAAATGCAGTACAATGGGGTTATGGTAAAGAAACAGGTACTGCAAATTAGGTTATCGGAAGAAGAGAAGCTCGGCTTCGAGAATGCCTCAGAGCTCGCAGGCATCCCTTTGTCGTCTTGGGTGAGGGAGAGGCTGCGAGTCGCAGCCATAAGAGAACTCGAAAGTGCAGGGCGGCGGATTCCCTTTGTCAACCCTGTACCTATTGAGGAGGCGTCAAATGGTAACGAGTGAGCATCAAATATCGTTTGAGCGTATAGGCTTAGCCACCATTCTGAAACATAACCACCTAAAAGTCCCGCCCTACCAGCGTGAGTATTCTTGGGACGAAACCGCAGTGACTACGCTTTTTTCAGACCTAGCGTTGGCACATCCCAAAGACTATTTCCTTGGCACGATAGTTGTCATACCGGAGGGAAGCGAGGTTCTCCAGATTGTTGACGGTCAGCAGAGGCTAGCCACCACGGCAATCTTCTTACATGCGATCCACGAGTACCTACATGAGATTAAGGAAGATAGCCTTGCGCAATCTATTAGGAATGATTTCCTTACTGGATTTGACCGCAAGGCCCGAGTACCTGTTCCTAAGCTGACATTGAATATTGACGACAACGATTTGTTCAGCCGCATAATTGCGGGAGAGCAAAATCTAACTACCGCAACTGTATCCTCCAGACAGTCCCATACACTCTTGCTGGGAGCCCAGAAACTCGCTGCGGAACACGTTCGAAAAATTGTGGCCCAGTACGAGACTAGGGACCGCGGTGACATACTGACTGAATGGGTAGAGTTTCTTGAAGCGGGTGCAGTAGTCGTTCTATTGAAGGTTGCTGATAGTGCAGATGCGTATCTCATGTTTGAGACTTTGAACGACAGAGGAGTCCGGACTTCGCAGATTGACCTCATCAAAACGTTTCTATTTGGACACGCAGGAGAACGCTTCAATGAAGTCCAATCCCGATGGTCTCACATCAGAGGAGCTATCGAAACACTCGGTGATAGTGAACTCATGATGGACTTCATGCGCCATGCACTGATAGTCGTGAGCGGGCCTGTTCGAGAGGCAGGTGTGTATGAACGGGTCCAGAGGGAAGCTAGAACGCAATCTAATGCCGTGGCATTTACCAGCATCCTTGAAACCCTTGCACATGCGTATGTGGCATCATTCACTCCTAGCCATGAACAATGGAATGGCTATGCGGAGTCCGTGAGGCGGGCTATTACAGTGTTCGAGCTATTAAATATCAAGCCCATGCGTCCTTTGATATTAGCGATCACAGCGAAGATGCCCGTAAAGGAAACCCGAAGGGCCTTCGAGTTTCTCATATCACTGGGCGTACGATTGTTGATTGCATCCAGTACTCGTAGTGAATCTGTGGAAAGGCCGCTTGCAGAGGCGGCCAACGAAATCTTCAATGGGAAAATCCAGACAGCACAAGACTTGAAGAAACTTTTAAATCACATTACGCCGAAAGATTCAGAGTTTCAGGACGCCTTTACCACTTGTAGAACGTCGAACGCGAAGTTGGCTCGTTACTATCTCAGGTCTTTGGAAATGACGGCAAAGGGGGAATTGGAACCTTGGTATTTACCTCAAGATGACATCACAATCATAAACTTGGAACACATCCGGCCAAAGAAGTCCGAAGGAAACTGGCCTCAATTCAGCCCAGATGAAGCGGATAACTATGTAAATCGCCTTGGGAACCAAGTCTTGATACGGGCCAGCGACAATTCAAATCTGAGGAGCGCCTCCTTCAAGGACAAGGTAGATGTGTATAATCAGAGCCCTTACGTCTTGACCAATCAGGTAGCCTCAGTAGATGAGTGGAATGTAGAGGCAATAGCAAAGAGGCAAACAATCCTAGCGAAGAAAGCTATCGAGACTTGGCCTCTTTAGGAGTCTCTTTCTTCCTAGGCTTTCGCCTCTTCTCGCTGGAAACTGGCGTGGGTTCGCCAGTAGCTTCCTCTGTAATCAGGGCTGCTAAGGCGTTAATATCCGGTGGACGTTTCTTTGATTTAGCCATACCCTATTATTTGCTTACGCATCCGCCGCTGTCAAACTCACTGGATTCAAATTGACCCACTACCGGTGGCACGGTCAAAACTGAGAAACTGACATTGCAATACGGCCCAGGAGCAAATTCTGGGCCGTATTGCTATGTATTTGCTGATGTAGCAGCAGTTAAGTAGTGGACCCGTGAATGTATCATCCACGCCGGAACCTGAGCGAGTTAGTCCGGTGAGTTAGTCCGGTGGGTTAGTCAAGCGAAAAGGCCAAGATCGTTGCGTCGCCAGTCTTCCAGATTCCGGTTTTTCCAGATTCTTTTCCATTGACCTTGAATATCAAGATCTCGCCATCGAACGATGTGGTGCCGTGCTGATGGGCCAGCACCGAGTAATTTCCAGCGGTAACGGTGCCGGTGCCAACCGGGCCGTTGTACTGGGAAACCCACACAGTGACTTCGGTGCCGTCGGGAGCGGCAAGCCCGCCAATGGTTACGCTGCCCACGAACACGTGGGGCAAAACATCGACGTTCCTGGGCGGCGCTGAGATCGGCACGATGGTCGGTGTGGGGGAGGGTGTCGGCGTTGAGGTTGGCGTCGGAGTCGGAGTAGCGGTCGGCCTGGGTGTTGCTGTGGGCTGGGGTGTGTCGGTGGGACTAGGAGTCGGGGCTACGGTTCGATCCACCTCTGAGACGCAGGCAGACAAGACGAATAACATCGCTGCCAAAACCAAGAGTCCTCCCCAGAGTTTTACCGGACGAGACCGAGGACGGGGTTCACCTTTCAACATCTACTACATCCGCACCAAGATTGGCCAACAGAGCCTTGCCAGATATTATCTGGCAACAGTGGTTCGGACACAACTACCTGACGCCGTTATGCTGGGCTTCCAGATTTGAGGGCAAGCTGAGCAAAAAAGCCGTGTGATGCTCCCCATCGGGACTATCGTCACTCTCAACGGTCAGATCCCCGCCGGACCGCCTGGCCAAGCTCCGGGCGATGAACAACCCCAATCCGGAGCTGGATTTTTCTTCCCTTCGCACTACTTCCGGCGTCCATCCACGGTCGAACAGATGCTGGACGTATTGCCGGCCAATACCCGGCCCGTCGTCCCAGACTCGGATGAAAAAATGGCTGGGATTGTTGGTCAGTTTCACTTCAACATGGGTATCGGCGAATCGTACCGCGTTGTCGACCAGGTTGGTTACGATGTGCTCAATGGCGTTGGAGTTCGCATAAACTAGGCCTAATTCGGCTGGCTCCGACCACCAACTGATCTCCTTGTCCGCCTCAGAAGCCACTGATGTGTAGCGGTCAGCGATGCGCCTGATCACCTCAACTGGCTCCACGGGCTGCAATTGGTTGTCGGTTTCGGGTGACTCTAGCTCGATAAGTACCTGGATGTTGGTCATCATCAAGCGGAAGTTGGGTGTCTGCCGTTCTATCTCATCTAGAAGGTCTTTAACCCCATCGTCCATCTCTCCTGGAGCTGCCTGCAAGACCGCCCTCAATTCTCGCTCCTTGCCGGCGATCCTTCTCAGAGGACGGCCCAGATCGTGGTCAAACAGTTGGAAATATTGGAGGGTGGTCTCACTCCAGCTGTGTTCAGGTCGTTGATTATTCGACTCCGGCTCTGATCGACGCCGGATCCATTCGGCTCCTGCGTATGCGGCTGCGGCCGCCCCTAGCCCGGCGATCAAAAGGATGCCGCCGATATAGGTAAGCGGTTCAAGTCCCCAGAGGAAATCGAAGAAACTCTTGCCGACGAACGGGGTGAGAATGATGCAGACAAGACCGCCCAGGGCGATAACCCCGCCGATGAACTTGGTCGGTGTGAGGAGTCTGGTCATGACTTGGGTGGAACCAAACGGTAACCTTGGTCTCTAACGTTTAGGATCAGTTCAGACGGCCCGAAGTGAGTATTCATAGCTTTGCCGATGGCGTCTTTAATCTCCCGTATCCTCACCCGCAACGAAGCCCGCGGGTCTTCGCCGTCAGAGTAACGCTCCAGGCGCGAAAACGCTACCAATTCTCCTGGGCTGCGATACCAAGTGGCCGCAAGTTCCCGGAAGATTTCAAATTTCATGCCCTGAATATCAAGCGCTGGCGCCGACGCTTCGCCGTTGACGATGTATACCAGCCGCGCGCTGACATCCACTAATATCTGCTCCCCGACGGGGATGGATTCGGGTGAGGTTCCGATCAGCCGCCGCAGGCGCAAGATCACCTCATCAGGGCTGGCCAATTTATCTATGAAGTCTACCGGGGCGTCCCATTGCAAAGAACCTTGGACCGCCGTTTCCCGGTCTGGACCCTGGGTGTACTGGGTGAACATCAATATCGGAAGTTTGGGCCATTTCTCCACGATCTCGCTTAGGATGTTTAGTCCGCGGAACTGGTCGTCGCGGTGCTCGCCGAACCGGACATCGAGCAATACGGCATCCGGGCGCTCCTCTTCTATTGACCAGAGGGCGGCGGCCTCGAACTCCTCTCCTACCGAATGGCCAGGCGCAGGTTGTATCACCAGCGCCTCCCAACCCTCTGACGCCAATCGGCGGCGGACAGCTCGGAGTATCGCCGACTCAGATTCGTCGTCAACGATCATGATCTTGCGACCCGAGTTAGCTCTAGCCATGATTGGTGGTTATTGGATATGGAAATGTCATTGAACCTAGCCTGGAACCTAACCTGCCGCAATGGTATATCTACCGTCGTAGTATACCTAATCGAACTCTGATAAATGATTTTAACAAAGCAACGCAGAGAGTGGATATGGACTCTCAGGTCGGTACCGGACAAAAGCAGGATTTCTGTTCATAGTGCGGACCTGTTTGCATCCGGTTGACAATATTCAACGCCACCATAAAATGGGCGGTATCGCCCCCAGGAAAATGCGCGGTATCGTCCCCAAGTCAAACGACCTCGGAGGATTCTATGATCACCAAATTCGGAAGCCTGTTCGCCGGACACGTGGATTTCGACGATATGGGCTTCGATGCAACCCCAGCCAACGAACGCCGGCTCTCTGACGAGAGATTAGCTGGAGTGTTCGACAAGACGGAGGCCATCGTCCTCAAGATGGAAGAACTTGGTTACGACACCTTTTGGTCCGCCGAGCATCACTTCCAACACGAGGGATATGAGTGCATTCCCAACCTGCTGATGCTGTATGTGCACCTGGCACACCTGACCAAGAACCTGAAGTTTGGCTGCGGATTCAATGTTAACCCAATGTGGCATCCGCTGCGCCTAGCCGAAGACTACGCCACGGCAGATATCTTGACTGGAGGGCGGGTCATCTTTGGAATCGCCCGCGGCTACCACTCTCGAGAAGTCGATACCTTCGGAGCGCCCAGCACGCTCACAGACAGCGACGCAAATCGGGAATTGTTCGAAGAGCAGACCGAGATTATCATGAAGGCCTTCAACGAAGAGTCCTTCTCCTACAAGGGCAAGTACTACACTCTGCCTCCGGAGGTACCCTACCGTGGTTATACGCTAAAGGAAATCACGTTGGTTCCGCGGCCTCGGAACCTGCCGGTGGAAACCTGGCAGCCCATAGTCAGCGCCGGGCAGCGGGCCATGGATTTCATGGCGAAGCACAAGATCAAGGGAATCATCGGTGGGGGGGCCGCAGCCGGCGGCGCCACCGACCAGGTGGTTACCCAGTGGCGAGACACTCTGGCCAAGCACGGACGCGAGACCGAGTTGGGCACCGATCTTTGCATCGGCTACTCCATCCACATCGCCGACACTGAAGAGAAGGCGATCAGCGAGGCTCGCATTTTCTTTGAAGAGAACATGAAGATGTTTGCGCCGTTGGGATTCGTGCGGGGCCTCTCTGACGAACAGATGGTCGCCCTGGCCCAAGGTTCGTCCAAGGCCAGATCAGCCAACTTGCCGACCTTGGAAGACGGTATCAAGGCGGGTTCGTGGCTTTGCGGCCCCCCTGAGTTGGTCGCCGCGAAGCTTCGTGATGTTCAGTCACGTTACCCCGGACTGGAGCAAGTCAATGTTGGCTCAGTAGTTGGCACACCGCAGAGCGTAATTCTGGAACAACTGGAGCGGTTTGGCAAAGAAGTGATGCCGGAGTTCAAGAAATAGAACGCAGCTAGCATTGGACCGGCTGTCTGGACCTGGAGCAAAACAAAACATGAGTCATCCCGGAGTTTCCTGGCAGATGGGGAAGGCCGGGGGATAGGCGGTCCAG